>URJE01000007.1 GCA_900547965.1 uncultured Eggerthella sp. | reverse complement strand
CCGCCGGCGGTTCTGCGCCCACTTGTTCGCGGTTTTGGAATCCAGGCCCAGTTCTGCGCAGCATTCCGTTGTCGGCCTGCCCGTCGAGATGACGCAGTCGGCGGCCCCTCGGGGCTTGGCCGGACTGCAGGCCATGCGCCGGATGATCGCCGCCGAAGCCCATCGGCGGCTTGTCCCTGACTGCAACGGGCACGGCGAGCGGCGGGTATCGGCAGGTGGCGGGCATCGGCGGGGCGCTGGGGTCATCCCTGCACATGGGCCAGGCGTTGAGAAGGGTCCGCGAACCACGGCCCGTATGGGAGGCCATCCCTGCACAGGGGCCAGGCCGTTGAAAGGCGATCCCGCGATGCGGTTGCTCGGGCAGGAGCCCCTGCGCAGGGGCAGGGCCATCAGTACCAGCACAATGCTGGAGGTGTGCGTCAATGCAGCCCCTGCGCAGGGGCAAGTCCGTCAGAGGATGGCAGGATTCGTGCGCCGTGCATGATTCGAGTGCTTCGGACGGCGAAAACGCCCCTTGGTGGCAAGATGTTCGCGCGGTGCATTCCCCAACGGCGCTTTGCGGGGCCTTTCGGATACATGCCACGCATATCTTGCCAAAATTAGCTGTATTTGAATACATGCAGGCGATATGTTGCCACGAACTGGTGTTTTTCCCGTCCGAGGCCCCTTCATGAACGCATCAGGGCAATATCTTGCCATGGCCGGCAGCACGGGAACGCATCGGGGCGCAATCTTGCCATGGTCGGCAGCTTGGGAACGCATCGGGGCGATATCTTGCCATCGCCATGCGCCGGATGATCGCCACCGAAGTTCATCGACGGCCTATCTCGGACTGTAATGGGCGGAAACAGCTGTTCTTATGGGTGGGCCGGGTTTTTCCATAGAGGAAATAAAGAAAGAGTAGAATAAAACAATTACGTGCCGTGAGGGCACGTGGCGAATCCAAACCGTTCAGGAGGAATAATGAGCAAGGTCACTATCGTAGGTGCAGGCAATGTTGGTGCAACCGCTGCGCACATCATCGCTTCCAAGAATCTCGCCGACGTCGTTTTGGTGGACGTGGCAGAGGGTCTGCCCCAGGGCAAGGCACTTGATATGATGCACATGCGTTCGGTGGAAAAGTTCACCGTTAAGGTAACGGGCACCAACGATTATGCGGCAACCGCCGATTCCGACATCGTGGTAATCACCGCTGGCATCGCTCGCAAGCCTGGTATGACCCGTGAAGACCTGCTTGGTGTCAACTCCGGCATCATGTCTTCTGTTATCGAGCAGGCAATGGCTGCTTCTCCGAACGCCATCTATATCTGCGTTACCAATCCGCTCGATGTTATGACCTACCTGGCTTTCAAGAAGTCCGGCTTGCCTTCCAATCGTCTTATGGGCATGGGCGGCGTGCTCGACTCCTCCCGTTTGTCTTTTGCGGTATGCGAAAAGCTTGGCTGCGATCCTGCTGACGTTACCGCTTGGGCGCTTGGTGCTCACGGCGAGGGCATGGTTTGTTGGCCTCGCTTCACCACCGTCAAGGGCACTCCTATTACCGAGCTCATGAGCGAAGAGGACATTGCCGAGGTTACCAAGCGCTGCACCAAGGGTGGCGCCGAGGTTGTTTCCTTCCTGAAGACGGGCTCTGCCTACTATGCCCCCGGCGCTTCCATTGCCAAAATGGTCGAGGCTATCCTCACCGATTCCAAGGAAGTACTGAGCGTTTGCGCTTACATCGACGGTCAGTACGGTCTGAACGATCTGTATATGAACATCCCCGTCCGTTTGGGCAAGGGCGGCGTTGAGGAAATCGTCGAGTTCGATCTCACTCCCGAAGAGCTGGCCGCCCTGCAGGAATCTGCTGCCAGCGTTAAGAAGGGTCTCGAGAATCTTCCCGAGTAAACAATCGTTCTAAGGTGACTACATGCTAACGGTAACCCCTGGCGATATCGAGGCGGCGCTGCTGCCCCTTATCCCGCAGCTGGCAACGCGCGTTCCCGACGATATCTTGTCGGGTTTGGTTGCTGCTCGCGAAACCGAGACCGGCGCCCGTGCTCGCATCGTTTTGGACCAACTGGTGCAAAACGCTTGCGTTGCCGCAGATGACTGCGTGCCTATCTGCCAAGACACGGGTACGGTATGGGTATGCTTGGAAGCAGGCCCTGACGTGCTGGTTCCCGGCGATGTGTTTTCTCGCGTGAACGATGCTGTTGCGAAATCCTACATCGATGCGCGTTTGCGTAAATCGGTGGTAAAAGATGCGCTGTTCGATCGCGACAACACGCAAGACAACACGCCGGCTTTCTGCGAGGTTCATTTTGTCGATGAGCCAGGGGTTTGCCGTTTGCATGTGATGCTGAAAGGCGGCGGCTCCGACAATGCCAGCCGTGTGGTTATGCTCACCCCAAGCGCTGGCAAGCAGGGCGTTGTCGATACCGTGCTTGCCTGCGTGCGTGAGAAGGCCGCAAACGCTTGTCCGCCTTTGGTGGTGGGCGTAGGCGTGGGCGCCACGTTCGACAAGGTCGGCGGCTTGGCCAAGCGCGCTTTGATGCGCCCGCTTGGTACCGTGAACCCCAATCCCGATGCCGCGGCGTTTGAGGCGGAATTGCTTTCCGCAATCAATGCAACGGGAATTGGCGCGGGGGCATTGGGCGGCCAAACCACAGCGTTGGGCGTACGTGTTGCGACGGCTCCGTGCCACATTGCCGCGCTTCCCGTGGCGGTGAACATGAGTTGCTCTGCCACTCGTCGCGCCACGGTCGATGTTCCCACGCATGTTGTCAAAGTGTCTGAATCGGAAGGGGAGTAGCTATGCCAACTGATCCAATACGCCTTACTCTCCCCTTAAATCCCGAAGAGACAAAGGAATTGCGTGCCGGTCAAGCATGTTTGCTTTCCGGTCCACTTTTCACGCTGCGCGATGCAGGTCATCAGCGCTTGCTTGCCGAAATGGGGGATGGCAAAGAGCTGCCGTATGGCTTGACGGGCCAAACCATTTTCTATGCAGGGCCAACCCCTTCGGCGGCAGGCCGTCCGTTTGGCGCCATTGGCCCTACTACTGCTTCGCGAATGGATTTTGCGGCTCCCTATCTTATGGATTGTGGCCTTGCCGCAACCGTAGGCAAGGGGCATCGCTCTGAAGCGGTTCGTCAGGCCTGTATCGACAATGGCGCAGTGTATTTTGTGGCTGTTGGCGGCGCTGCTGCGTTTCTTGCGAAGTGCATAGAATCGTGTGAAACGTTAGCGTATGATGACTTGGGTACCGAGGCGTTGCGAAAGATCATCGTCTCTGATTTCCCCGTTTTCGTCGGTATCGACACGATGGGCGAAGACATTTACTCTCTCGACTGATAGGAATTAACGAGTGGCCACTGCGCAGGATACTACTGTCGGACCTGGAATTTTCATCACCTTTGAAGGTGGAGATGGCGCCGGCAAAACAACGCATATCACGTTTTTGGCTGAGTGCCTGCGCAAGATGGGCCATGAGGTTCTGTGCCTGCGCGAACCTGGCGGCACCGCCATCGGTGAAGCACTGCGCTCGATTGTCCTTAATCCCGAGAATTCAGCTATGTCCGATCAGGCCGAGCTGCTCATTTACGAAGCTGCCCGTGCCCAAATCGTGAAAGAGACCATCATCCCAGCGCTTGCGCGAGGGGCGGTTGTTCTGCTCGACAGATTCTATGATTCCACGGTTGCCTATCAGGCGTATGGCCGAGGTCTTCCTGTGTCGTTCGTGCATCAGGCCAACGTGTTTGCTTGCCAGGGGGTGCATCCTTGCCGCACCATCCTGCTCACCACAGAAGCCCCCGCTGAAGAAGGGCTTGAACGGGCCACCCATCATGGTGATGCGGACAGGCTTGAGCAGGCAGGAGCCGATTTTCATGCGCGTGTGAATAGCGCATTCATGCGCATCGCGGCAGAAAACCCCCAGCGCATTCGCGTCGTTTCCTCCGCGGGTTCCAAGGACGAAACAGCTCGAACCATCTTCGGGGAGCTTTCCGATATATTCAGCTGGGATGCTTCCAGCCCTGTGTGGCAGCCCGGTTTCTTTGAGCCTATCCTCGAGCGCAATACCGATAAAAAAGCCCAGATCAACTTAGGTGAGTAGCGCGGTGGCTGATGTCTTCGATGGAGTGCTCGGCCAGCCTCGCGTGCGCGAGTTTCTTCGTGCGACGATAGCTTCGGGTCGCGTAAGCCATGCTTACTTGCTTACCGGCCCTGCCGGCTCCAACAAAACATCTGCGGCATATGCTTTCGCCCAGGCAATTCTGTGTGATAAGAATGGCTGCGGTGAATGCGACGATTGCGCTCGCGTGTTGCGTCGCCGCCATCCCGATGTGCACTATTACGCCCCCGAAGGCGCTCAGGGCTATCTTGTTGAGCAGATCAGGGAAATCGTTTCCGATGTTTCGCTTGCTCCCATTCGCGCAAAGAGCAAGGTGTATATTCTCGATCGTGTCGATCTTTTGGGCACTCAGGCGGCAAATGCTTTCTTGAAGACCTTGGAAGAACCGGTGCCTGGTGTGGTCTTCATTCTTTTGGGTCGTACCCGCGAGGGCGTGCTCCCCACTATAGTTTCCCGCTGTCAGGTGGTTCCGTTTCGCCATATTCCTGCTCAAGAGGCGGCGGGAATTCTATCCCAAAAGGTTGGGGTAACCCCCGAGCGAGCCCGCATGGCCATCGAGGCGTGCGATGGCTCCATCACGCAGGCTATTTCATTTGCCAAAAGTAGCGAGCGTACCGAATTCCGCGCTCGTGTGATGGAGGTTTTGGCCGGCTTGGGGGTTGCTGATGCCCGCGATGTGTTGGAGTATGCCGCCGAGCTCATTGAACGCGCAAAGGCCCCGCTCGATAACGTGCGAACCGAGCAGAGCGAGGAGTTGGCGGAATCTGCTGATTTCCTCACGAAAACAGCCATGCGCCAAATCGAACTGCGTCATAAACGTGCCCTTACCCAGGCAACGCGCACTTCGCTCAAACAGATGACGGCAATTATCCGCTCATGGTTGCGCGATGTCCTCATGGTGGTTTCGGGTACTCCCGAGCTGATGGTGAACATCGACCAGCGCTCTGCCGTAGAAGCGGCGGCAGCCCGGGTAAACGTTGAGGGTCTGATGCGCGCATTGCGCGAAGCGTACAAGACCGACGAAGCGCTTAGTTATAATGTTTCTCCAGAAACGTGCTTGGACACGCTTCTGTTCACGATAAGAGAGGTTCTACATGGTTCGGGTAACACCTATTAAGATGCAGGCGGGAACCAAGGTTCTTTGGTTCGACCCGGGCGACATAGACGTTAAGGCCAACGACCACGTAATTGTTAAAACGGAGCGCGGAACCGAATTCGGTACGGCAACGGCCGATATCATGGAGGTAAGCGATGAGCTTATCGCCGGTTTGAAGTCGCCGTTGAAACCGGTTATTCGCATTGCGACGGAAGAAGACGTCCAGCGAGCAGACGAATTGGCCCAGCAGGGCGAAGAGGCGCTGGTTGTGTTCAAGGAGTTTGCTGAAGATGCAAGCGACCAAATGCGCCCCGTTATGGTGGAGTTCTTGTTCGACGGCGACAAGGCAGTCTTCTATTTCGAGGCTGAGGAGCGCGTAGATTTTCGCGATTTGGTGCGAAAATTGGCCGGTCATTTCCATGTGCGTGTAGACATGCGTCAGATTGGCGTGCGCGATGGGGCTCGTTTGGTGGGCGGCTTGGGCCATTGCGGCCAGGAGCTTTGCTGCAAGCGTTTGGGCGGAGAGTTCTCTCCTGTTTCTATTCGCATGGCCAAGGAACAGAATCTGTCGCTCAACCCCCAAAAGATATCGGGGTGCTGCGGCAGGCTCATGTGCTGCCTGCGCTATGAATACGAAACCTATAAAGAGGTTAATTCCCGCGCTCCTAAGCATGGCGCAAAGGTCGAGGTGCCTGGTGGCGTTGCCCGCGTAACGGAAATCAACGTTCCGCTGGAACGTGTCACTCTTCAGCTGGAAGACGGCAAGTCCATTAAAGTTCCTCTTGCTGAAATGGAATACAACGGCGAAGGAAAGCGTCCCACCGGTGTATCCGAGGAAGTGTTCGAGAAGTATGCTTCTCCCGATCCCCTTGATGTGTTTGGCACCACTACTTTTGAAGTTACCTCGTTTAGCGGCAACGAAAAACTCGCCGATAACGAATCGCGTAAATCCCGCAAGAGCGAGCGCGAAAAGGAAGACGCTCATCGCAAGCCCCGCCGCCGCCGTAGCCGCTCATCGAGCGCCGAAGGCCAGTCTGCCAGCAAGGGCGAAGCCTCGCAGGAACAGAAAAAGTCCGCCTCCCAGAAAAAGAGCGAGGCCCAATCACGCCGTTCGCGCCGTGGCTCAGGCAAGGGAAGCAAGTCTCAGCAGCAGGGCAAGCAAGGTCAGCAGGGCCAGCGCAGTGATGAGCATAAGAAAAACAATTCCGACCAGGGTGCAAAGCGTCCCGGCCGTAAATCTTCGGGTGTGCGCAACGCACCTCGAAAGCAACAAGGGGAGCATACGGCCAACGGTTCGAACGCCGGCAAGCAGGGCGAAGTAGCCCATCGCAAGCCCCGCCGCCGTCGTCGTAAGGCTCAGGGGGAAGGCAGCACGAATGAACAACAATGATGACTATGCTCTTTTAACGGATCTGTATCAGATAACCATGGCCCAGGGCTACTGGGCCTGCGGAAAGCTTGAAGAAGAGGGATGCTTCCACATCTTCTTCCGTGAACCGCCGTTTAAGGGCGGATACGCTATCGCCAGCGGCATGGACCATATCGCCGAAGTGGTGGAAAACTTCTCGTTCTCTGACGAAAGCGTAGAGTATCTTGCTTCTATCGATGCGCCAGGTGGCGGGAAGTTGTTTAATCCTGACTTTCTTGAGTATCTGCGCACGCTTGAGCTGACCGTCGAGATCGATGCCGTACGTGAAGGCACGGTGGTGTTTCCGAATGATCCTATCGTTCGCGTAACCGGCCCCATCGTTCAGTGCCAGCTTCTGGAAACGCAGCTTCTGAACTGCGTGAATTTTGAAACGCTTGCTGCGACTAAGGCAGCGCGTGTTTGCCTTGCCGCTGAAACCCCTGTGGCAGAATTCGGTTTACGCCGAGCTCAGGGCGAATCGGGCGGCATGCGCGCTTCCCGCGCATGCATTGTGGGCGGCTGCGCTTCTACTTCCAACGTGCTTGCCGGTCGTGAGTACGGTTTGCCGGTTTCCGGCACCCATGCGCATGCGTGGGTTATGGCGTTCGACGACGAGCTCGAGGCATTTCGTGCATATGCCAAAGAATTTCCCACGAACTGCGTATTGCTTGTAGATACCTACGATGTTGCGCAGGGCATGAAAAACGCCATTACCGTAGGTCTTGAAATGAAAGCCCGCGGCGAGCACCTGGCAGGCATCCGCATCGACTCGGGCGATTTGGCGTGGAATGCCAAGCAAGCTCGTGCCATGCTCGATGAGGCGGGCCTTACTGATACCGGCGTGGTTCTTTCGAATGATTTGGATGAGTTCGCCATCAAGTCTATCCGTGATTCGGGCGCCAAAGTTGCTTCCTGGGGCGTGGGTACTAAGTTGGTTACTGCTTACGATCAGCCAGCGCTTGGCGGTGTATACAAGCTGGCGGCAAAGCGTATGAAGGGCGGCGAATGGGAACCCTGCGTCAAAGTTACGGGGCAGAGTTCCAAGCAAACTGTTCCCGGAATCCTTGATGTTCGTCGATATTTCCACGAATCGGGAACTATTGCGGGGGACATGGTTTTTGATGTTCTGTATCCTGTTTCGAGCGAACGCATTGTTGACCCTGCAGACGAGTTGCGCCAAAAAGATCTTTCTGGTCTTCGTTACGAAACGCTTCTCAAGCCGCTTGCCCGTGCAGGCAAGGTCGTGCTCGATGCCGAGGCGCGTGACGCTATGGTTGCACGAGATCGTTGCCGGGAACAGCTTGCTTTGCTTGACGAAAGCCAGAAACGCATTGTCAACCCGCATTCTTATCCAGTCGGTTTGGAATACTCTCTGTTCTATCGCCGACGCGATCTGGTGTCGCGTCTTTTGGGACTTTCGTAAAATCCTGATAGCGCTTGATATCGTCTCGCCCCCGCAACTTGTCTGTTGCTGGGGCGGCCCGGAAATAGTCAGCAGGTGCTTAGCCTAGCTGCGATAAGGCGGCTGCGCTTTAGCGCGTTGCTTTTGCGAAAGGAGCCATGCCGAATGATCAAAGTCGTTACCGACTCCGTAGCCTCGTTGCCTAAGGAATTGATCGAAGAAGAGAACATCGAAGTAGTGTCCTTGTTTCTAAACGAAAATGGGCACGAGCATGTCGATGCCACGATGGATCTCGATGATTTCTATACGCGCATCTACGACATGGCCGACAATCCTCCAACTTCAAGCCAGCCTTCACAAAGCGTGTTGGAAGAGTTGTTCGAATCGTTTGCAAAGGCGGGTCATGAGGTCCTGGGCATCTGGATTTCTACGGGTCTTTCCGGCGCCTTCGATGGCGTGTTGCGCGCTGCTCGTTCTGTAGAATCGCGCAATATCAACTTCAAGTATTGCATGATCGATTCTTCGTCCTGCGGTTTTGACGAAGCGTTTCCCGTTTTGGAGGGCGCTCGCGCGGTGAGGGAAGGCAAAACGCTTGCTGAGGCTGCCCAGACGGTTCTTGAGGCTATCAAGAGTACGCGTTTTCTGTTCACGCCCGAATCGCTTACCTTCTTGAAGAAGGGTGGTCGCATTGGTGGCGCTGCGGCGCTTTTGGGCAACCTCGTCAAGTTGGCGCCTGTTTTGACGGTGGTTGACGGTACGCCCGAGCCTATGGCGAAGGTCCGAACCCGCAAGAAGGCCCTTACCAAGATCCAGGAAATCTTAGAGCACGATATTGAGACCTGCGGTGGTTTGAAGGACTTGGTGGTGCATTACATCGGAGACAAAACTCCTGCGGTAGAGTGGGCGAAGGAATTCTTCGAGCCCTTCCTTAAGCGGGAAGTTCGCGTGATTCCTGTAAGCCCGGTTGTTGGGCTGCATGTGGGTCCTGCTGTGGGCATTTCGTATATTTGCAACAAGCCCCTTGAAGGCAAGATCACGGGTGATTTGAGCAGCCTTGCTGTGGCCAACTAGTGAAACCCCTGTTGTGAGAGGCAACCGTAATGGATATTAAATGCAACCTTATCATCGATTCGTGCTGCGATTTGCCCTACGAGGTGGTAGACCGCGAGGGCGTGTATCTGCTCAAATTCCCTTATATCGATGATGAGGGCGAACATCTCGATGATCTGTATCGCTCGCGCACAGCGCATGAATTCTACGAATCGATGCGCAACGGCTCGGAGCCTCATACTGCCCAAATTCCTATGCCCGCACTTCGAGAAGCGTTCGAATGGGCTCACGAGCAGGGAAAACCTGCCGTGTATTTGAGTTTTTCAAGCGGCCTTTCGGGAACCTTCGACACGGCATGCGTTTTCCTCGATCAGGTAAAGCGGGAAATTCCAGACCTCGATGTTCGCATGGTGGACACCAAACTGGCATCCATCGCCGAGGCATTCTTGGTGTACGAGGCATTGCGCCAGCGCGAAAAGGGGCTGACCGCCGATGAAATGGTGGCATGGGCTGAAGAGGCGCGTTATTTTGTGGATCGCCAGTTCATGGTGGATGATTTGGAGGCGCTGCGACGGGGCGGTCGTATTCCATCGTCGGTTGCCTATGCGGGCTCCAAACTTGATGTGAAGCCTCTTTTGGGCATTGATGCCGATGGGAAGCTGGCGCTTACGGGGGTTGCCCGTGGTCGCAAAAAGGGTATTCGGGCTTTGCATGAATACTATATGAAACGACGCAGCTCCGATGCTCCGGGTCAGAATGTGGTTATCGGCAACGCCGACTGTCCTAAAGACGCCGAGCGCTTGATGAACCTGATTTCCAAGGACGATGATTCGATCATGTTCTTGGAAACGAGCATCGGTCCGGTTATCGGTAGCCATGTAGGCCCTGGGATGATCGCTATTGTGTTCTGGGGCAAGATTGCCGCGCAGATATTTCGATGGCCGATCGCATTGCGAACAAGGTTCGCGGAAAGAAACAGTAGCTATCTGAGCCCGTTTTTTTGAAACTCCTGCGCATCGTGGGGCTGTTTGCGGGATATGTGTTCCCGAATTGCCAAGTGGGCTATTCGATAACTTAGAAAGGATGTGCATATGGGCACTCAGGATTTGACATTTGCATTTGCCGGCGACGAGCGCGTGGGCGCTGGCGTAAGCGGCTTGCTTGAAGCGGCGGGTTATTCGGCAACTGATCTCTCTAATGCCGATGTAGTGTTTACGTACTGCACCAATACTTCTGCCTTGGAAGATCTGTACTACGATACGGAGGGCTTGCTTCGCGGCTCTAAGGAGGGCGCCATCTTGGTCGACCTGAGCCCTTCTACCGTTTCGTTTGCTTGCGAGCTTGATGCCGTCGCCTGCGTGAACGGCCATGCGGCTATCGATGCTCCCTTGGTGGTAAGCGACATGGTGTGCGAAGAGGCGTTCGTTAGTCGTGAAAACCTGGGCATTGTTGCTGGCTGTCGCGAAGACGCTGACTACAAAACTGCAAAGCCCCTGCTTGATGCTATCGCTCATCGCGTAATGTGGATGGGTCATGCGGGAGCTGGCCAGAAGGCCAAGGTTGCCCTTACGTTGCAGCGTTGCGCAACCTTGGTTGGTGCGGTCGAGGCGCAGGTCGCTCTTGCAAACGTCGGCAGTGACGTAAACGTGATGGTGGAGGACGTTATCGACTTCATGCATGACATGAATAGCATTTCTCCTGTCCAGGAAGCTTTCGCTCAGGCTTTGCTCGATGAAGAGTACGATGCATCGTTTACTATCGAGCATCTGATGGGGGAAGCAACGGCTGCCCTTGCTTCCTTGGAAGATGAGGACATGATTCTTCCTCAGGCAGAAGCGTGTTACCGCCTTATGGAGCTGCTTGCTTTGGTGGGCGGCATCGACTTGAACCCTGCTGGCTTGAAGCTGGTATTCGCCGATGAAGAAACCACCAATCGCTACGGACTTGACTGGTCCCGCGCCGAAGGTGCCTTCGAAGGCTGCGATTGTGGCTGCGAAGACGACGAAGACCACGAGTGCGAATGCGGCCATGATCCCCACGAGGAGCATGAATGCTGCGGCAAGCATCATCACTAATTCGGTGAGCTTGTGGGCGAATCGGTGAACAGCGCCTTTGATTCAAGGGGATCCCGCGCGGGGTCCCCTTATTCTGCGTGCGGTTTATGTCCTCGGCAATGCGGCGTGAACCGCGAAGAAGGAGAGCGCGGTGTTTGTGGGGCATCTGACGTTCTGCGTCTGGGGCGTGCTGCTCTGCATTGGTGGGAAGAACCCTGTTTGGTGGGGGACAAAGGCAGCGGTGCCGTGTTCTTCTCGCATTGCCCTCTTCAATGCGTGTATTGCCAAAACAAGGAATTGGTGTCTGGCTCCGGGATCCAGATAAGCCTGCAGCAGTTTAAAAAGATGCTGCTCCGTTTGCAGAACGAAGAGCATGCGGCAAACATCAACTTGGTTACGCCAACGCACTATACGCCTAGCATCGCTGCCGCTTTGGGCGAGTTGCGGGATTCGCGAGCGCTTACTATCCCCGTGGTATACAACACCTCAAGCTTCGATTCGCTCGAGGCGCTGCGCCTTATGAGGGGAAAGGTGGATGTGTATCTCGCTGATTTCAAGTACGCGTCTGCTCTCGAGGCGGGGAAGCTTTCGCATGCTCCCCGTTATCCCGAAATAGCACTGGCTGCTATCGAGGAAATGGTCGCTCAGGTTCCCGTATGGGAGGAAGACGACGAAGGGATGCTTCTTAAAGGGGTTATTGTCCGTCATTTGGTTCTTCCTGGCAGGGTTGAGGAATCGAAACGCGCGCTCGTTACGCTGCATGAACGCTTTGGTGGCAGTGTTCGATTGAGCATCATGAGCCAGTACACGCCTTTAGCTTCAGGGCTTGAGCGCTACGGCCTTGCCGGTCGGGTAACCGAAGAAGAGTACGAAGCGGTGCTTGATTATGCGGATTCGCTTGGGATAGAAGACTACTTCTGGCAGCAGGGCGATGCTGCTCAGGAAAGCTTCGTTCCCGATTTCAATGGTGAAGGTGTGCGGTAGCTGTTCTTGACGTTTGCCGCTCTGAGCAACCGCTCAACCTATTTGGTGCGTTTTCCGTGATGATGGCTTAACTTATGGCATAATTGGCAAACGGTTTGCCGGCATGGCGCAACGGTAGCGCAACTGATTTGTAATCAGTGGGTTGCGGGTTCGATTCCTGTTGCCGGCACCATTAAAAGCACAGGCCACCGAGGGTTTTCCTCGGTGGCCTTTTGTTTCTTAAGCCCATTTTGCCCTGTGGGTGCTATGTGAGTGTTAGCTGGCAGGCGTCCCAGATGGGCGGGGCCCAGATGGATGGCAGCTCCCTTTAGCTCCGCGTTTAGCCTCCACTCGGTCTTCGTTGGATAGTTTTCGCGGATCTGCTTTGTCTCGGTGATTTGCCTGTTGCAAAAACAAAAATTCAGGTATCTTTGCAACTTTTTTGCGATTGCGGACTCTTTTTGTTCCCGTAAAGCGGAAACGAGTTGTTGCACGACCGATTACCTGCGCTTTTACGCCGATATTTGAGATTGAGGGTAATGCGACAGTCCGCAACCGCAAAAAAGTTGCAATGTGGACTGACTTTTTGTTTTTAAGATCCCAGAATGGGGGTCCCAAAATAGGGGCCCCAGAATGGCCACATGGGTCAAATTGTGCCGAGACACGCTTCTGCCAATATTACTTGAGCCCTCAGCTTTGTCTTCCTTGGACCGATGCCGCCCTGTGCGTTGACAAGCTATTCGTATTCGGAAGTTTCGATGATTTCCAGGCTGTCCACTTTGATGCATGCCTCGTTGCCTTCGTCGTCCATATACCAGCAGTAGCGTCCTTGCGCATCCTCGGTGAACGAAAGGACGTCCCAGGCAAGGTAGAGACGGGCGTTTTCTCGAGTGGGTTCGATGTCGGCAAGTTCCAACACGTAAAGCGCTGCCTTGGTTTGCTGTTCGTCAAGTTCGTCAAAAGTCATAGGTGCTCCTTAACGGATAAAGCAGAGCCCCGACATGGAATAGCCATGTGGGGCTCGAATGGGCTGTTTCTATTATAGATGCAGTTGCATTGCCGGGTAGCGGTAGCTAAATCGCTATTCGCTCTTTTGGATAACGGCAACAAAGCTCAACGTATCGTTGCCGGAGTTCAAAATGCCATGGAAACTTCCGTCGGGGCAGTAGAGCACATCGCCCTTTTCGACGTGGTATTCGACGTCATTTTCGGTGTACGTAGCAGTACCTGCAGTGATGAAGTACATTTCCGAATCGCCTACGTGCTGGTGGATGCCGATCGAACAGCCCGGTTCAAGCGAGATCTGCGCAACATAGCTGCAGATTCCACCAAGCTGATCCCCTTCAAGCAGGCGGTCGCGCTGCATCCTTCCGATACCGCCTTCCACCTGCTCTGCGTACTGTGGTGTGCGGTTGTTGAAAACGGGCATAACATCCTCCTCGTTACGTTGACCCTCCTGATCTTCATTATATTCCGCTGATTTGTGAAGGTGATATGCAGGAGGCGTGATGATGTGAAGGGAAAATGGCCCAATAGATGCGTTTTGATGGGTTGGGGGATGAGCATGCGTCAGCTTGCTCGAAAAGCGTCTATAATCCCGAAAGCAAGAAAACGCCTACGGGTGTAGGTTGTCATGCGCCAAAACGGTACGGTTTTGGCTTTATTGGGGTTCGCAGTTTTCGTTCGCGAACATTGGAAAAGGAGCATTGGTGCTAGACCAGTTTTTTTCGTCCCTCTCGTTTGTGGACATCTTTAACTTCTGCGTCTTTCTCGTGTTCTCTGTTTGCTACGTGTATCAGATTTTCTATGTATTCGTAACGCTTACGAAGAAACCGCCGCAACTGACAGCGAAGAAGAATCATCGCTATGCGGTTATCGTTGCCGCCCGAAACGAAAATGCTGTTATTGGCGACCTTATTCACAGCATTCGCGTGCAGAACTACCCGCAAGAGCTCATTGATATCTTTGTTGTCGCCGATAACTGCACCGATAATACCGCCGCCGTTGCCCAAGAAGCTGGCGCCATCGTGTTCCCCCGTTTCAACAAGGAGCATATCGGTAAGGGTTACGCCCTTGATTACGGTTTTTCCTGCATCCGCCAGCACTACAGCGAAAATGAATACGAGGCATACTTCGTGTTCGATGCCGACAATGTGCTTGACGTGAACTACTTCCGTGAAATGAACAAGACTTTCGACAACGGCGCAGTTGCCTCGACCAGTTACCGCAACTCGAAGAATTACGGTTCCAACTGGATTACCGCAGGCTATGCCGTATGGTTCATGCGCGAGGCGAAATATCTTTCCCAGGCTCGTCTTACCTTGGGAACCAGCTGCGCTGTTTCGGGCACGGGCTTTTTCATCAGCGCGAAGATCATCGATGAGATGGGTGGCTGGAAGTACCATATGCTCACCGAGGATATCGAATTCTCCACTGCCTCCATCGTTCGTGGTCGTCGTATTTCCTATACCCCTACGGCCATGCTCTATGATGAACAGCCGTTGACGTTCCGCGATTCGTGGAACCAGCGTTTCCGTTGGGCAAAGGGTTTCTACCAGGTGTTCTTTGGGTATGGTGGAAAGCTGGTCAAAGGCATTTTCACCAACCCCAAGGGTTCTCGCTTCGCATGCTACGACATGCTGATGACCATTTGTCCTGCCATGTTGCTCACTATTATTACCATTGCCTTCAACGCGATCATCGCCGTGTTGGGCGTTACTGGCGTAATGTCAACGGGCGTTATGATTACCTCTTCGCTTTCCTCAATTTTCTTCTGCCTCTTCAACTTTACGCTTTTCATGTTCATGTTCGGCGCACTTACTACGTTCACCGAATGGGACAACATCCATGCGCCTGCCCGTAAAAAGATCTTCTACATGTTCACCTTCCCGCTGTTCATGATCACCTATATTCCCATTGCGCTGGTTGCCTTGGTAAAGAAGGCTTCTTGGAAGCCCATCCAGCACAGCATCTCGGTTGACGTCCAGGAATTTGCTCAAGCCAACGCCAAAGACGCCGATCGCATCTAAAGGGCGATCTGCGTGGGCAGCGTTGTTTAGCGCTACAAGCCCTTTTCGGGTCTAACCGATTCGAGGCAGCCAGACGAAAGCGTCTGGCTGCCTTTGTTTTGGTTCGATTCGCAGTGGTCTATGCCCTGATGAACGTTACTGCATAGATTTCTTTCGCGCCTGCTGCCCGTAGGGTGTTTCCTGCGGTGAAGAGGGTTGCTCCCGTTGTGAACACATCGTCGATCAATATGATGCGGGGACTGATGCCCAAGCGTGTTTTGAGAGCGCTCCTGTAGGGAAGGGCTGCGTTTGGTTCGAGATCGAACGACCCAACCATGTTGGCAAGTCTTTGCTTTGCGTCAAGGTTGCGTTGGTCGCGGCGAGGTCTTGCTCGGAGGAGAGGGGTTAGAGGCATGCCGGTCATGCGCGACAGCTCGGCGCCGATAAGCGAAACGTGATCGAAGCCGCGTTCGCGGACAGCGTTGATGCGTGCGGGTATGGGGACGAGCGCTGCTCCTGCTTGCCAGGAGGGAGGAAGAACATTCGCCATATGGCGAGCGATTATCCCCGAAAGCTGTTGCTCTCCTCGATCTTTGAAGACGGTAACAATGCGCTTTGTTTCGGGCGAGAGCAATACTACAGAAACGCAGCCGTCGAGGGGGAAGTGCGCCAATCCTTTCCAATGCAGGGTTTGTTGGTTGCATTCGCAGCAGATTCCGTGCCCCCAAGGTGCCCCGCATGTCGGGCATGACGAAAGCTGGTCTAAGTAAGGCAGCTCCCGCGAGCATTTGTCGCAAAGCGCCACTCCGGGAACATCGCAGATAACGCACCTGGTTTGCCAAACGGCTTCCGAGAGTCCAAGTTGAAGGAGCTTTAACGAGCCTTTGACTTCCGCGAGCACTTCATCCTTCTTTCTGACGCTGCTTTCGGTTACCGGCTTTGGCGATGCGGGGCGGGGCTGTCGCCAACCCCCGCTGTCGAACTTGGTGCATGGGGTTATCCTCCGATTCCGGTAAAGACTATGATCGGGAAGTGCGAAACAAATGCGAAGGATATGGGAAAAGCATGCGCAAGGAGTCGATCAGGTTGCCTGTTCTGCTAGACTAGGAATGCTCTATCCAGGTCTGTGGTTGCGGTTTTTCCTAGTCCAAGGCAGATGCGGTCAAAAGGATCCACGTAAGTTATCGGTTTTCCGAAACGAGCATGGCGCATCCTAGAGGTAAGACGTACCGTTCGGGTTTTAATGCAACATAGGGTTGCACGAACGAGAGGGCGATGTCCGCTTTGCGGGCTTGGTTCCAGTATGCGAGTGTGGGGTCAAAGACCAGGTCAGCTGGAAGAGCGTTAGTATTGGTACCAAGGAGGGAAGTCTCGATGAAACGCGCATCGATTCTCGTTGTCACGTTGGTGGCGGCGCTGTCCATGGCGGTGGCTTTATGCGGCTGCACGTCGAACAATTACACGCCCCAGGCGAAGGAGCAGACGATTAGCAATTCTGCCCTTAAGTCTTCCGGCACGTTGCGCGTGGGCGTAAACGCATCCAATGCCCCCTATGCTGCAGAATCATCCGGCAGCATTGTTGGCATCGATGTCGATATCGCGGCTGCCCTTGCCGACGAACTGGGCCTTAAGCTTGAATTGGTGGATGTTGGATCTTCGGTAGATACCGCCTTTGCCAAGGACAACGTCGACATTGTCATGGGCGTTACGAAGTCGAATTCCGCATACTGGATGTCCGATTCGTACATGAGCTCTGCTGTTGCCTTGTTCTCGCTTACCCAGAACGCTACGGCTCCCACCCAGTCCGGCTCATTCTCCGTAGCAGCTCAGTCTTCTTCCATGAGCGCATGGGAAGTGACCGACCACTATGGTGAAAGCTGCCTGCGCAACAGCACCGATCTTCAGGGCGCCTTCGAATCATTGCAGACTGGTTCGGTGAATTATGTGGCCGCCGATAGTACCATCGGTGCCTATGTGGTCCACTCCTCTTCGGTTGAGGCTTATCCGGTAGCGCTGCTTCAAGATCCTTCTTCCTCCTGCATTGCTGCACCCACCACCAATGTGGAACTGCAGAAAGCCGTGTCTGAGGCGTTGAGCTCTTTGAAGAACGGTGGCGTAATCAGCGTTATCCAGAAGAAGTGGTTGGGCGATCAGGCTGATATCTCCGCGCTGAAGGTTATCCAGTCCACAAAGAGCGAATCTGACAGCGAAGACGCTACTTCGACCAGTGCATCCGATTCTTCCAACGCCAGCTCTTCCAGCACCACTGGTTCGTCGAGCAGCTCCAGCTCATCAAGCTCGAGCTCTTCGGGCTCAACCTCGGGTTCGACCAGCTCCAGCACGAAAAGCGGGAGCACTCAGGGCAATTCTGGCAACTAGAGCGGGAAGCTAAATAAAGGCGCTTTGTTGAAAAGGTGTCATAACGTCAACAAACGGAAGGTAGGTTCCATCTTGCCTTCCGTTTGTTTTTATTCTGGGTCATGTAAGCTGCTCCGCATAGCGCGGAACCTATTTGTTGAATCAAGGAGAATCGCATGAACGACCAAGGTAATTCCTCTGGGTCGCCCATTCCCCCCAATGGATGGGGAAACCAGGGTGCAACCCCTCAGCAAACCGATACGGCAACGAAGAAGGCACCTTCTCTCTTGAAGACGTTCCTCGTTGCTTTTGGCGGCGCCGCAGTGGCCTGTGCGCTGGTATTGGGCGTTTATTCCTTCATTCATCCCAGTTCTTCCACGGTGCTGGGGGGCAGTGGCTCGGGGACGAACATCACGGTAAGCGGGGAAGATACAACGCTTGCTGAAGCGGTTTCCCAAAAATGCCTTCCTTCGGTAGTTAACATCGACGTGTATACCAAACAGCCCAGTCAAACCATGATGGGCATGATGGGGCAGACAAGCGACGAGCTTGAGGAATCTTCCCTTGGCTCAGGTATTATCCTGTCTTCCGATGGCTATATTTTGACCAACTACCACGTTATCGAAGGTGCTGATCAGCTGAAGGTGAACGCTGGCGGCGAAGAGTACATTGCCCAAGTGGTGGGCACCGATGAATCGAGCGATTTGGCGGTTCTGAAGATTGACGCAAGCGGCCTTACTGCCATTGAGATCGGCTCCTCCTCCGATCTTACTGTGGGTGAATGGGTGATGGCAGTGGGCAGCCCCTTCGGTCTTGAACAGTCCGTTTCTACTGGCATCGTTTCTGCCACTAGCCGTACCACGTCTGCCCTGAACGATTCCAGCAGTGGTTCAAGCGCTGTTTACACTAACATGATCCAGACCGATGCCGCTATCAACCCAGGCAATTCCGGTGGTGCTTTGGTCGATAAGGACGGTAAGCTCATCGGCGTTAACACGCTTATCGCCTCTTCTTCCGGTTCCAGCTCGGGCGTTGGTTTTGCGATTCCCGTCGATTACGCAATGAACATTGCTCAGCAGATCATCGATGGAAAAACCCCTTCCCATGCACAGCTCGGCATTACCGGTACCACGGTCAACAGCCAGCTGGCAAAACGGTACAACCTGCCAGTTGAATCGGGCGCCTATGTGACGAGCGTTGCCGCTGGTTCTTCCGCTGCTAATGCCGGCATCCAGGAAGGCGACATCATCACGAAACTGGGCGATTCCTCCATTTCCTCTTCTTCCGATTTGGTGCTGGCGGTACGTTCGCACAGTGCGGGCGATAACGTGCAGGTGACCTTCAATCGGAATGGCCAAGAGAATACCGTTTCGGTAACGCTTGGCTCCGATTCATAAAACGTATTTCCTTATAACAAATTGCTAAAACTCCCTGAACAATTAGGCGTTATGCTGTGGTTCAGGGAGTTTTTTTATGGGAGCGGCACGTCATGCGCGCTCTTATCTGAGGAAGGGGATCATATGTCCGAAAGAATAACCGGCCATACCGAACTCATTGGCTTGATGGCGTATCCAATCCGTCATTCCGCTTCGCCCGCCATGCACAACGAAGCGTTTGCGGAACTCGGCTGCGACTACGCCTATCTTGCGTTTGAGATTGGCGCCGATGAAATTGAAGCGGGCGTGCAGGCAATTCGAACGCTTAAGATGCGTGGCTCAAACATTTCCATGCCTAACAAAACACTGGTAGGGGAGTATCTCGATGAGCTCACACCCGCAGCTAAGATGTGCGGTGCGGTAAACACGGTAGTGAACGATAACGGGCATTTGACAGGAACCATTACTGATGGCGTGGGCTTTATGCAGGCAGCCGCCGATAACGGCATAAACCCAATTGGCAAGAAGATGACTATCGTTGGTTGCGGCGGTGCTGGTACGGCAATTCAAATCCAAGCAGCGCTTGATGGAGTATCAGAGATCAGCATCTTCAACCGCAAGGATGATTTCTACCACCGCGGAGAAGAAACGGTGCAGAAGATCAATTCGCAGACCGGCTGCAAGGCAACTCTCTACGATTTGGCAGATCTGCAGAAGCTGAAAGAGGAAATGGACGACAGCTACCTGTTCGTGAACGCTACGGGTGTAGGCATGAAGCCACTCGAAGGCCAATCGGTGGTGCCTGACAAATCCTATTTCCATCCAGAATTGAACGTAGTGGACATCATCTATGCACCTCGCCTTACCAAGCTTCGCGAAATGGCGAAAGAAGCGGGCTGTAGAACGATGAACGGCTTGGGTATGATGCTCTTCCAGGGTTCTGCTGCCTTCGAATTGTGGACAGGCAAGCCAATGCCGATTGAGCATATGAAGGAAACGCTGGGGATCGACTACAGCGAGTAGTCAATAGGTAAGGAGCTCAGGCATGAAA
This sequence comes from uncultured Eggerthella sp., assembly GCA_900547965.1. Classification (GTDB taxonomy): domain Bacteria; phylum Actinomycetota; class Coriobacteriia; order Coriobacteriales; family Eggerthellaceae; genus Anaerotardibacter. The sequence continues at coordinate 16,929 of URJE01000007.1, read as the reverse complement.
ACAGTAAATGCACGCGGAGTGGTTTTCGGCGAGGGTCGTCCGAAGATCATGACCTCTCTATGCGGCTTTGATGCTGCGGGAATGATCGAGCAGGCGCAGTTTGCGAAGACGCTTCCAGTGGATGTGCTTGAATGGCGCATTGATTTTCTTGATGAAGCGTACGATATCGATTCGATCGTTGATTGCGGGCAGAAGCTCCGTGCCGCAGTGGGCGAGGATACACCTATTCTCATGACATTCCGCACCGCGAAAGAGGGTGGGGAAAAGCCCGTGGAGCCCGAGGTGTATGCCAACATCAACATCGCGCTCGCCGAAAGCGGCATCGTCGATCTGATTGATGTTGAAGCTTTTATGGGTGATGAAGTGGTGGAACGCATCATTTCGGCGGCTCATGCAGCTGGGGTATTCGTGATCGCCTCGAACCACGATTTCGAGAAAACTCCTCCCAAGGAAGAAATTGTTGCACGTCTGTGCAAGATGCAGGATCAGGGAGCCGATATCCTCAAGATCGCGTTGATGCCGCAATGCCGCGAAGATGTGCTTGTGCTGATGGACGCCACGCGCGAAATGTTCGAAAACCACACTGAGCATCCGCTTATCACCATGAGCATGGGAGGCTTGGGCGTGGTAAGCCGTCTTGCCGGCGAGTCGTATGGCAGCTCGGCAACATTTGGTGCTGCTGCGCAGGCATCGGCCCCTGGGCAGGTTGGTATTGTCGATCTGGCGCATGTGCTCGATATTGTGCATGCGGGGCTGTAGGCAGAACAATCCACGCATGACGAAGAAAGGCTGCGGCGTAAGTCGCGGCCTTTTTTATGGGGTGCGTACAAGCTATGCGCGTTTTACGGTAATATGGCAAAGATACAGGCAATGAAAGGAAATGCCCATGGCATCTGACTATAAGTACAAGCGTGTTCTCCTGAAGCTCTCCGGTGAAGCATTGATGGGAGAAGCCGGCTACGGCATCGATCCTAAGGTCGTTGAAGAACTTGCTGTTCAGATCAAGGAAATCGTTGATGATGGAATTCAGCTTGCTGTAACCGTTGGCGGCGGCAATATCTTCCGCGGTCTTGCTGGCTCTGCAGAAGGCATGGATCGTGCTCAGGCCGACTACATCGGTATGCTTGCCACGTGCATGAACGCACTTGCCCTCCAAGACGCTTTCGAGCGCCATGGCATTCCCACTCGAGTGATGAGCGCTATCGAGATGCGCCAGGTTTCCGAACCTTACATCCGCCGTCGCGCCGTGCATCATCTCGAAAAGGGCTACGTTGTGATTTTCGCAGCCGGTACGGGCAATCCCTACTTCACCACCGACACCACGGCAGCTCTGCGCGCTTGCGAAATCAACGCTGAGTGCCTGATGAAGGCTACCAAGGTTGATGGTATCTACGATGCCGACCCGGTAACCAACCCCGATGCTAAGCGCTTTGAAACCATCAGCTACCTTGAAGTTCTTTCCCGTGAACTCCACGTCATGGACTCCACGGCAACTTCTCTGTGCATGGACAACAAGCTTCCTATCCTGGTGTTCGACCTGATGGTTCCTGGCAATATTTCGCGCATTCTGAAGGGCGAGAACATCGGAACCACCGTTACCGCGTAAAACAAATTCCACCGTGCCTGATTCGCAGGCACCGCAACAATACGAATCAAAAGGGGAAGGACCCAAGATGACCAAGGAAATCATGGATAAAGCGGCAGAGCGTATGGCAAGCGCTGAACAGCAGCTGCTTTCCAACTTTGCCTCTGTTCGCACCGGCCGTGCTAGCGCCATGATCCTCGACCGTGTAAAGGCCGATTACTACGGCGTTCCGACCCCAATCAACCAGATGGCGGCCATCAAAACGCCCGATGCTCACACCCTCGTTATTGAGCCGTGGGACAAGTCGGCTCTTGGTGGTATCGACCACGCTATCCAGGAGGCAAACCTGGGCGTTATGCCTAACAACGATGGTTCGGTAATCCGTCTTTCCTTCCCGCCCCTTACCGAGGAACGTCGTAAGGAATTCGTAAAGGAGTGCCGCACCTACGCCGAGGAAAGCCGTGTGGCCGTACGCAATGCTCGCCGCGATGCCAATACTGCCGTTGAGAAAGCTGTAAAGAACGACGGTCTTCCCGAAGACGAGCAGCGTCGTGCCGAGGCTGAAATCCAGAAGCTTACCGATGCCGCTATCGCTAAGCTCGATGCTCATCTTGCCAAAAAAGAAGAAGAGTTGATGTCCATCTAGTTTTGCCACTCTGCTGAGGGCAAGACGTCTACAGGGCAGGGAATGCGCTCTGCGCGCTATCGATAACGCGGTAGGAATTCATCTGGAAAAGGCAGCTTTTGCGCCGAATCTTGATCCTATTGCTTTCGTTCGTTTTCGCCGCCTTGATTATTTTGAGATTCTGCCCGCCAGGCTTTCTGGCGGGCGTGTTTTGCATTTGCGGGGTTTGCAAGGAGGAGCGGAATGAGGCAACCACTCGAGTACATATTCCCGGATCCGCCTATGGGGATAGATCCTAAAGCGCTTGATCAGAGCCGCATACCCCGTCATGTTGCCGTCATCATGGACGGCAATGGGCGCTGGGCGAAAAAGCGTGCGTTAAATCGACTTCGTGGCCATAAGGCTGGTATCGAAGCGGTGCGTGAAACCATTCGTTGCGCCAACGATTGCGGCGTAGATTACCTCACCATCTATTCGTTTTCCACAGAGAACTGGAAGCGCCCGAAGGAAGAGGTAAGCGGGCTGATGGAACTGTTCGCCAAAACCATGTTGGCGGAAGTGGATGGGCTGCATGAGGAGCATGTGCGTGTTCGCACCATCGGCGATCTCTCAATGCTTCCCAGGGAAACGCGCGACGCTTTTGACGCAGCGTGGGAAAAAACCCGCAATAATGACGGTATGACCTTGGTGGTTGCGGTGAACTATGGTTCGCGTCAGGAAATGATGAACGCGGCCCAGGCGTATGCGGATGCTGCTATTACCGCCCATGAAAAGGGCGAAGAGCTGGTTCTTACCGAAGAGCTATTCGAGCAGGGCCTCGATACCGCCGATATTCCCGACCCCGATTTGCTTATTCGCACTTCGGGCGAAATGCGAATAAGCAACTTCCTTTTGTGGCAAATTGCCTATTCCGAGTTCGTATGCACCGATGTGCTGTGGCCAGACTTCAATAGATACGATTTCCTGAAGGCCTTGCTTGAGTTCCAGTCGCGCGATCGTCGCTTTGGGGCGGTGTAGTGCATGACGAAGACGCGTGTGCGTAAGCCGTTTATCCGGGAGGATGCCCAGGCACATCCGGGCCTCACCACGGAAGTTGAGGAATTTCCCGCCATTGAGCTTCCTGGTGAAGAAAAGCGTTCCACTAAAGTGAAGAATGCTGCCGCAGCGAAGATGCCTGAAAAGGTGAAGAACCCCAGCAACCTGATGGTACGTACTGCAACAGGTGCGGTATACATTCTTCTTACGGTGGTGTGCATTTGGGCTTCCGAGGTATCTACGGCAATATACCTTTCGGTGCTCAGCGCTATCTGCGCAGGTGAGTTTTATTACATGTTGCGCTCTGATGCCAAGTTGCCCAATGAGTTTTTGGGAATCTGCGCTGCCGCTTTATTCCCGCTTGCTACTTGGGTATCCGGCATATCCGGCGTGGTTGTGGTATTCGCCATCTTCGTGTTGAGCCTGCTTGTTTGGTATGTTTTTTGGCAGCCCGCGCGAATCAGCGATGTTGCGGTAAGCCTGTTTGGTGCGGTGTACACGGGCGTCATCATGTCGTGCGCCATGCTGCTGCGTGTATCGCTTCCCGAATTTTGGGGTGCGGTCTTGATTTTGGGCTTGTTTGCCAGCGTTTGGGGCAACGATGCCTTTGCTTATCTGGTCGGATCGGCAATCGGCAAGCATAAACTTGCGCCTCATATCTCCCCGAAGAAAAGCTGGGAAGGGTTTATCGCCGGCCTTGTTGTTGCCATGGGTTTCTGGTGTCTGCTCACACTCATTCCCGGGGTAACCATGTCTATCCCGCAGGCTTTGGTGTTCGGCCTGATAAATGGTCTTTCGGGTGTTTTGGGCGACTTGGTGGAAAGTCGCATCAAGCGCAATTCCGGTTTCAAAGATTCAGGCACCATCATGCCAGGCCATGGTGGTTTGCTCGATAGATGCGATTCGCAGTTTCTGGTGATCCTTACGGGTACCATCATGCTTGTTCTAGGAGGCTGTATTCCTTATGCAATCTAACGTATCTCCTCAGGTTCGCGTCGCTACTCAGCGACGCGTCGTTGTTTTGGGCTCAACGGGCTCCATCGGTGTTCAGACGCTCGATGTAGCACGTCGCCATCCCGACCGCTTGAAAATTGTTGGTTTGGCAGCAGGCACGCGTGGGGCTGAGCTGCTGGCTCAAGCCAAAGAATTCAACGTGGGCCATTTGGCACTGGGCACACCAACGGCTGTCAGCTCTTCTGTTGTGGCAGAGCTGGAAGAGCAGGCTGCGGGTTTTGTTGGCGCGAAAGGCAGCATTGGTTTTGGGCCTGATGCGGTTCGCGAGATGGTTCATCTTGAAGAAGCCGATGTAGTGGTGAACGCTCTGGTGGGGGCTGCCGGCTTGCAGGCAAGCTATGAAACGCTTCGTGCGGGCAAGGTTCTTGCTCTGGCAAACAAAGAATCGCTGGTAGTGGGTGGAAACCTTATCATGCCCATGGCAACCGAGCCTGGCATGTTGATGCCCATCGATTCCGAGCATGGTGCCATATATCAATGCCTTTTGGGCGAAGACCCCCGTGAGGTAAGCAAGTTGTGGGTTACCGCATCGGGCGGTCCGTTCCGTGGAAAGAAGCGCGCCGACTTGGAGAACATTACTCCTGCTCAAGCTTTGGCGCACCCCACGTGGAATATGGGCAAGAAGATCTCAATCGATTCTTCCACCCTTATGAATAAAGGCCTTGAGGTAATCGAGGCGCATCATCTGTTCCAGATGCCGTATGACCGCATAGAGGTTGTGGTTCAGCCGCAAAGCGCCATTCATTCCATGGTCGAATTCACCGACGGAAGCGTGAAAGCGCATCTCGGCACTACCGATATGCGGATCCCCATTCAGTTCGCGCTTAGCTATCCCGAACGATGGGACGCTCCGGTTGAGCCGCTCGATTTCCGCATGTTGGGTTCCCTCGACTTTGCCGCGCCCGATACGGATACGTTCCGTTGCCTTGCCTTGGCTTGCCATGCGGGCAGGGTGAGCGGCACCTTGCCGTGCGCTATGAACGCCGCCAATGAAATTGCGGTAGCTTCGTTCCTTGAAGAGAAATTGCCATATCTGGGCATTGCCGAGTGTGTTGAGGCTGTTATGTCGCAGCACGAGGCGCGCGGTGTTCAGCAGGTAATGAGCATTGAGCAGCTTCTGGAAGTTGATGCGTGGGCCCGTAGCTGCGCACGCGCATGGGTATCTGCCCGCTAATCGCACGTTTAAATAGTTGCGCATGATGAAGGTTTCAGACGAGGTATGGCAGGAAACGCACATCTTGTCAGAAATGTTGGATTTCCCTGCCGAGTGTACAAAATGAGCAGTTTTTGCCGCCTTCGCGCAAGGAAGGTAGTGCAAAGGAGCTTGGTACGAAGATCAAGCCGCGTATGACTTACCGTCGGGAAGGCGCGTACGGAGCGTTGTTTTTTAGCTCGTTTGTACGTTAGCTGACAGGACGGCTGCAGTTCGTATGAATTGGAGCGGGCGTGCCGTGTTGCTCAAATATAATGGGCATCATGGATATACTCATCATGCTCATAACGGTAACCCTTCTTTTGGGATTCCTTGTATTCATCCACGAAGGTGGCCATTATCTTGCTGCGCGCGCATGCGGGGTGCGCGTAAGCGAATTCATGATCGGTCTGCCTGGCCCCTCGATCGGCTTCACTCGCGGAGAAACGCGCTTCGGTATTACCGCAGTGCCGTTGGGTGGTTATGCGAGCGTTTGCGGCATGGCTCCCCCTAGCAACAGCCCTCACCTGAAGCGTGTTCTGGGCTATGCCTATCGTAAGGGCACCGTGTATATGGAAGACGTTGCCCACGACTTGTTCCTTACCGATCAAGAAGCCTACGATTTACTTGAAGAGTTGTGCGATTGGGGTTCGCTTAAGCGCCCCCGACGCAAGGACGAGCACAATGTGTACCGCACGCCGGCCAAAAACGGCTTCGAGGAAGGGCAGCCTCGCACCATTTCCAGCAACGAGGAGCTCTTTGAGCTGGAAAAGGCGCAGCAATATTGCACGCTGCCGTTCTGGAAGCGCTGCGCCATTTTGCTTGCGGGTCCGTTCATGAATCTGCTTTGGGTGTTCTTGGTGTTCATTTTCATCTACTCCATCATGGGACTCGACCTTCAGAACACTCAAACCGGCGAAACGTTCCACTACACCTGGGCTCCCTGGGAAGCCATTGCGATGGGATTCAAGTACCTTGGCATGGTGGTAAGCGCGATAGCGGCATTGTTCAATCCCGCAACTGCAGCGCAAACCGTTTCTCAGTCAACTTCGGTCGTGGGCATCGCGGTTATGTCGAAAAGCGCCCTGGACGCGGGCTTCTTGAATTTCTTGTTCTTTACGGCGATCATATCTGCGTCTTTGGGCCTTATGAACATGCTCCCCATCCCTCCGCTTGATGGCGGCCGTTTTGTGGTGGAGGTATTCCAGAAGGTGTCCCGTAAAGTGGTCTCGCTTCGAGCCCTGGGCTATATGTCCGCGGCAGGTATCGTGCTATTTACCGGATTTTTCCTGGTTATGGTCAATCAGGACGTTCAACGATTCATATTTGGGAATTGGAGCTAATACATGGCGAATACTACTCCCAACGCAAAAACACGTCAGGTTATGGTAGGTTCTGTCGCTTTGGGCGGCGGTGCTCCTTGCGTGGTGCAATCGATGCTTAATCTGCCCCTTGCCGATGTGGAAGGGAACCTGAATCAGATAAGCCGCCTGCAAGAAGCTGGCTGCGAGGTGGTGCGCATTGCCGTTCCGCGCAAGGCTGATCTGGATTTCTTCGAGGTGATCTGCGAAAAGTCTCCTTTGCCAGTTGTCGCAGACATCCACTTCAGTGCCGAGTTGGCCATAGAAGCTGCTCGCCGCGGTGCTGCAAAGCTGCGCATCAACCCTGGCAACATCGGCGGCCTGGAGGCTACCGTTCCGGTGCTTCAAGCAGCCAAAGCAGCTGGCATTCCCATCCGTATTGGGGTGAATGCAGGCTCGCTCGATTCTGCTTTGGCGGAACGCAGCGACTTAACCTTGCCCGAAAAGCTTGTTGAATCGGCCACTGCTTACGTGGAATTCTGCCATAGCCAAGAATTCTATGACGTGGTGGTTTCCGCCAAGGCGCACGATGTGCCTACCACGGTGGCAACGTATCGCCTGCTCTCGCAGCGGATGCCTGAGGTTCCGTTGCATATTGGCGTTACTGAAGCAGGTACCTTGTTCCAGGGTCTTATCAAGTCCGCGAGTGGTCTGGGCATTCTTTTGGAGCAGGGGATAGGAGACACCATGCGTATCTCCTTAACCGACGACCCCGCGGAAGAGGTGCGTGCCTGCTGGACGCTTCTTTCCGCACTGGGTTTGCGCCGCCGAGACCCTGAATTGGTAAGCTGCCCTACCTGCGGTCGCTGTCAGGTTGACCTGATCCCCATTGCCCAGGAAGTGGAAAAGCGCTTGCGCGATGTGCATCGCCCCATCCAGGTAGCAGTTATGGGATGCGTGGTGAACGGTCCCGGTGAAGCAGCCGACGCAGATATTGGCGTTGCGTGCGGAAAGGGGTCTGGCGTGGTGTTCGCCCACGGCAAAACCTTGCGCAAGGTCGAAGAGGCCGCTATCGTTGATGTACTTATGGAAGAGATAGGAAACCTGTAATGGAAATCATGCGTTTGAGCCAGCAGTATGCTCCCACGTTGAAAGAAGACCCCGCCGATGCCGAGATCGCAAGCCATCGCTTGCTCGTTCGCGCAGGCATGATCAGAAAGGTTGCAGGCGGTGTGTATACCTTCCTGCCCCTGGGCATGCGCGTTCTTACCAAGATCGAGAATATTGTGCGTGAAGAAATGAATGCCATCGGCGCCCATGAGATTCTTATGCCGGCACTGCAGCCTGGTGAGCTGTGGCACGAATCGGGCCGTTGGAATGATTACGGCCCCGAGCTTATGCGACTGGAAGACCGCCATGGTCGTGGATTCTGCCTCGGACCAACCCATGAAGAGCTGGTAACCTCTATTGTTCGCAGCGAACTGCGTTCCTACCGTCAGCTCCCTATGACGCTCTATCAAATTCAGACGAAGTTCCGCGACGAGATCCGCCCTCGCTTTGGCCTGCTTCGTAGCCGCGAATTCATTATGAAGGATGCGTACAGCTTCCACTCCAACCAGGAATCCCTGCAGAAAACCTACGATGAAATGTACGATGCCTACGGTCGCATCTGTGAGCGCTGCGGCCTTGACTACCGTCCCGTTGTGGCTGATGGCGGTCAGATCGGCGGCAGCGTAACGTGTGAGTTCCATGCTTTGGCGGAAGCCGGCGAAGACGACTTGGTCTATTGTCCCGATTGCGATTACGCGGCAAACAACGAAGCGGGCGTGTGCCACGCTCATCCGGTTGAGTACGCTGCTTCCGAATGCAAGAAGGTTGAAACCCCCGGCGTTTCCTCTATCGAAAGCCTTGCGAAGTTCCTTGGCGTCGAAGAGGCTGCCACGGTTAAGGCCATGGTGGGCAAGGACGTAGAGGGGGCTGTTTTCGCTCTCTTCATCCCCGGTGATCACGAATTGAACGAGATCAAGGCGGAGCGTGTGGTAAACGGCTTTACCCTGCTTACCGACGAAGAGCTTGAAGCTGCAGGCCTTCACAAGGGCTCCATTGGTCCGAAGGGGCTCCCCGAGGGCATCAGGGTTATCGGCGATGTGAACCTGAAGAGCATTGAGCGCTGGGTTGTGGGCGCAAATGAAGACGGATTCCATTTCGTGGGCGCCAAGCACGGCGAGGATTTCCAGGTAGACGAGTGGGCCGACCTTTCGCTCGTAATGCCCGGCGATTCCTGCCCGAAATGCGGTGCTGCCCTGCAGGGCGCGCGTGGCATCGAGGTTTCCCAGGTATTCCAGCTGGGCGACAAGTACTCCAAGACCATGGGCGCTGTGTACTCGGACGAAAATGGCGTAGATCAGAACTTCCTTATGGGCTGCTATGGCGTGGGTGTTTCCCGTACGCTGGCGGCTATCGTTGAACAGCACAACGACGAAGACGGCATTATCTGGCCTATGTCGGTGGCGCCGGCGCATGTTTGCGTTATTCCCCTTACCGTGGGCGACAAAGAGGTATTCCCGGTTGCCGAGCGCATTGCCAAGGAGCTCGCTGAACAGGGTCTCGAAGTTGTGCTGGACGACCGCGACGAGCGCGCTGGCGTCAAGTTTGCCGATGCCGACCTTATCGGCTGGCCCGTTCAGGTTGTCGTGGGCAAACGCGGCGTGAAGGAAGGCGTGGTCGAGGTGAAGCGTCGCGGCGAATCCGAAAAGACCAAGGTTCCCTTCGCTACGCTTACCGAGGCATTGGCATTTGTGAAGCGCGCTGCCCGAAACAACAAGTTCTCGCGTACGTTCTAAATGCCCGTGCAGAACGAAGTAAACAAACCAGAATTGCTCGCTCCCGCCGGTGGGTGGGAGCAGCTTGAATATGCGCTTCACTTTGGGGCCGACGCGGTGTATCTTGCATGCGACCGCTTCGGCCTGCGCGCCCGTGCCAGCAATTTCTCGTTGGAAGATTTGCCTCGTGCTGTTGCATTGGCGCACAGTGCCGGCGCACGTGTGTACGTTACCTGCAACGCTTATGCCCACGATGAAGACCTGGCTGCTCTTCCCGAATACGCTCAAGCCATGGAAGCTGCGGGAGTCGATGCCGCTATTGTGAGCGATTTGGGCGTTATGTCGGTGGTGCAGCAGCATGCACCCTCAGTTGCCATCCACGTTTCCACGCAGGCATCGGTATCAAACGCCGAAGCTGCGCTTATGTGGTATCGGCTCGGCGCCCGTCGCGTGGTATGCGCTCGCGAAATGTCGGTTGCAGAAATTGCCGCTATGCGCAAAGCCATTCCTGCCGATATGGAGATTGAGGTGTTTGTGCACGGTGCCATGTGCATGGCTATTTCGGGCCGCTGCCTTATCAGCGATTACCTTACCGGCCGTCGCGCCAACAAGGGGCAATGCGTTCAGCCGTGTCGTTGGGAATATGAGCTGAAGGAACTTTCCCGCCCTGATCAGAGCTTCGGTATAGAAGAGGGTGAAGATGGCACGTACCTGCTGAATTCCAAAGACCTGAATATGCTCGCCCATCTTGACGACCTTGCTGCGGCGGGAGTTTCTTCGGTGAAAATCGAAGGCCGCGTGAAGAAAGCATTCTATGTGGCAACGGTGGTGAATGCGTATCGTCATGTGCTCGATGGCGAGCCAGCATCCCTGTGGGAGCATGAGCTTGAGATCATCTCGCATCGACCCTATTCAACGGGCTTTTACTATGGTGATGCCGAGCAGACCACCGACAACGATATCTATGTGCAGCTTTGCGATTGGGTGGGGGAAGTGGTTTCCTCGGTCGCAGACGGGCAGGGTCAATGGCGCGTGAAGGCAAAGTGCCGTAACCGCTTTTACGAGGGTGATGAACTGGAGGTTCTAAGCCCCCATAAGCCCATTCGAACAATTAAGGTTCAGAGTTTGGCCGAAGTCTACGACGGAGCGGAAGTACCTTCCGAAGTGGCATGCAAGGCCATGGCTCTTTATGCGTTTACCGCTTCTTCTGAGCTGGAATTGCGAGACATTCTGCGTGTTCGTCGTAAAGACCCAGCGAAGAAGAACTGAGGGATTGGTGCGAATGCTTAGACGGAGCATTCGCTAATTGATAGGAAAGGGGCGCAGAGGGATGCGTCCTAGAAAACAAGGAGGAACATATGGGAAGGCAATCTGACGAAGCGCTGCAGCTTGCGGATGCAGATGAATTGGTGAACTACCTGATGGGGGCTCACTGCGCATATATGCAGTGGCGTGAACTCACCTACTACCTTACCGATGCAAACGACATCTATTGGCGTGCGCAGGACACCAATGAATTGAACGATAAGGGTCATTTCCCTGATTGCAGCGAGCTGGTTGCTTCGGTGCGCGAATTTGTCGATTTGCCATTCTTGGATGAAAAACACTCTATTCGCGAGGTATTTCCTGAGGCCACCTTCTACGGTTCGGTGAAAATCGAGGGGCAGGGCACGCCTGTTCCCGTTGTTTAGCGGGGTTTGTCGGGGCGAGTGTCTTTCGCCATCGTCTCCAGTGCGGTGTTTTTTTGTTCTCAGTTGGCTTGCGTGGTCGATTGGGCATTTGAGGCATTAGCCGCTTTTGTGAACCGAATGAAACGGGCGCGTAAGCGCTCGTTTCTTATTTTCGGGCCGTGTATCTCCTACTTGGGGTGCTCTTGTTTGGCCGAGGTGGAGCGCAATCGCGCAGCGAATACGATCCGATAACAAAATGCTGGCTTGCTTTTCGTTACGCTATCATCGGTTTATTCGTTCGACGCGAAAAAAGGGGGATTGATGGCGCGTTTGTTCATTGTTGAAGACGATGTGTCTCTGCGAGAGAACCTTGTGCGCATGCTTCAGCTTAAGGGGCATGAATGCGTTTGCTGTGAGTTATTCGAAAATGCTACAGCCGAAGCCCTTGCCGCTTCCCCTGATTGCGTTTTGCTCGATCTGTCTCTTCCCGGTGCGTATGGCCACGAGATCTGTCGTTCAATTCGCCAGGAAAGCAACGTTCCTATCATTGTGCTTACTTCTTCCGATAGCGAGTTCGACGAGGTTATGAGCATGAGTGTTGGTGCGGATGATTACGTGGTGAAGCCCTATCGTCCCGCTGTGCTGCTTGCCCGTATTGATCGTGCGCTCGCTCGCAGTGGGTCCGCCGATCCGATGCGCAGGCAGCTTGAGCACGGTGGTGTCTCACTCGATCCCGTGCGGGCGGAAGTCTCGTATCGCAGCAACAAGGTGGAATTGTCTCGCAACGAGCTCCTGATCCTGCGCATTCTTATGGAAAACGCAGGTTCTATCATCTCGCGTAGCGAACTGATGGACGAGCTGTGGCAAACCGACGCGTTTGTCGACGACAATACGCTTACCGTGAACGTGAATCGTTTGCGCCGCAGCTTGCAATCTATCGACGTGCCTGATGACTTCATCACCACCCGCCGCGGCTTGGGCTATGTGGTTCGATGAGCGGTTCTGTGCAGGATAAGACCGTGATTGATTTGCCGCCTGACCCGGAAGGCGATCCGACCTCTGGTTCGCCTTCGCTCGATTCGGCGCTTAGGGCGGTGCTGCATTCATCTGCCGGTTTGTCGCGCGAATCGGAGCTGCATGCCAGTGGCTACACCGAGCGGGCGTACTCGTTCTGGGCGTATTTTCGTTCGCGTTTCGGGTTTGCGCTCGGCATGGCTGCCCTGATGGCTGTGGTAGCGGGCATCCTGGCCGTCACCGGCTCAAACGGCTCTGCAATTGCGCTCGTTTCCCTCTGTGAGGCTCTATTTGCCTGCATTGTGCTTGCCGTCGGGTTTTTGCGCGATCGTGAGTTCTACCAGCAGTTGGACCTGTTCTGCAATTCGCCCGAAAACGCGCGGTATCTCTCTTCGCTTTTGGACGAGCCGAGAACTTTGGAAGGCTCCATCACCTACCGCGCGCTCGCTGTGCAGGGCAAAGCCGCCTCCGACGAGCTAGCCGCCCGATCTCACGACATGAAGGAGTACCGCAACTATATCGAGCTGTGGGTCCACGAGGCTAAAACGCCCATCGCATCGGCGCAGCTGGCGTTATCGAACCTTCATGGTCCTGAAATCAATGAGGTGCGCGGCGACCTCGATCGCATCGAATCACGCGTTGAACAGGCGTTATACTACGCTCGCTCGGCAACGTTGAGCGAGGACTTCTCCATCGAGGAGCTCAACCTTGCGGCCCTCGTGCGCAAAGCATGCCGCCAACGGTCCCGCACGCTCATCGGTACAGGGGTCTCACTCGAGTTTGTCATCGACGAGGCGCTCGAAGTACTCGCCGACGCGAAATGGACCGATTTCATCATCGGTCAGGTTCTAGAGAACTCTGCGAAATACGGTGCGGAGTCCATCCGTTTCGAGGGCACGGTGAAGAACGCGGGCACGAAGGACGGTTGCGTTGAGCTGTCGATAAGCGACGATGGCGACGGCATCCCCGCCGCCGATGTGCCGCGCGTGTTCGATCGCGGCTTCACGGGAAGCCAAGGTCGCACGCATCATAAAGCAACGGGCATGGGTCTTTACTTGGCTGCCGTTGCCTGCGAAAGAATGGATCTTGGCCTGCGCGTTTCTTCGGAAGAGGGGCGGGGCACGTCCGTTACCCTGATCTTTCCGCTTGATCGTACGCGCATGGATTTGGCGGAAGCCTAGCCGGCACCCATCGCAAACCGTGATCCGCCCGCGTACGGCCCGCAGGCGCCGTGGTAGAAACCTTACAAGATCGTAAGTTTGCGGTAAGGCCCTTCGATGGTTCTGATTTTGCGATCCCCGCATTATGGGGGTGTACCGAATCGAAGAGAGAGGAACTCCCATGTCTGTGGTTACCGCAACCCCTCCGGCGGGTATCTCGAATAGGAATCAACCCGACAGCTGCAACGTTTTGCTTTCTGTGCGTAATGTCCAGAAAGTGTATGGCGCGCGCGAAGCCGTCACGCGCGCGCTCGACGACGTGTCGTTCGACATCTGCGAAGGCGAGTTCGTCGGCGTGATGGGGCCGTCTGGTTCAGGCAAGAGCACGCTTTTGAACTGCATCTCCACCATCGACACCGTGACCAGCGGGAACATCATTTTGAACGGCCTTGACATCACGCAGCTGCGCAGCCGCCAGCTCTCAAAGTTTCGTCGCGACGACCTGGGCTTCATCTTCCAGGATGCGAACTTGCTGGACACGCTGACCGGTTTCGAGAACATTGCCCTTGCCCTTACCATCAAGGGAGAAAAGGCGAATGATGTTCGTGCAAAGGTCGATCGCACTGCTGATCTTTTGGGCGTGGCAGACGTTCTGCAGAAATACCCGCGCCAGATGTCGGGCGGGCAGCGCCAGCGTGTTGCCGCGGCGCGCGCCATCGTCGCCGACCCGAAGCTGGTTTTGGCTGACGAGCCCACGGGTGCGCTTGACTCGCGCAACGCCGCCGTTCTTCTTGAAACGCTTGAAGTGCTGAACGAGAAGCTGAACGCCACTATCATGATGGTCACGCACGATGCGGTTGCGGCATCGTATGCCGATCGCATCCTGTTCATCAAGGACGGCAAACTGTTCAACGAACTGCGCCGCGGCGATGCCGACCGAACCGATTTCTATCAGCGCATCCTTGAGGTTCAGGCGTTCCTCTCCGGCAAACAGGGAGTATCCTCCGCGGTTGGCTTCGTGGCCTCGCATGTCTCTGCGCTGCGCAAATAGGCGGTGATTGTCATGTTGATGAAGCTTGCCTTGCGCAACGTGCGCCGCAGCATGCGCGACTACGCTTTGTATTTTGTCACTCTCACTTTGGGCGTGGCGATGTTCTACGCCTTCAACGCCATTGAGGACTCGCGCGTGCTCTTCGAGGCCCAGGAAGGTGCCGCAAACGTACTCCTGTCGTCCGGCGTGAGCATTTTCGACATCCTCGCGCAGGTCATGACCTATTTCAGCATCGTCGTCGCCGTTGTTCTGGGCTTTTTGGTCCTGTACGCCAACCGATTCGTGGTCCGGGCGCGCAAGAAGGAGTTCGGCACGTACCTGCTTTTGGGCATGATCCCGCGCCAGGTTTCCTCGGTGGTGCTGATGGAAACGCTGATCGTCGGCGTGATCGCGCTAGCGGTGGGCCTTGGGCTGGGCTTCTTGATTTCCCAGGCGATCGCCTTTGCCACGTCGGGCCTCATCGGTGTGGCCATCAGCGACTATCATTTACTATTCAGTGCCCGTTCCGCGCAGTTGACGCTGGGGTGCTTCGCGCTCATCTTCGCCGTGGTCGCCCTGTTCAACGCCGTGCAGATTTCGCGCTGCAAGCTTGCCACGCTGCTTTCGGCTAACTCCCACAACGAGCGCATGCCCGTGCGCAACCCCATCGTCTGCCTCATCGTGTTTGTGCTGTCGTGCCTTGTTCTGGCGAAGGCATATGCCGAGCTCAACCTCGACGGCCTCGTTTACTTCGGCGAGCACTTCCGCATCGCAACCGCGCTGATGCTCGTCGGCTCGCTGGGCCTGTTCTGGTCGGCGTCGGGGTTCTTCATCCTGTTGATCCAACGCCTGCGCGGCGTGTACTTCAAGGGATTGGCCATGTTCACCATGCGTCAAATCGCAGCGAAGGTGAACACCGCATTCGTATCGTTATGGACGGTCAGCATCCTTCTGTTCTTCAGCATCGTCGTGTTCTCAACGGGCTTCAGCCTGGCGACGCTCTTCTCCGATCAGCTGGAAGAGAACACTCAGTTCGACGCATCCATCCGTGCGAGCCTGATGACGCTCGACATCTCCGACATGGAAGCGGTGCCTTCCGAGCGGTACGGTGGGGAAGAGGAGAAGGCAGCCGCGATCGAGGAAACCGAAGCCCAGCGCAACGAGATTCACGGGCTATGGCAAGAGAACGGCGGCTCCACCGCTGTGTACTTCAAGTCGCTCATCCCCGATTGGGACGAACACGTGACCGGCTCAGCTCAGGTGGACACCTGGCTCGCGAACGATCTGACGAACGAGCAGCTTGTTGAAAGCTGCGGCTTCACGCTTGACCAGATCGGTTCCGACGAGAATTCCAGCATGGCCGACGAGGGCGTGCAATACGTATCGTTGTCGCAGTTCAACGCCGCGCGCCAGCTTGCAGGCGAAAAGCCGATCGAGCTTGCCGCAAACGAGTACCTGGTCGACAACACGGTCGACAAATCGGCCGACTACGCGAAAGCCCTTGGCAAAAAGGGACGCACGATCACCATCGACGGCCATGAGCTGACTGCATCTGGGCAGGTTGTTTCCCAATCGCTCCAGGTAAGCAGTATGAGTTGTCTGATCGCCGTTTTGGTGGTCCCCGACGAATTGGCGGCCGACAGGTTTGCCGCGGGCGATCTGCCGTATTTAAGCGAACTGAACGTCAACCTGGCAAGCGATTCGCAAGAGCAGGCCATGAAAGACCTGATGGCCGAATACGGCAAAGCCGCTCCCCCGAGTGAGGAACTTGCCGAAACGGGCTGGACCTATGAGTCCAGCGCATGGCCGGTGTCCTATTACGACACGAGTGAAAGCGTTATAGCCGACAGCATGGGGATTAAGCTGCTCTTGGTCTACCTGGCTCTTTACATCGGCTTCGTCTTCCTGATGACCACGGCGGCGGTTCTTTCCGTCCAGCAGCTCTCCGAGGTTGCGGACAGCATCCCGCGCTATCGCCTGCTGGCCCAACTGGGATGCGACAGGGCCATGGTGCTGCGAAGCCTGCGCACGCAGATCGGCATCTACTTCGTGGCTCCGCTTCTGGTTGCAGGATGCCACTCCGCATGCACGATCAGCCTTCTGTACAAGAACCTGCTGTCGATTTGGGGCTCTTCGACGGTTGCCAGCACGCTTGCCGTCGGCATCGCACTGTTGGTCGCGGTGTATGTGATCTACCTTGCTTCTACGTACCTGGTCGCGCGTTCGGCAGTCGTTTCCGGTGCAGGGAAGAAGCTGCTCGCTTAGGTTTGGGCTGCTCGTCGGGCGCGGCTAGCTTATGCAGCGAGTCGAGGGCATGGCGCAACCCTCGAAGGCAAGCCGCTGCTTGTAGCGGAACCCGAGCTGCCTCTTCCATACCTTAATTCTTTGACGTGCTCCGTTCCTTTTCTTCGGAAGGAGCCACCGAGCCCAACTGGACGTGTTTTGTTGAGCTTGAAGAGCAAAAAAAAGGGGGGGGGTACA
>URJE01000006.1 GCA_900547965.1 uncultured Eggerthella sp. | reverse complement strand
GGACTCGAACCTCCGACGCACGGTTTAGGAAACCGACGCTCTATCCTCTGAGCTACGGGGGCAAAAAGGATGCTGACAAACAGCTCTGCTATCTTAACACACCCCTTCTGCACTCCATATAGACGCATCAAAACATCCTTCACAACCCTTTCTAGCCCCACCTTCCTTTACCGTGCGGGAAAAACTCCCGCAAAGGCCCCTTTACTGCAGGCGACGCTCCCAAAAAATCCCTTTCGCTGCAGGCGGGACTCCGGTGAACGCCAACCACTTTACTGTGTTGGTAAAGGCCTCCAAGGGAAAGGCTCCTGCAAAAGCTCCTTTACCCCAGGCGGCACCCTGCAAGGGCTTCGTTATTGCGGGGACGGAAACTCCCCGCAAAGGGGCTGCTCCAGTTGAGCGCGGCCCCCGGGAATGGTAGGATAACCCGCGAACGCTGTTTCAGGGCGAGGTGCAATTCCTCACTGGCGGTATCAGATCCCCGAAGCAAACCTAGCTTCACCTGAAGCCCGCAACCCTGCTTGGCCTGACAGCTTAAGCAGGCTGATTTGGTGCAAATCCAAAGCCAACGGTTACAGTCCGGATGGAAGAGACAGGAGGCTTGCTTTGTCTACCCCGAACACCCCCACCAAGAACACCAACGCATGGTCTACCAAACAACTGGTTACGATGGCCCTTATGTGCGCCATTGGCGTTCTTCTTTCGTTCATCGAATTCCCCTTGCTGCCCGGTGTAACCTGGCTTAAGTTCGACGCCTCGAATATGCCCGCCATGGTTTCCGGCTTCGCATTCGGCCCTGGCGCCGGCGTTGCGGTAGGCGTTCTGACCGCCATCATTCACGGCCTGCTTATGGCAGACTTCACCGGTGCGCTTATGAATGTGCTCACCGTCACGTGCTTCGTGTTGCCCGCGGCCATCATCTACAAGAAGAAGCACACCTACCCCGCCGCCATCGGCGGTTTGGTGCTCAGCATCATCGCCGCACTGGCTGCCGCCGTTGTGGGTAATCTCATTGTTACCCCTATGTGGCTGGGCGTTCCCTTCGAAGCGGTAACGGCAATGATCATCCCCATCCTCATTCCGTTCAACCTGCTGAAGGGTTTGCTCAACGCAGTTCTGACGCTGGTTATCTACAAGTCGATTTCCAACCTTATTACTCCTAAGAAGGATCAGACGAAGGGTCGCTAAACCGTGATTACCTTTTCCGACGTTTCCTTTACCTACACAGGCGAAACCAAGGTACTTTCCGAACTGGCTCTCTCCATCGAAGAGGGCCAGTTCGTCTGCGTTTTGGGCGCCAACGGATCAGGTAAATCAACGTTTTCGAAGCTTATCAACGCACTCTTGGTGCCTGACACTGGCACCGTAACCGTGAATGGCCTGGAAACCAGCAACCCAGAAAATACCTTCGCCATTCGCAGCACGGCAGGTGCGGTATTTCAAAACCCCGACGACCAGATCGTTGCCAGTCTCGTTGAAAACGATGTGGCATTCGGCCCTGAAAACCTGGGCATAGAGAACCCCGAGCTTCGTCAGCGCGTAGAGGAATCGTTGACAAAAGTCGGCTTAGCTGGCTCAGGAAAGCGCGAGACTGCGGCCCTTTCAGGCGGTCAGAAGCAGCGCGTCGCCATCGCAGGCGTGCTGGCAATGCATCCCTCAATCCTCATCTTCGACGAGGCATCGGCTATGCTCGACCCGCGCGGACGCCGCGGCTTGATGCGCGTGTGCAAAGAGCTCCACGAACAGGGTATGACCGTTATCATGATCACCCACTTCATGGAGGAAGCTGCAGAAGCCGATCGCGTGATCGTGTTGAACGACGGCCATTGCGTACTCGACGGCGCCCCCAACGAAGTACTTACGCAGGACCACATTCTTCGTGATCTTAATCTTGATGTACCCTTCGCCACCCACATGTCGCGCCTTCTGCAAGATCGCGGCATCAATGTTGGCACCCACATCGAAACCACAACGCTGAAGGAGGAACTGTGTCGATCTCTTTCGAGCAGGTAGGCTTCAGCTACGCGCCGCTCACCAAACGACAAAAGAAAGCCGGAGAAGTACAGCGCTATGCCTTACGCAATGTAAGCTTCACCCTCAACGACGGTGAGTTCCTTGCCATTGCAGGGCATACGGGGTCTGGCAAATCCACCCTGGTGCAGCATCTGAACGGCCTGGCAAACCCCACAGAGGGGCGCGTGCTCTGGAACGGCAAAGATCTGGCCGATCGCAAAAATGCAACGTGCGCTCGCGGCGATATCGGCGTGGTGTTCCAGTACCCCGAACATCAGCTGTTCGCCGAAACAGTCTACGAAGACGTAGCATTCGGCCCGCGTAATATGGGCCTGTCCGAAGACGAGGTGGACGCCCGCATCCGCGAAGCGCTCGCCGACGTGCATCTTGATTTCGATGCGCTGAGCGAACGTAGCCCCTTCGAGCTTTCAGGCGGCCAGCAGCGCCGCGTGGCATTTGCCGGCGTGCTCGCCATGCGTCCCACTACCTTGGTCCTCGATGAACCGGTTGCCGGCCTTGACCCAGCATCACGCTCCGATTTCCTCGACCTCATCAAGCAGCTCCACGAGCAGCGCAACCTTACGGTGGTAATGGTTTCGCACAACATGAACGACATCGCCCTTCTTGCAGACCGCATGTTGGTCATGCATGAAGGCGAAGTTGCCTTCATGGGCACGCCAGAAGAAATTTTTACCAAGCATGCTGTTGAGCTACGCGAAATAGGCCTCGGCATCCCCCATGCCCAAACCTTGGCAAACCAGCTTCGCGCCGAGGGCATGCCCTTACCCGAAAAGCTCTACCTGCCTGAATCCTTGGCCGATGAAATCGCCCGCATCCTTGAGGGAAGTGAGGCAGCGCAACTATGAACATAGATGCCGTATTTGGCCGCTATATCGCCAAGGATTCCGCCGTTCACCGTATGGATCCCCGCGCAAAGCTTCTGCTCTCGATCCTGTTCATGGTTATGGTGTTCGCTGCGGGGTCGTACGTGTCACTGGGCGTCGCCGCGTTGTTCACCGCGGGAATGTTTGCCTTCGCGCATATTTCGCTTCACCAGGCGTTCACTTCCATTGCGCCGCTTGCCATTCTGGTGGTATTTACAGCCCTCCTGAACATCTTCTTCGTCCAAGGCGGCGAAGTGTACTTTCAGCTATGGATCATCTGCATTAGCCAGCAAGGTCTGCATCAGGCACTCTTTATCGCTATCCGCCTTACCATGTTGCTGCTGGGCGTGAGCCTGCTTACGCTGGCCACCACCACGCTCGACCTTACCGATGGCTTTGAGCGCCTTCTGGAGCCCTTCAAGCGCTTCGGACTACCCGCCCATGAGCTATCCATGATGATGGGCATCGCCCTGCGCTTCCTGCCCCAGTTCGCCATTGAGCTGCGAACCATCTATCGCGCGCAAATTAGCCGTGGCGCAAATTTCGGAAAGGGGCCCAAAGGAGGCGTTGCCATGATGACTTCTCTTATCGTGCCCCTGTTCACCAGCGCGTTCCGACATGCCGAAACGCTTTCGTTGGGAATGGATGCACGCTGCTATCACGGTGGTGAAAACCGCACTCGCTTAAAGGAGCTTTCCTTTAGCAAGCGCGATATAGCCGGTACCGTTTATTTGGGAATCGGCACAGCGGCCGTGCTGGCAACTGATCTTGCTTTGAACATGTTGCTGTAGGCACAGGAGAAACAATCCCACCGCTGCCCCCAGCGAACCCCAGCCCTGGCAAGGAAAATCATCGCGCAACCATCAAAGCCAAAACGCGAACGCAACGAAGCAATACCGACGTCTAATAGCCCTAGCAACCAAGGCAACCGCCAACCACTCGAAAGGAACACCATGGACGACATCATCGAATACCTTACTGCTGTACCTGCATGGTACCTGGCAACCTGCGAAGGCGACCAGCCCCATGTTCGCCCCTTCAGCTTCGCCATGCGCGAAGGCGATACCCTGTGGTTCTGTACGGCAACAAACAAAGACGTTTACCATCAGCTGCAGCAAAACCCCAAATTCGAACTTTCCGCATGGAAGCCCGGCCGCGGCTGGATCATCGTTACGGGCGTAGCCGATCTGAATGACACCGCAGGCGACGAAGTTCGCAAAGCAGGCTATGAGCACATGACAGCACTTGGCGAAACCTACGAAGACTGGGGCGATCCACGCCTGACGTTCTTCTCTCTGAAAGAAGGTATTGCCAAGATCGACGATATCGACGGTTCTTCCAGGAGCATAGAGCTGTAGAATCGCCAGACATACGCAGTGCATTCGCACCAGGCCCCTTCGGCAACGAAGCGCCTCCCGCATTGAACCGCCTCCCGTTTCTTGGACAAAGAAATAAAAGTCCGAGGAATGGGAGGCGGTTCAATGCGGGAGGCGCTTTTCAATATGCACAAATGAGGCATGATGTATTTCAGAGCCCATGCCAACCAATTCACCAGGAAGCCGAACCCCCAACAAAAGGCAACGGGCAATGATTCAGCAGGCCAATTGGCACACCTGCTCAATCGGCTTCGACAAAACCAGGACACAAAAAACGCCGGTCATTGACCGGCGCCAAGCTTTACAGCATAGAAATTTGATCAACGAGCTTTCGTGCCGCATCACGAACCGAAAGGCCATTGATGTCGATGGTGAGATCGGCGTACTTTTCATACAGGGGTACGCGTTCCTCATACAGGTCGGCCAAACTCATGCCGATGCCGTTCTTCATAACAACACCGCGTTCGTGAAGGCCGCCCAGACGGTTTTCCAGCTCTTCATAGGAAACCTGAAGGTACACAACCGTGCCGATAGAGGACAGATGCTTCATTGCCTCGTCGGAGTAGACAGCAGAACCACCCGTAGCAATAATGGCATGGCTCGTGGAAAGCGTGCACAGCACCTCGTTTTCCACTTCTATGAAGCCATCGGGGCCGCATGCATCGATAATCTTCTGCAGCGTCTTGTCGAGTTTGCCCTGAATAAGCAAGTCGGCATCGATGAATTCATAGCCAAGGATCTTCGCCAAAACAACGCCCAAGGTTGACTTGCCAGCGCCTGGCATGCCAATAAGGATGATGTTCTCGGTGGTGTTAGTCATGAGGCCCGTCCTCTTTCCATTTGTCTCTACCGAAAGCAACTATAGCACGTTTCGCCTCAACCCTCGGAGCCACCACCTCGTTCACCAAGATGGCTACGAAAATCAACGCAAACCCGATTAGCAATCGGCTTGTCATAACCTCTCCGTACAGCAAGACGGAGAACAGCACGCCAAAAACCGATTCCAGGCTGAGAAGCAGCGCCGCCTGCGAAGGGTTAACGTACGCAAGCGAAACGTTTTGGATGCCGAACGCAATGATCGACGCAAACACGATAAGGAAAGCCATCTGGCCAATAATCGTGGGCGTTATCACTGCAGCCGCAGGGAGCGTTTCGGTTGCCGCACCGACGATGCACCCAAAGCAGCCCTCGGTGATGAACTGGAACACCGTGAGCATCAACGCATCGTGCTTCTCGGTGAACTTGGACACAAAGACGATATGGATCGCAAACAAAACTGAGCTGACCATGGTCAGGGATTCACCAAGGCCAATGGAAAGCGTCTGCCCTGCCGTGGTAACTGAAACCAACCAAATGCCTACAACGGCAATACCGGCAGCCCCTATATTGAAGAAGGAAGGGCGCTTGCACATAAGCACCCACCAGGCAAACGGGACCACGACGCAGTACGTTGCGGTTAGAAACGCGTTAATGCCCGGCGTTGTGTGCTGCAAGCCCACGGTTTGCGCCAAGAATGCTGAGAAATCAAACACCGCCAGCACAATGCCAGCGCCCAAAGCGCGCTTTGAAAAATGAGCTTTCACCCGTTTGCGCAGGATAAAGAAAAGAATCAAACCTGCCAAGGTAAAGCGGATACCCAAAAGCCACGCTGGCGGCATAACCGTGACCACGTCCTTCATGACCACGAAACTGAAGCCCCAAATCATTGCGGCCAAAACCAGCAGTATCTTATAAACCCATGAAGGTATTTCAGAAAGAGCAATCATAAGTGCCCATTATAACCAAGCTACTCGTCGCAAGAGACAATTGCGCGGCACTGGCTTGATCTAGGCGCAATACGGCTTCCTGCAACAGAACCGCCGAAACCTAACGGGCGCCACCGCCGCCGCCGAAGCCGCCGCCACCGCCGCTGGAAAATCCACCGCCGCCGCCAGAGCCATCGGAAGAATCGCCCGAAAGCGCCGACTGCACGGCCTGGATAGATTCCGATACCGAAGTGTTCAGCATCGAGCCAAGGTCGGGCATGGTGGTATTCGCATAGTACGTCGGGGCATACAGACCCCACCATGGCACATACGAGCTGTCCAGCGCTTCATCGCCGTTAACCTGGAACATCTCGGGCACCTTCTTGCGCAGCTCGCCAATGGCCTGCTCGGCAACACCGAGCAGATAGGCGTACACCATGAACTCGCCCCATACCTTCACGTCGGTGGCAGGGCGTTCATCCAAAGCAGAGAATTCCGTAAGCCATTTACGCAACCCTTTGCAACGCGCATAGACATCGGCGCCCTTCTGCGTGCGGCGTTCCATAAAGCGAGAAACCACGATTAGTGCCACTCCCGTGATGATGCCGGGAATAAGAACGAGGAAGTTCTCGAAGATAGTCGCGATGATAAAACATCCCAGCATCAGCGCAATTGCCACTGAAAGCATACGGAAGCGCTTTGACTTCGAGTAGCTTTCAAAGTACTCGGCTGCTATCACATGGGAAGTTACCAAGCCCTGCCAATCGGACATAGCCTCGTTGAATTCTTCGGGGTTGCTCTCGGCATACGCCTTGATGGTCCCCAGCCACAGAGAGGGCTTGCCTTGCGCTACCGTATCAAACAGGAACGACATGGCCTTGCGGTCGATCGTGCTATTGAGCGAAAGCTCCACCTGAGGCACACGCGTAAGATAGTAGTCATCGACTTGCTTCTTTCGAATGACGCCACCCTGCTCGTACGAACCCTTGTTAATCAAGATTGCGCCAGCATTGGCAAGATGCATGATGGTTGCCGTGAAATCGGTTGAACTTTCTTTATCGAAGGTCCACAAACGGCCGATCACAGCAGGATGAGCACCAGCTTCTGGCACGTCACGCCAATATTCCTCCTCGAAGGTAGGCTTGAGCTCTTTGCCGTAGCGGACAAAGGAGCGAACGCCCCATACCAGCAAGGCCACGCAAGCAAGAATCACCACGATAAGCAGCCCGAGCGAAAGCGCACGCTCCGCATTGGCGCGGTCCGCCCACGTCTGCTCTTCGGAAAGAACGGTATCGAGACGAGCAGTGGATTCGTGCATGTTGTCGGCGCCGGAAGCTACACCCGACAGCCACTCAGCGGGAAACACCACACGCGCTTCCGCATAGGAACCTGCGTTTACGTGAGGAACGTTGTAGCTTACCGTACCGTCATCATTGATGGCAACCGTAGCATCCAGAGGGCCATGACCCCACGCGCGCACATTTTCACCCGCCGTAATCTTGGCCCCCGAAGCGATGGGGAGGTTCAGCGTCATGCTCACGTCGCTGGAGTCTTCAGCCCAGCCGCTGCCCACAAACTGCCAATACAGCTCTCCCACATCGGAGTATGCCTGTGCAGCCTTAGTTACCGTATAGTCCAGCTGCACAACGTCCACTTCGTCTTCTACCGAGAAGAACACATAGACGGTGTTCTTGGGCTTATCGAACGAGTAAGCGTCGCCACCGGGACCACCAGATTCACGCCAATCAAGCTGGAAAGGCACGCTGGAGAACTCCGAGAGAGACTTCGCCGAAGATCCCATGCTTACGCTGTTGATCTTGATATCGGAACCAGAAGGCAAGCTATCGAAGTTCCACCATACCGCCGTAAAAGCACCGCTGAAATCGAACGTGCGCTGCTCAACCACATGCAAATCGCCGTTTGGCTGCACCGTTGCGTTGATGGCGGTATGCGGCATTTCGTATGATTTCGCATGAGCCTGCTGTGGAGCAAAGCAAAGACAGGCAAACGCCAACGCCAAAGCCGCAATTACAAGGGCTAGACCCTTACCCAGGTTGCTTTCGTATTGATTTTCAGCCACAAGTGTGGCGAATTGGCCGTTTTGGCTATTTTTTTTGATAAAAGCATGGTTTTGCACTGCTCTTCTCCTTGCAAGATGAGGGCGGGCAGGTTATCATTTCAATTCGCATATACGGAGAGCTGACCGAGAGGCCGAAGGTGCTCGCCTGCTAAGCGAGTATACGCCAAAAGCGTATCTGGGGTTCGAATCCCCAGCTCTCCGCCACCGTATATCAAGCCCGTTCATTTCGAACGGGCTTTTTTCATTTTAAACGACCCAGCGGCAAGCGGGCGCTATATTGCGCAGTCGGAAGGCAGCTTTCTGGCAAGAACAGCGCAGGTTCCGCCATTCCCTGACCAGTTCCTTGTCGGTCCCAACCCCTCGCGCAAGAACGGCACTCCCAAACCGGCAGCCGGAAGATAGTTGCACCAAAGCAAAGACGCCGCCCACATAGGCGGCGTCTTTATCATCCATCGATACCCAAAAACACCGATCAGGCTTTATCGGAGTCAGAATACTTGCAGATAGCTATGTCGAATATGTTATTTCACCGAAGGCGTATCCGACGGATCTTTAGGGGCGGTTCCCATGTTTACCGAGGGGGCCTGCGCAGCATCGTTGCCCTGGCCAAAGGAAACAACCGGCGCAGCCGAAGCAGCCACATTGGCATCGAAGTTCTCACGCGCAGTGAACCTGAAAAGACCAGCAACCAGCACTCCAGGGAACGTCTGAATCGCGTTGTTGTACTTCATTACCGTGTCGTTGTAGCTCTGACGCATATAGCTGATCTTGTCTTCCGTAGCAGAGATCTCGGCCTGCAACTGCTGGAAGTTGGCATTTGCTTTCAAGTCGGGATAAGCCTCAGAAACCGCGAACAGACTCTTCAACGTGCCTGAAAGGAAGTTATCAGCAGCCATCTTCTGCTCGGGCGTCGTAGCGTTGCATACCGCAGAACGCGCCTCGGTTACCTTCTGGAGCGTACCGCTTTCGTGGGCGGCATAACCCTTAACCGTTTCCACCAAATTGGGAATAAGATCCAAACGACGCTGCAACTGGACATCGATTTGCGACCAAGCGTTGTCGACGCGGTTGCGCAGCTGAACGAGGTTGTTGTACAGGGCAATAAGGATGATGGCCAGAATCACCACCACAACGACGATTGCAATAATTGCTTCCATAACTTGCTCCTAGCGTTTCTCGCGCAGTGCGCCCGCGGGCTCACTGCCATGATGCGGGAAAACCACTGGTGGTTTTCGCCACCTTACCTCGAATTACTCGATGCCCCTATTATAAAGCCTCCACGATGGCGGCGCCCAACGGAGAGAAAGACGTTACGCGCGTCCACCACTCATGCTTGCGCGCCTCAACCGAAGCCTCGCACGCCGCCTGATAGCCATCGAAAATGCAGCACACCGCCGAACCGCTTCCGCACAGCACCACATTTTCCTTGCCGGCAGTAGCCCTTCCCCACTCAAGAACCTCAGCAACCACAGGCGTCACCGAACAAGCTGCCTTTTCGAGGTTGTTATACAGGGAAACATCAGCCGCAGCGTCCAAGCCAGCAAGTGAGGAAAGATACTCGAAACCGGGCAAAACAGGATCTTCGTCAAACGCCGCATAGGCCTTGCCCGTGGATACACCAGCATCGGGACGAACAAGCAGCACAAAGCCAGAACGGGGCTCAAGCTGAGCCTCAAACACGTCGCCCTTACCTGAAAGGCGCGCACAGCCACCTTTCAGGAAAAAAGAAACATCGGCGCCCAAACGCGATGCCACTTCCTGCACGCGCTCATCTTCCACGCCAACGCCCCACAGTGTTGCCGCACCGACCAACGCAGCAGCCGCATTGGAAGAGCCGCCGCCCAAACCCGCTTCGGCAGGAATTACCTTGTTCAGAACCATTTCAATGGTCTCATCCTGCGTGCGGCCTAAAGCCTTTGCCAGCTCAACTACAGCCTTGTAGGCGATGTTTTCCTCGGCCTTAATCAAAAGCGGGTCGATGGTGAAGGAGCTTTCACACTTCAGCATCACCTGAAGGCCCTCGCCCGAACCCTCGTCATCGAAACGACGCATGGAAAGCGTGTCGTGCAGAGCAAGCGAGTGCATAATGGTTTGCACCTCGTGGAACCCGCTTTCCTGTTTTTCGCCCACCGCCAAAACCAGGTTCACCTTTGCAGGCGAAATGATCTTTGTGACGTTTTTCATTGGCAAACCTTCAAGCCTCATGCAGAAGCACCATCCTGATTCGATTCTTTATTGTCATACTCGTTTATTGCAGCCGCAGGCTCATTTGCCTCCTCGGCACGCGCTGCAGCCTTTCTTGCTTTATTGCGCTTACGTTTTTCGCGAAAAAACGTTTGCAACAGAGATGCGCATTCCTCCTCGCATACGCCAGGCGTAACCTCGAAAACATGGTTCAACCGCTCGTCGGCATTCACTTGATACAGAGAGCCCAACGCACCCGCTTTCGGATCAAATGCACCAAACACACAGCGATCAATGCGCGCCTGATGCATGAGCCCCGCGCACATGATGCATGGCTCAAGCGTAACGTACACCGTACACCCCGACAGGCGCCAAACGCCTAATTTGTTTGATGCCTGTTTCATTGCGATGAATTCCGCATGGCCAGCCGGATCGGCATCAATCTCGCGGCGATTGTACGCAACGGCAATTACCTCTCCGTCACGCACCACCACTGCGCCGATAGGCACCTCATCGAGCGACCCTGCCTTGCGCGCTTCGGCAATTGCCAGACGCATGAATTCAATATCTTGTACATCTGAAGAAATGAGCTCCATACCTCACCACCAAGTTATGCTATCCTAATCCCTACCGATTCGGAGGAATGGCAGAGTGGTTGAATGCGGCGGTCTTGAAAACCGTTGTGCCGCAAGGCACCGTGGGTTCAAATCCTACTTCCTCCGCCAGAATTACCAAGCCCGTTCATTGAACGGGCTTTTTTCGTTCTATGCACCGCGAAACCAACTTGACACACCGCCCATTGCGCCAATTCGCCCACACGCGTGGCACTGGGTAATGTAGAGGCTTCTCCATTCCGCGATGCAATCGATTATTCAGCGAAAAAAGTTTCCATCACAAAGTCGACAGGCATTTCGCGTCCCAGCCAAAGGCGCTCGGCAATTGCCGCCTGCTGCACAAAGGGGCCAGCGCCGTCAACGGTTTTGCAGCCGCAGGAACGCGCCAGCTGTATGAGTTCGGTGTTGCGGGGGTTGTATACCAGATCCGCCACGATAAGCTCAGGCCTCAACATATCCGCCGTCAGAAGGCAGCCGGGATCATCGGGATACCCCACGGTGGTTGTATTTACCACCAGAGCCGATTCGGCAAGCGACGCCCTTAGCTGATCCTCGTCGGAAAGAGCATAAAGGGAAATCTCGCAGGGAGAATACCCATGCAATCGATCGATCAACTCATACCCTCTTTGCTGGTACGATTCCTGCCGGTTGAACACATCGATCTGCGCCACTCCATCGAGCGCCGCTTGAACAGCAACGGCAGAAGCTGCGCCGCCAGCCCCCAGCACGGTTATCTTCCTCCCGCGCACATTGATGCCATTCAGCACCAAATTGCGCATAAAGGCAGCACCATCGGCATTGTCACCCAAAGAACGACCATTCTGAATTACCACCGTGCTTACCGCACCCATGATTTCTGCCGTCCGAGAAATCTCATGAAGATAGGGAACGATAGCATTCTTGTACGGCGCCGTTACGTTGTAGCCGAGGAAGCCAAGCGCCTCCATGCCGCGCACAGCCGATTCCAGGTTCTCCGGCTTAACGTCGAAGGGGACAAAGGCATAGTCGTAACCCATCCTCTCGAACACAGCGTTATGGATAGCCGGCGAGCCAGAATACGTTACCGGCGAGCCAATAAGACCCACCAACCTTGTAGAGCCGGAAATACGAGTTACTGCGTCCATACAACCCTTCCCATCATGCGGACTACGCCCGCAAACGCCCGAATATTGGACGGATTACGCTGAAAACAACTCTACCGCAAGCCCACTCGCGTGAAAAGAAACGGCATTTCCCACCGTTGGCATACAACAAGTTAACCTTCCATTTGCTCAGCCACCAGCAGCCATTCTTCTTCCAACGCTTCAATGCGCTGTTCAAGCTCGTGAATGCCCGCCTGCGCTTCGCCTAAGGCCTGATAGTCGTACGGATCGACCTTCAGCAGGTCCTCTTTGGCCTGAGCGAGCTTCTTTTCCTGCGTCTTCATCTTGTTCTCGATGGAGCGTACCTGCTTTTTAAGCTCGCGAACCTCAGCAGCAGAAAGCCCCGTTTGAGCCTGAGCCTGGGCAGCACCGCTCTGCCTCGATGCGCTTGGCGTCTTGGCTGATTGAGCCCTGCGGTCTTCTTCGAGCAATTCGAGGTATTCGTCCACACCGCGCGGGCAATGCGTAAGCTTACCGTCGATAAGAGCAAACTGATCGTCGGTTACGCGCTCCATCAAGTAACGGTCGTGGCTTACCACGATCAGCGTGCCCGGCCAGGTATCGAGCAGATTTTCCATTGCAACAGTCATGTCGGTATCAAGATCATTGCTGGGCTCGTCCAGGATAAGCACGTTCGGCGAATCAAGCAGGATCAGCATCAACTGCAAACGGCGCTTCTGACCACCTGAAAGTGTTTCGACCGGCATATTCAAATGAGCATTGGTGAATCCCAACTGCTCAAGCAATTGAGCAGGGGAAACTTCCTTGCCGTCTATCATATAGCGAGCGTTATAGCGGGAAAGAACCTCGCGAACACGATCGCCCTTCAGCTTTTCCAGCTCTTCAAGCTTCTGGGAAAGAAAGGCGAATTTCACGGTCTTGCCAATTTTCACGCGGCCTGTTTGCGGGCGAAGCTTTCCCTGAACGATATCGAGCAATGTCGACTTACCAGCGCCATTTGCGCCCAAAAGGCCATAGCGATCACCGGGGCCGATCATCCAAGTTACATCATCGAGCACTTTGTTCTGCCCGTAGGAGAACGAGGCATCGATCACATCAACGCACTTCTTCCCTAATCGGGAAATAGCGGCACGTTTAAGTTCTGTAGTGTTACGAAGCGGAGGCTCTTCCGCAATAAGGGCACGCGCCGCTTCAACATGAAAACGCGGCTTGCTGGATCGAGCCCGAGCACCGCGGGAAAGAAACGCCAACTCGCGGCGGATAAGGTTTTGTCGCTTCTGCTCCGCCACCTCGGCCTGACGCTGGCGCTCCACGCGCTGAAGAATGTAAGCGGAATAGCCGCCCTCGAATGGCTCGGCGATGCCATCGTGCACTTCCCACATGCGAAGGCATACTTCGTCGAGGAACCAACGGTCGTGGGTTACCACCACCAAGGCACCAACACCTCGCGAAAAACGTTTTTTGAGGTGCTTTGCCAGCCAGTTGATGGCAACCACATCAAGGTGGTTGGTGGGCTCGTCAAGCAGCAACACGTCAGCATCGGCGATCAGCACACGAGCAAGGTCAACGCGGCGACGCTGACCACCGGAAAGCGTGCCGACCTCTTCATCCCAGTCCAAGTCGCCGATCATGCCATCGATGATATCGCGGATGCGAGCATCGGATGCCCATTCGTATTCGGGCACATCGCCCACCACGTTCCATCCGACGGATTTCGTATCATCGAGTTCATCTACCTGGCAAAGAGAAGCAAAGCGAACACCACCCGTTCGCAGCACGCGGCCATCATCGGGTTCAACCGTTCCGTCGAATAAACCCAAAAGCGACGATTTGCCATCGCCGTTACGGCCAACAACACCCACACAATCGCCATCGTCGACGCCGAGGGAAAGCGATTCGAAGATCACCTTCGTGGGGTATTCCAAATGCACATTTTCACAGCCAAACAGAAAGGCCATCGCCCGTTGCTCCTTTGTTCACGCCTCCCCCTATCGGAAAGCCACCTTATGAGTATATCTGCATTTCCGCTTCGCCCGCTGCGCCCAAGCCAGCATTGAAACATATCTCCAAGAGCACAGCATGATTCAGCTTGCGATACGTTCGGGACGCCGCTGGCGCCGCGCTTCGCCGCAAAAACAGTGCATCCCCCGCACCGTAAATCGTTTTTAGCCCATACTTTTGCTATAGTCGCAATCATGGTTTTCAAGAAAGAAAAGACAGGCATCGTTCTCATGAATACGGGCTCCCCCGACTCCCCCGAGCCGCAGGACATTCGCCCGTATCTGATCGAATTTCTTTCCGACCGAAACATCATCAAAGTTCCGCCAGCTATCTGGCAACCCACTCTGCGTCTCTTCATTGCCCGAACCAGGCCGAAGAAAACAGCGCCGCGCTACCAACAGATATGGACACCCAACGGTGCCCCGCTTGTGGTTGAATCGTACGCTCAACGCGATGCACTGAACGAACGCCTTGCCGAGGCAGGCATCAATGCCCTGTGCGAGGTTGGCATGCGCTATGGCAATCCTTCGATAAACCATGCGTTGCAAAAGCTCGAAGCTGCTGGATGCAACAAAATTGTTGCACTGCCTCTGTTCCCTCAAACCGCCTTCAGCACCGTTAAAACGTGCAAGGAAGCTATACAGGATCAGATTGGCAAGCATCCCAATCTATCGCTTAAGGCGATTGTCGAAGGCTACAGCGATAACCCCTTATACGCGCAGGCAATCGCTGCTTCCATAAGCGATGCATGGGAATACCGCCCGGGCAGCAAGCTCCTTCTTTCGTTCCACTCTATCCCCCTTGCGGACATCGAAGCGGGCGATACCTATGTGGAGCAGATCAAAGCCAGTGCGCATCAGGCAATGGAGCTGCTTGGAATACCTCGATCCGACTGGGCCATTGCCTACCACTCGCGCTTCGAGGATTCGCGTGCGTGGGTTACACCCCACCCTAAAACTCAACTTTCCCAATGGGCTGCTGAAGGAGTTTCGCGGATAGCTCTTGTAACGCCCGGCTTCGCTTCCGACTGCTTGGAATCGCTCTACGACATCAAGTCGGTAGCGCACGATTACTTCTGTGGCCTATGCGATCAAAACGGCGTTATCTCGGATGCCACCTATATACCTTGCCTAAACCACCGCGAAGACCATATCGACCTTCTGTTCGATGTGGTGAAGAGGGCAACAAACTCGATTTAGCGCCAAGTGAGATCATTGGAACATTCAGCCCAAAGAGCGAAACGCATCCGAAAGCCGAACCCTCACTTATAAGCAAAGAGGCTGGACATGCTTTTGCGCATCCAGCCTCTTTAAAGCAACCGCTACCCCCATTTCGGGGCTTTGCGGTACCGGAGAAAAGGCCCACTACCAGAGCAAGCCTTCTTCCCTCTCTGATTTATTTGATTACCAATACGGGCATCGGCGCTTCACGCAGAACAGCGTAGGAAACCGAACCAAGAACGCCGCGAATTGCGCCAAGGCCACGAGAGCCCATCACGATAAGGTCGGCCTTAACTTTTTCAGCATAGCCAAGAATATCAGCTGCCGGCGTGTAGCCAGGAATCACCTCGATGGTTGCCTTATCGCCCAAGGAATCGAGCGCATCGCCAATGCCTTCCTTAACCTTTTCGGTTTCCTCATCAATGGTCTTGTTGTAAAGCGCCATGATGTCTTCAACGGAAAGCAGGTACTGCTGAGGGTCAAACGAAGCGCTGTTGAAGTTTGCGGGAAGCTGGGCATTGGGATGCGTGGTTACAAATACCACATGAAGCTTTGCAGCCTCTTCGCCACCAACAATTTCAGCAGCCTTCTTCACAGCAGCAAGAGCCTGGTCGGATCCATCATATGCAACGACAACGTTTTCGAAAACCATCGTTACCCCTCCTTGAAGTGTTGCAGCAAGCCCCTCGCACACCTACGGTGCATGCCTGCTTCTGATGGTTCAAGGATAACACGTTCACATGCTCTCGAACAGTATCCAATAGAACTAAATCGCCAGTTCAAAGCAAATGAATTGCAAATGTTAATAATCATTTACGATACCTCAAGCCATACGTATGGCCCTTTTGCGCAACTCAACGACACAGCCCGACACCCATCGTGTACAAAAACGCCTCCCGTTTCCTGCCACAAGAAACGGGAGGCGGCTCATGCACTCTTATTGCACGCTTTCGGAAATACCCCATGCAATCGGAGCAACAGCTGAAAGCACCAAGCAAAGGCTTTTACTTCAAAAAGCAGCCCTTCGACTCCAGGGGTTCAATAGTGAGCTCCATGTTTGGATCTACGGCAATAGAAAGCAAATAGGTTTTGATGGCTTCATCAACTTCATATTCAATGTCGATATTGCCCTCGAACACGCACCAATAGAACAGCAAGCCCGTTGACGCAGCAGCAATGCGAAGCATGGCTTCGTCAAGATCAACATCGCTGCGCACAATGCCCTGCTCGATAGCTTCTTCAAGATAGCTGCGGACCGAAACGATGATGAAATCGTCTTCAACATCACGGTGCATAAAATCAAAGAATGGATTGTGATTAGAAGCGTACAGGCCAGAAACGAACTCGAGACCCATATCCTTGCAGTACTCAACATAGGCACGGTACAGAAGAAGGACACGCTCAACAGGACCATGCTCATCGCTGCTTTCGAGGGCCTTTTCGCGATAGGGGGCAAAGGCATACTTCAAGTAGTAGGAAATAAGGTCTTCCTTGCCACTGAACAGGTTGTAGAAACTGCCTGTTGAAAGCCCGGCCTCATCGCAGATATTGCGAACGGTAAGCTGCTTCATGCCATCGCGGTTCACGAGCTTGATAGCAGCCTTCAAAAGCTTTTCGCGCGTCACCTGAGCCCTTGTTTCATGAACAGACACATACTGGTTCCGCCTTATCATGAGCAATCCCCTTCCAGTTTTCCGCAGTCTTCCACACCATACACGATTACGCCGCGTTGCATAATTCGCTCCAAAAAATGAACACGTTCTAACAAGGTTTTATCACGAAGGCAGAAGCCAGCTGCCACAAGCGCAATACCTTCCGCAAACGTGCTACAGAACAAAGCAAACGGGGGCACAAGGCCCCCGTTGTATCTTGCTATGCGCGGCTCACACGTGCGCCCTGCGGCGTGTCTTCAACCACAAAGCCCAGATCGCCCAAACGATCGCGTACTGCATCGGCAAGGGCAAAGTTCTTTTCCTTGCGGGCTTCAGCACGACGTGCCAGCAGCGCTTCGATAGCCCCCTCGGCGTCGCATCCCGTAAATCCAGCAAGTTCGACAGCCAAAGCCACAACCTCGTTCGACGAATCGCACGCCTTGTCTTCGGAAGCGTTGAGATCAACGCCGAGAACACCAAGCAGGTCGCACACCGCATCGGCTCCGGCAAGCACAGCAGCAGCATCCTCGCTGCTTACCGCGGCTTCAGCGAGGATCGTGTTCGCTTCACGCACAAACGAGCAGATGGCGCCCAAAGCACCCGCCGTATTGAAGTCGTCATCCATTGCCTCGATAAACGAATCGCACATGTCGTCGAGCGCTTTTTGATAGGCAGCGAGGTCGGCCATGGTTTCGCCTTCAGCATTGGCGCACAGCCATGCGGTGTTCTTGACGAAATTGGTAAGACGGGTAAACATTGCCTCCGATTCACCCAAACGCTCGTCGGAAAAATCGAGCGGGCTTCGATAGTGCGTTTGCAGCATCAACATGCGCAGCACACGGGCATCGGTGGTTTTGAGCACATCGCGCAGCAACAGGAAGTTACCCAGCGATTTGGACATCTTTTCATGGTTGATCTGGAGCATGCCGCCATGCATCCAGTAGTTGGAGAACGTGCAACCGAAAGCGGCTTCCGACTGGGCGCGCTCGTTTTCATGGTGAGGGAACGCCAAGTCTGCTCCACCGCCGTGGATATCAAACGGGAGACCCAGGTACTTCTTCGACATAGCCGAGCACTCGATATGCCAGCCGGGACGACCCTTGCCCCAAGGGGAATCCCACGAAGGCTCTCCTGGCTTGGCGGCCTTCCATAGGGCAAAATCAAGAGGATCGCGCTTGCGGTCCTCCAAGCCCTGGCCATCCGCACGCAGCTCGCGATGGCCCGATTCCATTTCGTCGATATTGCGACCGGAAAGCTGACCATAGCCTTCGTACGAACGAACCGCGAAGTACACGTCGCCCTCCACCTCGTAGGCATGGCCACCTTCGATAAGCTTTTCGACCAACGCGATCATCTCGCCGATTTCCTCGGTGGCACGAGGGCGAACATCCGGGTCCATTACGCCAGCAGCACGCATATCGTCGATAAACGCTTGAGCGTATTCCGCAGCAACCTCAGAAGCGCTACGACCCTCTTCGTTTGCCTTCTTGATGATCTTGTCGTCCACGTCGGTGATGTTCTGGACGAACTTCACCTCGTAGCCGCGCCAAATAAGATAACGGCGAATAGTGTCGAATGAAATAAACGTGCGAGCGTTTCCAATATGAATAAAGTTGTACACAGTGGGGCCGCATACATACATATTCACCTTGCCGTCGGCAACGGGAACAAAGGGGCGCTTTTCACGCGCCTTGGTATCGTAAATCTTGATCATGCAATCTCCTCGAAACAGCATATGCGACAACCGCCGCACGCGAATTCTACCAATAGGAAGGGCCCGCTCTACGGGCTATCTACAGCGGCACACCAACGCCACAGCCTGAGCGGAAATACCCTCTTCTCGACCCTCGAAACCAAGGTGCTCGGTGGTGGTCGCCTTCACTCCAAGGTTTTCTACCGCGATCCCGCAGGCAGCTGCCAATTTTTCGCGCATCATATCGCGATAAGGCGAAAGCTTTGGAGCCTGAGCAGCAATTACGCAATCGATGTCAACGATAGAAAAGCCCTGCTCGCGCACAAGATTTGCGACTGCGGCCAACAGCTTCAAGGAATCGGCTCCCTTGTAAGCGGGATCGGTATCGGGAAATAGCTTTCCGATATCGCCACCTCGAATGGCACCAAGAAGCGCATCGGCTACCGCATGGGCCAGTACATCAGCATCGGAATGGCCAAGAAGCCCCTGATGATGAGGAATCTCCACGCCACCTAAAATCAACTTGCGATCAGGGGCGAAGGCGTGCACATCGTAACCGAGGCCCACTCGCATGGGCACTGCAGATGAAGCTTGGTTTTGCTCAGTCACTTAGAGTTGCTCCTCTCGGCGGTCTTCGATTGCCGCGCGAATTGCTGCAGACATAATCAGGTAGTCTTCAGGGACGGTGAGCTTGATGTTGTCTCGCTTTCCCTCGACCATGAGCACACGGCCGCCCAAACGCTCGATAAGCGAAGAATCGTCCGTGCCTACAAACCCATCGGAGAGAGCCGAGGCATGGGCGCGGCGATAAATACCAGCGCGGAAAACCTGAGGGGTTTGGGCGTTCCAGAATACCGAGCGGTCGGGTGTGCCAACCACTACCCCGTTTTCAACGACCTTCAACGTGTCGATGGAGGGGTGCCCCACCAACGCGCCGTCGCAATCGATATTGCCTTTCAGCGTGCTGATGGTGTGCTCGATAAGCTCTTTGGTGATAAGAGGCCTTGCGCCGTCGTGGAGCATAACGAACTCGTATTCCTCGGGGACCAGCTCAAGGCCAGAAAAAGCAGATTCTTGGCGAATCGACCCGGCAGGTGCCATAACGATAGGCGTCACAAAGGGGAACGGATCGATTGCCTTGGAAAGATATTCGCTCATGCGCTCTTCGGGGCACACGATAACGATAAGGCCCACATCGCCCACGGCGTCGAACACTTC
Organism: uncultured Eggerthella sp.; assembly: GCA_900547965.1. Taxonomy (GTDB): domain Bacteria; phylum Actinomycetota; class Coriobacteriia; order Coriobacteriales; family Eggerthellaceae; genus Anaerotardibacter. The sequence goes on along the minus strand of URJE01000006.1, from coordinate 17,194 downwards.
GGCAGAGCGGGTAAGAATGGGCTTGCCGGCAATTTCCACGAGCTGTTTGCCACCTTCGTGGCCGAAACGCTCGCCGCTGCCGCCAGCCAAGATAATTGCAGCGGTTTTGGGGTTCTTATCAACGACACCCTCAAGGCGGGGTTCCGCCTTGAGGGCATCGAAATGGACATCATCGAACATAGCCATGGCGTGCTCGAGCACGGAAGGGGCAAAAATCGGATCGATGGTCTTTTCAGTCATGGTAGCTCCTGTACACCTGGTGCGGATGCAGAGCCGCAGCGCTGGTGCACTTCAGGCTCAGTCGGCTGCCTGGCCTCCTGCAGAAGAGCCGCCACGCGAGGAAATACCTGCGTGACCAAGATCATAGCCGGCAAGAAGCAATTCAGCCTCGGCAGCTATGGTATCACGCTTGCGCGGTGCCGGGATAGAGCCAGTACCTGCGTTGAACACGAGCTTGCCGTCTTCCACATCGACATCGATAACCGAGCCGCTGCTCCAACGACCCTCAAGAAGCTGCTCGGAAAGCGGATCCTCGATAAGACGCTGGATGGCACGACGCAACGGACGAGCACCAAAGGAAAGGTCGGTGCCTTCCTTGGCAACAAAGCGGCTCGCTTCGGGCGTCAGGTTGATGGTCATGTTCTGTTCGATAAGACGCTCGCGCAAATCGGCAATCATAAGATCGACGATCTTCACAATCTCTTCTTCGGTAAGGCTCTTGAAGACGATGATCTCATCGATACGGTTCAGGAACTCAGGACGGAAGAGCTTCTTAACTTCGCCCATCACGCGCTGCTTCATTTCCTTGTCGTCCATGCCGCCATTGGCGCTTGAAGTGAAGCCCAAGGGGGTGGTAGCCGTGATTTCGCGCGCACCGACGTTGGAGGTCATGATGATAACCGTGTTACGGAAATCAACGACGCGACCCTGCGAATCGGTGAGGCGTCCTTCCTCCAAGATCTGAAGCAAGATATTGAACACATCGGGGTGCGCCTTCTCGATTTCATCGAACAGCACAACCGAATAGGGGCGCTGACGCACTGCCGTGGTAAGCTGACCGCCCTCGTCGTAACCCACATAGCCCGGAGGCGAGCCAACCAGACGAGACACCGAGTGCTTTTCCATGTACTCGGACATATCGAAAGAGATAAGCGCATCTTCGGAGTTGAAGAGGAATTCCGCCAAAGCCTTGGAAAGCTCGGTTTTGCCCACGCCCGAAGGACCGAGGAAAATAAACGATCCACCAGGACGTTTCGGGTCTTTCAGGCCCGAACGTGAACGACGGATAGCCTTCGAAAGAGCCGTAACCGCTTCATCTTGACCGATAACGCGCTCATGGAGCACCTGCTCCATACGGAGCAGCTTTTCGGTTTCCGCCTCGGTGAGATTGGAAACGGGCACGCCGGTGGTCATGGAAACCACATCGGCAACGTCTTCTACCGCAACCTCGTTAATCGTGTTGCTGTTCTTTTCTTCCCATGCCTTGCGCGCTTCATCGCGCTTGGCAACAAGCTCTACTTCCTTTTCGTGCAGGATATCTGCGCGCTTGAAGTCCTGCTTGGCGATGGCATCATCCTTCTGAGTACGGACGCTGCGCAGTTCATCGGCGATCTTCTGCACCTCTTCGGGCAGGACCATGTTGCGAATGCGCATGCGGGCGCCAGCCTCATCCAAAACATCAATGGCCTTATCGGGGAGGAAACGATCCTGGATGTAGCGGTCGGAAAGGCTTACCGCGGCGCGCAATGCATCGTCGGTGAAATGCACGTGATGATGCGCCTCGTAGCGATCGCGCAAGCCTTCGAGAATGCGCACAGCCTGTTCTTCGCTGGGCTCCTTCACCATTACCGTCTGGAAGCGACGCTCGAAAGCTGAATCCTTTTCCAGATGCTTGCGATACTCGTCGAGCGTGGTAGCGCCAATGATCTGAATCTCGCCGCGCGACAGGGGCGGCTTCAAAATGGCAGCCGCATCGATAGAGCCTTCAGCGGCACCAGCGCCGATAAGGGTATGCAACTCGTCGATGAACAGGATGATATCGCCCGCCTGCTCAACTTCCTTGATGCACTTCTTCAAGCGCTCTTCGAATTCACCACGGTACTTGGAGCCTGCAACTAAAGCAGATACATCAAGCGTGACAATGCGCATATTGCGAATGATATCGGGCACCTGATCGGCAACGATAAGCTGAGCAAGGCCTTCGGCGATAGCGGTTTTGCCCACGCCGGGTTCACCGATAAGCAGCGGGTTGTTCTTCTGGCGGCGCGAAAGGATCTGCATCACACGCTCGATTTCGCCGGCGCGCCCAATTACGGGGTCAAGCTTGCCATCCTTCGCCTTTTTGGTAAGGTCGACGCCGAATTCCTTCAGCATGCTGTCGGAAGCACTCGCATTGGGGTCGAAATTAGTAGCGCCTGCGAACACCGCAGACTGACCCACCATATCGTTCAAAGAAGAGCGAATGGCATCGCCTTCCACTCCAAGGTTGCGCAATACGTCTATTGCTGTGCCTTCGCCCTCGCGGACGATGCCCAGCAGCAGATGTTCGGTAGAGATATAGCTCTTACCCATCTGCATGGCTTCACGCAATGAGTTTTCCAATACGCGCTTTACGCGCGGGGTAAAGCTCAAATGGCCCGAAACGTCGGTAGACGCATCGCCCTTAATCAATTGCTGCACGCATTTCAGGGCAGCTTCATAGGTAACGCCCAAATGGTCAAGCGCCTGGGCGGCTAAGCCTTCTTTTTCCTTCAGCAAAGCCAAAAGGACATGCTCAGTACCCACATAAGGCTGATGCAGCGCACGAGCCTCTTCCTGGGCAAGCACCAGTACCTTCCTGGCCTTGTCGGTAAACTTGTCGAAGGACATGTAAGCCTCGATTCTCTCGGCAAGTAAATTTAATTCGGAATAATGCTAGCACTCAAAAACAGCGAGTGCTAACCCGTTAACAATCTGTGACTAGAATACAGAAGCGGGTGAGAATTTGAGGGACAGTCCCGAAATTCTCACCCGCTATTTCACACAAGATCATCCCTGTTGGGATAAGAAACAGGGATTCTTCTATTTGGCCTCAGGGCGCATGTGGGGGAACAGCAATACATCGCGAATGCTCGGCTGGTTCGTAAGAAGCATCACAACGCGGTCGATGCCGATGCCGATGCCACCCGCAGGAGGCATGCCATACTCAAGAGCGCGGATGTAGTCGGTGTCGTACTCCATGGCCTCATCGTCGCCAGAAGCCTTTTCTTCCATCTGTTTCTGGAAGCGCTCTGCCTGATCAACCGGATCGTTCAGTTCGCTGAAAGCATTGGCGTACTCATGGCCCGCGATAACAAGCTCGAAGCGGTCGGTCAAACGAGGATCGTTCTCGAAACGCTTGGCAAGCGGGCTTACCTCAACCGGGTAATCCACAACAAACGTGGGGTTCACGATAGTGGGCTCACCGATTTCGTCGTACAGTTCGGCAATAAGCTTGCCCGCCGTCCACTCAGGCTTAACCTCGATGCCGTTCTTCTTGGCAAGCTCAGCCAGGTGGCTAACCGGCGTATCGAGCGTAACCTCTTCGCCGAGCGCCTTGGAAACAATTTCCGTCATAGGAATAGAAGGCCACTCGCCCGAAATGTCGATGATCTGACCCTGGTACTCAAGCTGCTCGGAATCGTTCACTGCGGCATTGGCTGCCTTGATAACGCCCTGGGCCAGCTTCTTCATACCCTGCAGGTCGTTGAAAGCGCAGTAAGCTTCCATGGAGGTGAACTCTGGGTTGTGGGTAGGATCCATACCTTCGTTGCGGAAGATACGGCCGATTTCGAACACGCGCTCGAAACCACCAACCAGCAAACGCTTCAGATGGAGTTCGGTAGCAATGCGCAGATAGTTTTCCTGATTCAGCGCATTGAAGTGCGTGATGAACGGCTTTGCAGTTGCGCCGCCCTGCACAGTTTGCAGGATGGGCGTTTCCACCTCGTAATACCCATCGGCTTCCATGTAGCGACGGAACGCCGAGAGGATCTTCGAGCGCTTCTGGAAGGTGTCGCGGACTTCATCGTTCACGATAAGATCGACATAGCGCTGACGATAACGAATTTCCTTGTCGTTCAGGCCATGGAACTTTTCGGGCAGCGGACGCAGCGCCTTGGAAAGCAGCTGGAACGAATCGACGGCAACGGAGAGCTGGCCGCGGCGCGTGCGCATCATAAGGCCGTGCGCGCCGATCCAATCGCCCAAGTCGAGATCCTTCATTTCGGCAAAGGCGTCTTCACCCAAAGCGTTAATACGGCAGAAGAGCTGAATGCGACCGGTGGCATCCTGGAGCTCGAAGAAGATGATCTTGCCCTGAACGCGCTTGGCCATAACGCGGCCCGCAATGGAAACGGCATCTTCGGTATTTTCGCCATCAGCCAGCTCAGCGTACTTTTCATCCAAGTCGGCAATGTGGTGGGAGTACTCGAATGCAGCGTGACCATAAGGGTTCTTGCCCTCTGCCAACAAAGCCTCGCGCTTGGCGCGACGCACCTCGATTGGATCGTCTTCGATAACTTGCTCGTTGTTTTCTTCTGCCATGTGAATTCCTTAAAGCTTGCTTAGCGCTCGATTGCCTGAATGGTCATCTTGATAACGCGGCCGGTTGGGCCCTGAGCCTCTACGGCTTCGCCCTTCTTATGGCCCAAAAGGGCAGCACCTACGGGAGACTCGTTGGAAATCTTACCCTCAGCGGAGTTTGCCTCTGCGCCACCAACGATGGTGAATACGCGCTCACGGCCACCCATATCTACCGTTACGCGGCTACCGATATTAACGCGGCCGGACTCGGTGGGAGCCTCGACAATGGTTGCCTCACCGAGGATACGAGTGATCTCTGCGATGCGAGCCTCATTTGCGGCCTGCTCGTTCTTTGCGTCGTCATACTCGGAGTTCTCGGAAATATCGCCGAATTCACGAGCAACGCGGATACGGTCGCCGATCTCTGCGCGCTTTTCGGTTTCCAGGAAATGAAGCTCCTGCTCGAGCTTTTCCTTGCCTTCCTGAGTAAGAACGTAGTTGTTGTCCATGGTTTACACCCCTCGGCCATGCATGTGCTGGCCAGTCTTCCTTTCCTATACTCGCGAAAAGGGCGCGCCTCCGTAAGAAGCGTGCCCTTTGCATACCAGTGATGAAGCGAAGCGGTTAGCTCTATGCTTCTTCTTTTTTAGCCTCTTCGACAGCCTCGGCCTTCTTGCCAGGCGCAGGCTTGTCGATAACCTCAACCTCGATTTCTTCCTTGGCGTCTGCTGCCTTGGGAGCAGGCTCTTCAGCCTCTTCAACCTTCTTGCCGCCGCCCAGGCCTTCGCGCAGGTTCTTAACTGCTTTACCGATTGCGGTACCAAGCTTGGGAAGGTTCTTGGGTCCGAAGAGAACGAGGATTACAACGAGGATGATGACGATCTCAAGGGGACCGAAAGGTCCAATCTTCATGAAGCACCTCCGTGGTGGTGAGTTGACGCCCCGTGAGAGCCCCAACTTTTTACTGCGAGTACGTACAAAAGCACTCTAACAAAAAAGAACGGTACCCTTTTCAGGATACCCCTCAGTGGTTGCAATGGTCGGGATGACAGGATTCGAACCTGCGACCTCTGCGTCCCGAACGCAGCGCTCTACCAAGCTGAGCCACATCCCGCTGTTGTGATTAGCGGGTGCTATAGTACCACACTTCCTGCAAAAGAAAAGAGGGCATGCAAATGCCCTCCATAAATGCGAATACCGGTTCGCTACCTATCCGAAGCAGTGCCCATTTGGAAACACTGCGCCCGCTTGGCGGAACGCCATTTAATAGCGAACGTACCACATGCCGGAATGAACAGCACTGATTTTAACCACATCGCCCGTTCGCGGCGCGTGAATCATCTGGCCATTGCCAATATAAACACCCGTATGATGGCTGTTCAGGCAAAAGTCGCCAGGCTGGGGATTGGTAACGCGTTTCCAGCTTGCCATGGTGTAAGTGGTGCACCAATGGTTGCCCATTTTACCGGTGATGCAGTATCCAACCAAGCCAGAGCAGTCGAAGGAATTCGGGCCAGCTGCGCCCCATACATAGGGTTTGCCAAGCTGAGCATAGGCGCGATCTACTACCGTGTTGCCCGTTACAGTTTGAACGGCGCTGTTGTCTACCGTACCGCCCCCATTGTTCTTCGATGCTGCAGCGGCGGCAGCTGCTTCACGGGCGGCAGCTTCCTGGCGAGCCTTTTCGGCAGCCTCTTCTTCCTTGCGCATCAATTCCTGCGCCTCGGCGGAAAGGCTGTCGTAGGTCTGCTGCATCTGAGCGGTGGTTGCCTCAGCTTCGTCCTTTACGGATTTGGCTTCTGCGGCCTTGCTGGCAGCAACCTTAGCCTGCTCTTCGGCTTCTTGCTTGGCGTTTTCCAATTCTTCGCGTGCGTTCTTGGTTTCAGTTACCAATTCGGCATCGTTTTCGTTGAGTCGCTCAAGCGTATTCCATGTGGTGGCAAACTGCTCAAACGAAGAAGCGCCCAGAATTACGTCAAGGAACCCGGTATTACCCGAGCGATACATATCACGAGCACGGGTACCAAGCTTTTCCTGGTAGCCTTCGATTTCCTTGGTTTTCTGGTCTACCTTTTCCTGAGCTTCCTCCACCTTTTTTTCGGCGGCATTCTGCTCATCGATAGCCGTGTAGTAATTATTCGAAGCCTCATCGAGCTTTTGCTGCATCTCGTTGAGCTTGTTGAGCGCCTGTTGCGCTTCAGCCTGCTTTTCGGCGGCAGTGGGTTCCGCCAAAGCAACCGTGGTAGGCACGGCAAGGCCCGCAACAAGAACCACGGCCATTGCAGCCGAGGCAAGTGCTCGCTTATGTTTTGCGATAGAAATACCCATCGTGAGTTTCCCCCTGGTGGTGTTGTGGTGCGATTAAGCGATAGCTGGATCAGTTTAGCAAGCGAATGGTTTGCGCCGCAACGCCAACGCGCCGTATTCGAAGTTTCAATGCGCAATATTCACAAATAACACCAGGTCAATACTGTATGTTCATTTTGCGCTTGAATTATGGATACCCTAATTTCGCCCGAACAAACAAGAAAACCCGCCGAAGCGGGTTTTCAAAGAATCATATGATAGCGATTCGCTAGTAGCGAACGTAAATCATACCACTGTGTACGGAACTTACCTTAACCACGTCCCCCGTCTGAGGAGCATGGATCATCTGGCCACCGCCAATGTAAATACCGCAGTGATGGCTGTTTACGCAAATATCACCAGGCTGAGGGTTGGAAACGCGCGTCCAGCCCATGAAAGTACCCGTGGTACCCAGGCGGCTGTAGCTACCGGTGAGGCAATAGCTTACCAAACCAGAGCAGTCGAACGAGTTCGGGCCAACTGCACCCCACTTGTAGGGCTTGCCCAGCTGGGAGTAAGCGCGGTTTACCACACTATTGCCCGAAACGGACTGAGGCTTGCTGTTGTTGGTTGTAGAGCTTGAAGCGTTGTTCTTGTTGGAGTTAGAGCTGTTGCTCGAATTGCTAGAGGTCGTGTTGTTGCGATTGTTGTTCGTGATGGTAGCTGCAGCATCGTTACCTGCCGTGCCATTCTGCTCGGCAGCTGCCGCGGCAGCCTGCTGCTGAGCTTCCTGGGCAGCGCGCTCCTGGCTGATAAGCTCCTGGGCCTCAGCGGAAAGGCTGTTATAGGTCTGCTGCATCTCGGATGCCTTCTGGTCTGCAGCCTCTGCAACAGACTTGGCTTCCTCCGCCTTGTCGGACGCTACCTTTGCCTGCTCTTCAGCTTCCTGCTTTGCGGCCTGAAGCTCTTCGCGAGCGGTCTTGGTTTCGGAAACCAGTTCAGCATCATTGCCATTCAGGGTTTCCAACATGTTCCAGGTAGTAGCGAATTGCTCAAAAGAGGATGCGCCCAGGATGACGTCCAAGAAATTGGTGTCACCCGAACGGTACATATCGCGAGCGCGATCGGAAAGACGCTGCTGGTCCTTTTCGATCTGAGCGGTTTTCTCTTCGATCTGCTTCTGAGCTTCGTCTACGCGATTCTGGGCATCGATCTGCTCCTGATGGGCAGCTTCATAATTAGCGGATGCCTGATCAAGCTCGCTCTGATACTGATTGAGCTTTTGCAGGGCTGCCTGAGCTTCTGCCTGCTTATCGTCGGAAGGTGAAGCGAACGCATTAGCTGCAGGGATGGACAGTCCAACGGCCAAAACGGCAGCAAAAGCAGCATTCAAAGCCACCTTAGACTTGGAAGCGCATGTCTGTTTTGTCATATGAAAGGGCCTCCTAGCACTTTCGCGTTGACCTTGCACATGTTCGAGACGTATCCCTAGTGCAAGAATTCAGCTTTTGCAATGGTAACAAACCCGCATCGAACAACGCAAAGATATGTGAAGGTGCGCTTCATAACGCCAGCTCAGCGTAATATGACTATTCATTCTCGTCTTGAATGAACTCTCGCTTATAACGTCTCTCAGCCTCGTGAGCAGCGTGCGATTGCCTGTTGTCGGCAGAGGGAAGCTCCATTTCGAAGCGCTGGCCTCGACGTGTTGCGGCCTTTGCCTGGAAGAACAGGAATGTGAAGCCCAAAACGCCCGCCACCAACGATGCTGCCAAAATGGCTACCTTGGCAGCCATTACGTACTCAACGTCGGCAAAAGCCAAGTTGGCCACAAAGATGGACATGGTAAAGCCCACGCCGCCCAAAAGTGCCGCGCCAAGCATATGGGACCAATTAACGTTTTCCGGCAAAGTGGACAGCTTCGTTTTCACGATAACGAAGCTCATAAGCATGATGCCTGCAGGCTTGCCTATTACCAATCCGAAGAACACACCCAAAAAGATAGGGCTCGAAAGAATATCGCCCGCAGGAACCTCCATGAACGCCACATCGGCATTGGTAAGCGCAAACAGGGGAAGAATCGCAAAGTACACCCATGGGTACAGCCTGCGCTCCAAGCGTGTTGCAGGAGGGACCACTTGGCGGGAAACGCGCGCCAGACGCGTTACGCTGGCCAAGTAGTCGGTCTGGCCGATTACCGGCTCATCGGGAACGTAGCTTTCCTCCGCTTCCTTAACGCGCTGCCCCGACCAGCTTGCGAAGCTCTTCAGCTTCACATGCGAGCGAGAAGGAATGGCGAAGGCCAGCAGCACGCCGGCAATGGTCGAATGAACCCCTGACATAAATATGCAGTACCACAGCACTGCACCCACCAACAAATAAGGCACCAATGAATACACGTGGGTACGGTTCAAGACAGCAAGCACAACCAGAACCGCTGCCGCAGCAGCCAACCACATCAGCGAAGGACTCTGCCCATAGAAGATGGCAATAACCAAGATGGCCACGATATCATCTGCCACCGCAAGCGTGCTCAGGAACACGCGCAAACCAGCGGGAACGCGCGATCCCAACAACGCCAAAATACCAAGCGCGAAAGCAATGTCTGTTGCAGTGGGCACGCCCCAACCCATAACCGTTTCGGGGTTGCTTGCGTTGAACAGCAGATAGATACCTACAGGCATGAGCACGCCGCCAATAGCAGCAGCAACAGGCAGGATAGCCTGGCGAACATCGGTAAGCTCGCCCACCGTCATCTCGTACTTGATTTCCAACCCAACCAGCAGGAAGAAAATAGCCATAAACACATCATTGATAATGTGAGCCAACGACATTTCCGCGTGCGTCGCACCGAACCCGAAGGACACCTCGGTATGCCAAAACTCGGTAAATGCTCCGTGCGCTGCCGTATTCGCAACTATCAGTGCAACAATAGCGCCAAGAAGCATGACGCCTGCCGCCTTGGTGGTCGAATGGGTGAGCTCCAGCACCTTATGGTAGCGACGCTGATGGGAAGACACCTCGTTGATGAAGATGCCGGTTTCCTTATGCGGTTTGTGAGCCATGGGGTATTCCTCCGCTTCTCTTCAGCGTTCCACAATAACAGAGCGAATCATTCAAAATGCCTTACCAATAGCAACGTTTATACAACGTTTTAGAACAAGTTCATTTTTATTGATGAAATCAGAAAGAAGTGCGCTAGACTAATAAGCGAAGACGGTTGACGAGGGGAAATACGAAACCGCCTCCCATCATAGAAGGTGCTGCAAAGGTGCATCCAACACGCATTCCACGCAGCATGAATTGTCGTTTCCGACGTTCCAGTTTCATGAGGGGCCCCTCGAAAAACCGCGAAGTTCGTTTCAGTTTGAGAGGTGAAATCATGGAAATCACCATCACCGGCCGCAAGATGCCCATCACGGATCCCATCCGCGCTTATGCCGAAGAAAAAATCGGCAACTCCATGAAGGTCATGGACATCAACCCCCTTACTGCCGAGGTTGTACTGCAGGTCGAAAAGAATCCTGCTAACCCCACCCCCGCCAAGTGCGAGGTTACCATGCGCGCACGCGGCCACATCATCCGCGTAGAAGAAACCGACGAGAACATGTACGCCGCAATCGACGTTGCCGCTGCCAAGGTTCTTCGCCAGCTCCGTAAGTACAAGACCCGCATCATCGACAAGAAGATCGCAGACGCTCCCGCCAAGGCAGGCACCGAGCTCGACATCGACGGTCTGATGAAGGAACTTTCCGCTGACGACGAAGTAGTACGCGTGAAGGAACTGGTTCTCGAGCCCCTCACCGAAGAAGAGGCTCTGGTTCAAATCGACCTGCTCGGTCACGATTTCTTCGCCTACATCGATCGAGACACCAATGCCGTGAACATCCTGTATCGCCGTGACAACGGCGGCTACGGTCTGCTGAAGGCAACCGAGGAATAGGCAATCATTCCACAACCTAGAAAAGGCCCGCATAAGCGGGCCTTTTCTTTTTTGAGAACACGATATCTGCCAACCCAATAAGTTTCGCAGACTTCTCCTTATGCACCCCTAATTCGACTCCGCATACAGCTTCGCCTCTCTCACATAGAGAGGTGTGTAATAGTCGATACGACTCTTCACCTCTTCGGCACTGAGGGTTTTCTTCACCTTTGCAGGAACGCCGGCGACCAACGAATAGGGCGGCACTACAGCCCCTTCAAGTACCAAAGCTCCCGCAGCAACTACCGAGCCCTCGCCAATTACGGCGCCATTGAGGATGGTCGACCCCATGCCTATGAGAACGCCATCTTCCACCGTGCAGCCATGAACTATCGCACCATGCCCCACCGTAACGTCACTGCCGATGGCCACGGGGAATCCATTATCGATATGCACAACAACGTTATCCTGCACGTTGGTCCGATCGCCAATGCGTAGCGGCTCGCGCTCGGCACGCAACACCGCACCGAACCAGATAGAAGAATCCTCCCCTACCTTCACATCTCCGCAAACCGTGGCATTATCAGCCACAAACGCGGCACTGGAAACATCAGGTGTATGACCCTCAATGGAAACTATCATGCTTTTCCCCTTTTAACACGAGCATGCTATACCTATCGAAACCGCGTGCCACTGCGGCACGCTAAACAAAAGAGCCCTTGCAGAAGCAAGAGCTCTCAAATTCTTAATCGGCTGCGCCTTCCTGGAAACGCGCGAGGAATGCCTTGGTACGGTTATGCTGCGGGTTGTTGATAACCTGCTGGGCAGGACCCTCCTCGACAATAACACCGCCATCCATAAACGCAACGCGATCGGCAACGTCACGAGCAAACGCCATTTCATGCGTCACGATAACCATGGTCATCTGCTCGTCGGCAAGCTCGCGAATAACGCGCAGGACCTCTTGCGTAAGCTCGGGGTCGAGTGCAGACGTGGGTTCATCGAAGAACAGCACATCGGGGTCGAGTGCCAAAGCGCGGGCAATGGCAACACGCTGCTGCTGGCCACCGGAAAGCTCACAAGGAACCATATCCTCTTTATCGGCCAACCCCATCTTGGCAAGCAGTTCGCGTCCGTGCGCAAGTGCTTCTTCCTTTGGACGCTTCTGCACGCTAATCAGGGCATCGGTCACGTTCTGAAGCACCGTGAAATGCGGGAACAGGTTGAAATTTTGAAATACCAAACCGTAGCGCTTCTTGGCTTGAGCAAGCACATCCTTGCCGCCATACACCGCCTTGCCCGCGGAGTTAGCTTCAGCAACTTTCACATCGCCATACGCAAGCGAGCCGGCGTCCAGCGTTTCGAGCAGCGTCATGCAACGCAAAAGCGTGGACTTGCCACCGCCCGAAGGGCCAATAATAGAAAGCACATCGCCCTGATTTACCGTAAGCGAAATATCTTTTAGAACCTCATTGCTGCCAAACGCCTTGCGCGCATGGCTTAGGTTCACAACCGGCATATTTTCCATAGAGGAAACCCCTTTTCCCATATCCTTCAAGCCAACACGCTAGTCGTGGTAGTAGGCAAGCTTCTTTTCCACACGCCCCAAAATGAATTCGATGAAGAGGCAGAACACCCAGTAGATAAGCGCCGCAATGGCATAGGGGATCATGGATACGTTGCTTGCGGCAAGAGCCTTGGCAACCGAGAACATTTCCGCCATGCCCAATACAAATGCCAAAGAAGTATCTTTTACCAGGGTGATGATCTCATTGCCCATGGCAGGCAAGATACGCTTGATAACCTGAGGCAGCACGATCTTGAAGAAGGTTTGCGAACGGGAGTAACCCAAAACCAAGGCAGCCTCGTACTGACCCTTCGGAATAGACTGGATGCCCGAACGGTAGATTTCAGCAAAATAAGCCGAGTAGTTCAAGATGAAGCCCACGGCACAAGCGCCGAACTTCCAATCGGTACCCATATTCATTCCCAGCAGATAATACGGGCCAAACATAAAGGCCATCAACTGCAGCATCAGCGGAGTGCCACGCAGAATGGAAATGTAGAACTGGGCAAGCAGCGATAACGGCTTGAATGAGCTCATTCGACACAAGGCAACCACGATGCCCAGCGGCAAAGAGCCAACCAGCGTAACCACGAAAATCCAGGCGGAAAGCCCCAAGCCATCCACTAAGGCGCCAACCATAACGCCAAGCTCCATAATCTTCCTCCTTCATGCGCCATGCGATTCAGCCACTGAACGCAACAAAGGGCGGAAGGGGTAGCCTTCCGCCCAGCAGTGTCGAGATCGCCGCTCTTGCGCCAGCTTCCGAAGAGGCTGAAGAAGAGCGCGGACTCGCTTTGTTTTCCTTACTTAAGCACCCAGTTCTCAGCGCTCATGCCGTAATCGGCGTACTTCTCGATGAGCTTTTCAACCGTGCCATCATTGTACATATCCTTAAGCGTGCTGGTGACCTTAGCCGCCAGGGCATCGTCGCCCTTCTTGAAGCCAACGGCATAGTGCTCGCTGCTCAGGGGATCAAGCTGCTGATAGGCATCGGGCTTAGCAGCGATCTGATACTGAGCGATGGAAAGGTCACAAGCAACGGCATCTACCATGCCGGACTCAAGCTGCATGAATGCGTTGTTGTAATCGGGAAGCGTCTGCAGGCTCTTGAAGGTATCGGCAAGGTCCTTCTTGTCGCCCTCAAGTACGTCGAGCGCAGCAGAGTCAGCCTGGGTTACCACCGTCTTGCCAGCAAGGTCGGAAAGGGACGTGATGCCGGAATCCTTCTTAACAACGATTACCTGCTCGTTGAGCATGTAGGGCTCAGAGAAGGTATAGCCATCTTCGCGGCCTTCCATGGTGAAGCCGTTCCAGATGCAGTTGATGGTGCCCTGGTTCAGCTGAGCGTCCTTGGTGTCCCAATCGATGGCGGAAAGCTCGATGTCCCAACCGTTACGGTTGGCAACTTCCTGAGCAAGGTCGAGGTCAAAACCGGTAGGGTTGTTGTTCTCGTCCATGAAGCCATAGGGCGGATAGCTGTTGTCGAAGCCCACGATGAGCTTGTTGTCGGCAGGATTGCCGTCGTTGGAGCTGGACTGCTGCTGCGAGCAACCCGCAAGCAGGGCGGCGGAAAGGCAGGCAACACAAGCCACAGCCAACACCGAAAGGAACTTCTTCTTCATTGTTACCTCATTTCAGCGGTAAGACTTTACTCAACTAAAGCAGACCGCAGTATAGCACACTAAAGTGCCAAAGCGAATGAGGCAAAGGGATGCTCCCCTCGTTTTACCGCGCAGACGGACACCTTTCACCCGCAAGCGGAAAATGGGCCCCTCGTCGAACGCGCTGGCATCTCAAGTGCGCTGGCGCCTCGCGTCGGCCCCGTGAAAGAGTGACTACCACCTTGAGCATGCCCGCACCTCTCGTTGGCAACATGAAAGAGCAATATCACCTCGAGCATGCCGACACCGGGTTATAGGACAAAAGTGTGTCTGGGCTACTCGACTGAATACGGGTACGCCGTGCTGTGGTGGAACTCCGACCACATCAGCCCGTTGCTCGTGCGGAAGGTCAACCGCCCTGGAACTTGCACAAAAAAGGCCGCACAGGGCGGCCTTTGCTATCGATAGGGAGGAAGGGGTGGTTAAGCCCTATTCAAGATTGAGTCTATATAAGGCTGATCGATATCGGGCAAGGGACGGAAAGGACTGGTTTCCTGGGGCGCAGGCTTCGCCAAAATACGCTCCATCCAGATCATGTCGTACCAACGGCCGAACTTCAGCGCGCATTTGTTGAAACGGCCTGCATGTTCGAAACCCAAGCGAGTATGGAAAAGGCGGCTTGTTGCAGGCACGTATTCATCGGCGATAGCAAACGGCAGGTTCGCAATGGGCGATGCATGCTTCCATATTGAATACGTTCTGCAGCAACAGCAGCTTTGCCAGCGCTTCGTACATGCGACGACCCAAGCCGCGGCTTCGCAGATCTTTACGAACGTAAATTGAGGTTTCGGCGGAATGGCTGTATGCCGCACGCGGGCGAAACGCCTGAGCGTAAGCATAGCCAAGAATAAGGCCATCCTTTTCGGCGACAATGTAGGGGTAACGCTCAAGAACGCGCTCGACACGCGCAGAGAACTCCTCCAGCGAGGGCGGTTCGATTTCAAACGTTACCGCTGTTTCAAGAACGTAGGGAGTGTAGATTTTCAGCAACGCGGGAGCGTCTTCCTTCGTTGCCATGCGTATTTTAATTTCAGTATCCATGGGACGTATTCTACCCACGCAAACAGCGCACGAAAAGAGAGCTACAGAAGAATTTTTGCACTTCCCCGTAATTCAGCACGAACCGCTTCATTTTCGCCTTAGCAGCATGTGCACCTAGCGAACGCGCGCAACAGCAAGACCAAACACCATTACCGCAAAAACGCCCGAGACGGCGAATGCCGCATGGAAGCCCACCAAAGACATTCCCGCCGATGACCCCATGGCAATGGCAAACACCATAAGCGCTGTGCCGACAGAAGCGCACGCCTGACGGACTGCGGTGCCAAATGAAGAACCGTCGGCCATGATCTCGTGAGGCAGATCGGCCATACCCCACGAGGTTAACGGTCCAATCAAACCAGAAACGCCGGTAGCTCTAACGCCCTGCAACGCAACAATGGCCCAGAAGGGAGTGGATTCATCGATGAACGCCATCGAAACCGCGCCAACTGCAAGGAACGCCGAAGCAACCGCGACAACAGGGCGAGCCCCAATGCGATCAACCAGCAAGCCCGCTAGAGGATTTACGACGAAAGCCGCCACCGTGCCCGGCAGCAAAGCCAAGCCCGCCTGGAGCGTTGTGCCTCCCCACTGGTTTTCGACGAACAGGGGGATGATCAACGTAATGCCCATGAAACTGGCATACAGCGCATTCGACGCCCAAAAACTTACCCGGTATCGCCATGAGCCGAAGATATGCAAATTGGTAAGAGGATGCTCAATATGCTTTTGTCTGCGCAGGTACAACGTCACGAACAGCACGCCAAGAATGGCGGGAGCCCAAATATACGGGCTTGCCAATCCAAAGCTTGAAGCGTTGGAAAACCCCAGCAACAGGCCGCCAAAGCCCAATGCGGAAAGCAGCAATGATAAGCCATCGAGCCTTGCAGACGAATCGGCCTGGGGACGGCGGGCAATCAATACTGCAGCGAGCAACAAGAGCACCAACGCGCATGCAAACAGCGCCACAAAAAAGCTGCGCCATCCAGCAAATCCGATCATCCATCCGCCAATAGTAGGCCCAATATTGGGCGCAAAGCCCATGGCAATACCCGTGATGCCCATTACCGTTGCCTGCTTATCGCGCGGGAAGGAGGTCATAACGATGCTGATCATCATGGGCATGGTAATGCCCGCCGATACCGCCTGAAGAGCACGACCGGCCACCAATACCTCAAAACTAGGAGCAATCGCATCGACGCCGGCGCCAACCACCAACAGAGACAATGCTGCCAGCACCACGTTTTTCAGCGGAAAACGACGCGTGAGATACGTAACCACAGGCACAGTGATGCCCAGCACCAACATGTACAACGTGGTGACCCACTGGCCTAGCTCCATCTGAACACCGAAGTCGGCCGCCATGCCGGAAAACATGGCGTTCAGCGCAGTTTGCGAGAGATTCCCCAAACACGAGCCAAGGATAACGATGGAAATAAGCACAATTACCTGCGTTTGAGCTTGTTTGCCCTCTTCCAACAAAATCCCCCCTTGGTGGTGAAATACTGTGGTTTATCTTACCGCAGCACTGCATTGCGCCATCCCAATAGCATGATGGCGTACCCTACTAGTGCTTTTGAACAACGAAAAGACAGTCGTCGACTATCCGGAAGGCCCCATGAACACTTCCTCAACCCACCATCTTTCCCGCTCTGCAAAAATCGCTCTCAGCTGGTTAGCAGTCGTCGCCATGGCGGCAGTGATTTTCTGGATGTCCGCCAATACAGGCGAATCGATTAACAGCGGGCTCGGCATTATCTCGGCAATCAAGGGCGCACTTTCAGCGGGCGCCCAATGGGTATTCGGCCATGAAGTTGACGTTTCTCCCGTTGGCCATTTCACCGAATACCTTATTTTTGGCGCGACACTCTTCAACGCACTGCGTTTTCATCTGAGCCCCCGCACCGCGCTTCTTGCAGCACTCGCCATTGGGAGCCTCTACGGTATAACCGACGAGTGGCACCAGCTGTTCGTTCCCAGCCGTAGCTGCGATCCCGCCGACTGGGCAGTGGACACCGTTGCGACGCTTGTGGGTGCTGCGATAACCCGTCTTGGCTTCAAGAAAACAGAGGGGCGAATCAACAGGTGATTCGGCAGCGCGTAAAAACCCGCCGAAGCCCTTTGCTCCCGTCAATCCAGCTCATAAGCTCGCACAACCAACCTTAAACAGAAAGA
>URJE01000005.1 GCA_900547965.1 uncultured Eggerthella sp. | reverse complement strand
AGAGTTCGGTGGGGGCGGCAGCGGGGGCGGGGGCTGCGGCGGGAGCTGCGGCGGCAACGGGGGCAGCAGGGGCGGCGGCAACAGCGCCGGGCATACGGACGGCGATACGAGCGCCCTCTTCCTCAACTACGATTTCGCCAACGCCGCTTTCTTCGGCAACGCGAACGAGCTCTCGAATCTGGTTGATATCCACGTAATCGTCCTCCTTGGTGTTGCTCGATTCCTCTTCAAGAAGGAAATCGACCTTTTCAGATGTACGGTGCTTGCTCAAATACGTACGAGCCTCATTCGGGAAGAGCGCGTACATCAAAACATCTTCTTCGGTTTTTGCCAGATCGCCGATTTCTTCTTCGAGCTCGGCGAACGTGGTAGTTACCAGCGAACCTGGAGCAACATCAGGATCAAGCATGATGTCGGATTCGCCCACAACACGGTTTACCACCTCTGGGCTCATGGGGCCAGGAGCCTTTCCGTAGTAACCGCAGATATAATCTTTCATTTCCTTGGAAACAACGCTCCAGCGCTTACCCGTCAGAACGTTGAACACAGCCTGCGTGCCTACGATCTGGGAGAGAGGCGTTACCAGCGGCGGATAGCCCACCTCGGCACGAACGCGAGGAATTTCTTCCATAACGTCATCGAGGCGATCGATTGCATTCTGGATTTCCAGCTGCGATATAAGGTTCGACATCATGCCGCCGGGAACCTGATGCGAGTAGACCTTCATGTGGGTAAGAGAAGAAACGCCGCGCTTGTAATGTCCGCGCTTGCGAACCTCTTCCCAATACTCGGAAATCTCAAACAGCAGACCCAGATCAAGCCCAGTGTCGTAACGGCTTTCCTGCATAGCAGCAACAAGCATTTCGACCGCAGGCTGGGAGTTGCCGAATGCCAAAGGCGCAGCAGCGGTGTCGACAATAGCAGCACCAGCTTCAGCTGCCTTCAGGTAGTTTGCCGGAGCCATACCACCAACATAGTGGCAGTGAACGTGAATGGGCAAACCGATTTCAGCATTGAATGCCTTAACGATGCGCTCGGTGCGATACGGGGTGAGCATGCCCGCCATGTCCTTGATGGCAATGGAGTCAGCGCCAAGATCCTTAAGCTGCTGGCCATATTCAAGGAAGCTATCGAGCGTATGAACCGGAGAAAGCGTATAGGAAATAGCGCCTTCGAAGTGGCCACCGCATGCCTTAATGGCCTCGGCGTTATCTACCACGTTGCGAATATCATTCAGCGCGTCGAACACGCGGAACACATCGATGCCATTACGATGAGCAGCAGCGATGAAGCGATTGACGACATCTTTGGAATAGTGCTTGTAACCCACCAGATTCTGTCCACGGGACAGCATGGAAAGACGCGTATTGGGGGTTTTCGCCTTGATAGAGCGCAAGCGATCCCAAGGGTTTTCGTCGAGGAAGCGCAGGCAGGTGTCGAACGTCGCACCGCCCCAAGCCTCGATAGCCCAATAACCTACGCGATCCATCTTAGGCAAGATCGGGAGCATATCGCCGATAGGCATACGAGTTGCCCAAAGGCTCTGCTGGCCGTCGCGAATGGTGGTGTCCATGATCTGAAGCTTTCCCAAGTGTTTCGCACCTCCTCTTCGAAACGCGTTGCGCGTACTATACGCACGTTAAAAACGAAAATTAAGTATAAAGCACGAGGCGCCGTAGCGCCCCGTTGCCAGTAGAGTTTTCAGTTAAGACACATAGAACTAGACGCGCTTAACAAAGCGGCCATCACGGCTGTCGATCTGAAGAACGTCGCCGATCTCAACGAAGGTGGGAACCTGAATGGTTACACCGGTTTCAAGCGTTGCAGGCTTGGTGGTGTTGGTGGCGGTGTCTCCCTTGAAGCCGGGCTCGGTTTCGGTAACCTCGAGCTCAACGAACATAGGAGGCTCGATGCTGATAAGCTCGTCGCCAGCATACATGAGGGTAGCCTCATCGTTTTCCTTCAGCCAGTTCGCTGCAGAACCTACGGTTTCAGCAGGAATGGAAAGCTGCTCAAAGGAAGACATATCCATGAAGTTGAAATCGGTGCCATCGCTGTAGAGGAACTGCATCTTCTTGGTTTCAAGGCGAACAGAGTCGAACTTGGTGCCAGCGTTGAAGGTGTAGTCAACTACGCGACCGGTCTTGATGTCGCGGAGCTTGGTGCGAACGAATGCACCGCCCTTGCCAGGCTTAACATGCTGGAATTCAACGATCGTGCAGAGCTTGTTGTTGTACTCGATGCACATGCCATTACGGAAATCGGCGGTAGAGATTGCCACGTTATGCTCCTTCAAAAATGAACCATTGCAAAAATAACCTAAACATTATACCCAGAATGCTACGAGATAATAATCATCTCATGGGTACTTTGCGTAAACACCTCATACGATGCTTCGCGAACCACGCCAAAATCCTCTAGACGCATACCGAATTTGCCCGTTAGGTAAATGCCCGGCTCCACCGTAACGACATTGCCCGCACAAAGCGCTTTCGGGTTCTTGGGTGAAAGATTGGGCGCCTCGTGGATATCAAGTCCCACACTGTGACCAAGAGAATGGCCCATGGCACCGCCAAAGCCCTCTTCCTCCAAAACCGCTTCAGCATGCTGATGAACGTCGGCACCAGAAAGACCGGCACGCAGCATAGCTTCACATTCCTCGTTGGCACGACGGATAGCCCCATAAGCACGGCGAACTTCATCGCTCGGCTCTCCAACGAACACCGTACGGGTCATATCTGAACAGTATCCCGCATAACGCGCACCGAAGTCCATCACCACGGCATCGCCCAATGCAAGCTTGGTTTCACCGGGAATCGCATGAGGGGATGCAGCATGGGCGCCCGTTGCCACAATGGTGCCAAATGCCAGCCCTTCAGCTCCCCCTTCGTACATATAGCGATCCAGTTGCAGTTGAACCTCGCGCTCGGTCATACCGGGCTTCATGAATGCGATGATCTTGGCAAAAGCCGCATCAGTAATGCTTTGCGCCTTTCGCATTGCCGCTATCTCGGAATCATCTTTGCCTTGGCGAAGCGCCTCCACAAAACCCGAAAGCTCCACCAAATCGATCGCCTTGTCCTCGAACGCACACTGTAAAGCACGATATTCCGCCAAAGTCAGGGAGTCCTCGATGCCGACACGAACGTTACCGGCACCGATGGAATCTGACACTTTGGCAAGTACGGCACTATGGGCTATGCGGCCATTGTCCACCTCAATATCGGTATCGGCGGCAGCGGACTCCATTGCGTCAAAGTAGCGGGAATCCGTGTGCAGCACGCAGCTATGGGCGGAAACAACAAGAGCGTGGGCCGGCTCATCATCGAATACGCGCTCAAAGCCCGTAGCCCATGAAATATTCGAAAGCCCGCGGATGTAGAGCACGTCTATCCCCCGCTCGCGCATTGCGGCGCGAAGACGGGAAAGACGTTCGGGGTTATGTGCCATTATGTTCTCCTCTATAAAGGTGTCGCGATATATGGGACCAGGAAAAGAACAGGGCCCAAGGCCCTGTTCCTATAAGTTACAAGAGGCTTCGCTGCCAAGCTTGAAGATATTCCAGTACGAAACTATCTTCAAGCTCGCACACTTCCCAATCACCGCAAGCGCGAGGAAGCACAAAGCGAAGCTTGCCGGAACGCACTTTCTTATCGCCCTTCATAAGATGAAGGAGACGTTCGGGCTCAGCTTTCAGCTGAAGCTCGGGCAACCCAAGGGAATCAAGCAAAGCATCCTGGGTCTGCACGAACTCCATCGATGCCCCTAGATGAGCCACTGCCAATCGGGCAGCAAAGCGCATGCCCTGAGCTACGGCGTGGCCATGGGAATACACGCCGTAACCCGCCTCCGTTTCAATGGCATGGGCAAGCGTATGTCCATAGTTAAGGCACTCCCGCACACCTTTGGTTTCCTCCTGATCGCGCGCCACGATCGATGCCTTGAACACGATGCAACGTTGCACCGCTTCCTTGACCGTTTCCGGCTCACGGGAGGCAAGCTGGTCGGCATGACCGTACAACCAAAAGAAAAAATCCTCTGAATCAACAACGGCAGACTTGGCTATTTCACCGCATCCACAAACCCATTCCCTTTCGGGGAGTGTGGCAAGCGTGGCAACATCAGCGCAAACCAACGAAGGCTGGCAAAAGGTACCTACCAGGTTTTTCCCCGACTCAAGGTTGATAGCCGTTTTCCCGCCCACCGAAGAATCAACCATGGAAAGCAAGGTGGTGGGAACCTGAACAATGCGAAGGCCGCGCATGAACGTAGAACCGGTAAAGCCGGCCAGATCGCCCACAACACCGCCGCCCAAAGCAACCACCACGGAATCGCGGTTCAAGCCGCATTCGACCATGGCATGCCAAATCTCCGAAGCGCATTCGACCGATTTTGCCGACTCCCCTGCCGGCACCGTGATAACGGAAACCTGATAGCCAACCTGCTTAAGGGATGCTTTAGCAAGATCAAGGTAGCGTGTAGCTACCTCCGTGTCGGTGATAATCAGTGCCTTCTGGTTGCTATCGAAGGCGCGCATCTCGGCACCAAGTCGATCAATCTGCCCAGCCGAAACAACCACATCATAGATACGCTCACCAGGGATTTCCACAACAATGCGGGCCATGCGCTAATCCCTCTTCATCAGCACGCCGGCATCGAGCAACAGCTCGACCACTTCGTCTGCAACCTCGCGAATAGTGCGACCTTCGGTATCCACCGAAACGTCGGCAGCAGCTTCATACTGAGGCTCTCGTTCGACAATGGTTTTGCGCGCAGTTTCAAGGTTTTTGAACATAGGACGGGAATCGGTGTTAGGGATACGGGCAGCTGCACCGTCGGCAGAAACCTTCAAATACACCACATAACCCGTCTCTTTCATGATTTGGGCGTTAACGGGACGCTTGGTAACAACACCGCCGCCGCAACCGATAAGACGCGGAGAACGCTTTGCCAAGTCGCGCAAAACATCGGTTTCGATATCGCGGAACGCCTCTTCACCGTCTTCAGCAAAAATATCGGCAACGATGCGGTCTTCGCGAAGCTCAAGGTATTCGTCGGCATCGATAGATGCGACGCCGCACGTTACCGCGATCTGCTGAGAAATACTGGTTTTGCCCGCTCCCATGAAACCGATGAAAAACACCGGCTTAGTGAGGTAGAACTTGCCTGCATGCGTAGGGTGATTTGTGGTCATAAAAAAGCTCCTCGTAATTCGTGGCGTTTTAACGGGACATCGTTTTAATACGCTCTTTGTACGAAGCGACGTTCTGCTTGATATCAGTCATATTGTCACAGCCGAACTTCTTCAGATAAGCATCGGCAAGCACCATTGCAACCTCGGATTCCGCAACAACGGCAGCAGCTGGAACGGCACAGGTATCGCTACGTTCCTTCGATGCTTCAGCCACTTCAAGCGTATCGAGGTTAACGGTGTTAAGCGGCGTGGTAAGCGTGGCGATGGGCTTCATTCCGACCGTAACCACCAGAGGCATACCCGTGGTCATGCCGCCTTCCAGTCCACCAGCATTGTTAGACGCGCGCACAAACCCCTCCGATTCATCAAGGAGTATCTCGTCATGCACCTGACTGCCTGGCCGGCGCGTGGTCTCAAAGCCGATGCCGAATTCGACACCCTTGATGGCAGGAATGGAGAACAATGCGCCACCGAGCTTTGACGTTAGACGATCGGTTGGCGTTTCATACCCACCAACTGCAGGAAGAAGACCGGTTACCACAACTCGGAACACGCCGCCCAGGGTGTCTCCCGCCTCCTTGGCCTTGTCGATAGCATCCATCATGCGCTCAGAAGCTTCGGTGCTGGGACAGCGGACCTCACTCATCTCGATGTCGAGCGGGGTGTAGGTGGTAGCGGCAGCCATAGGGTCTTCTTCCTCCATGACCTCATCGCCAATAGACACCACATAGGAATAGATCTCAACACCAAGTTCGGCCAAGAACTCACGAGCGATGCCGGCAGCAGCAACACGCATGGTGGTTTCGCGAGCACTGGAACGCTCGAGAATATTGCGACAGTCGTCCATGTCGTTCTTCAAAACACCCAGCAAATCGGCATGACCGGGGCGAGGAGTTACCTCACGAACCAAATCTTGAGGCGGTTCACCGAATACAGACATGCGCTCGGTCCAATTCGACCAATCGCGGTTCGCGACAGACAGCGTTACTGGCGAACCAATAGTGTGACCAAAGCGAACACCAGAAGTTACTGAAACCTTGTCCTTTTCGATTGCCTGCCTGCCACCGCGGCCGTAGCCACTCTGCCTACGGGCAAGATCGGAGTTGATTGCCTTTTCGGAAATGGTCAATCCCGCAGGAACGCCCGAAACTATAGCTGTAAGAACAGGACCATGGCTTTCACCTGCTGTTATGTATTCCATGCTGAATTCCTTATTCGATGTTAGATAAATCAAACAAGATTTTAGCAAAACTGCCATTACTCCATCGAAATAAAGTGCTTAAGGTTTCGAACGTGTTACAGCTCAGCACGACCGAATTCTACGAGCAGCTCTGCGCATTCCGCACCCCATGCCGCCATCGCCGATGACACTGATAGAAAATCACAACCTGCAGCATTTGCCGCATCGGCGTAACATGCGCTTTCGCCACAAAGGTCGCACACGATATGACCAGGCTCGAAGGCAATGCCGGCCCGGCTGAAATCCTCGGTGCAGAACACAATATCAGCCGCAGCAATACGGGAAGCTGCCGCAACGGTTCCAAACAGGAACGAGGCGCTATCGTAGGCGCGATTTGCAGAAAGGTGACCGACACGCTTTTGCTCGGTATCGATAATCTGGGTGCGTTCCTTGGCAAACGCCTCTAGGAAGGCAAGCAGGTTATTGCGCGTACGCTCTTTTTCTGATCCTAACAAGGTGATCTCGCTCACGCCCGCACGCGCACATTCATACACCACATCAAGGGCAGCACTACCCGACCCCAAAACAACGGCCTTCGCACCGTACAAAGGAAGGAAGAGCCGTTCCATTTCATCGATGGCAACACGGGCGTACTGGCTGACTGCAAGGGTGTTCTTCCCGCCACGATAGAGAATATCGGCTCCTTGCGCCAAACGCGCCGATGCGCCCTGAACCTTACCTGCTTCAAACACTGCCCGACGAAATGGAGCGGAAACCACGAACGCATGGCTTTTCTTGGCTGAAAGCAAAGCCGCAGCTTCGCTACGCGTACTGCACTCTTCGATTGTCACACTCCATGAAGCGGTTTTCTCCATGAAGGCGCGACGAAACGAAGCAGCAGCGGGTCCCACGGCAGGCGCCGCTAGGAATGTAAGGTTTCGCATGCGCTTGCCCCCTCTGGCTCTTTGTCGGATATGAAAGCACGCTCGATAGAGCGCACGAACATCGTATGCTTTAGGTCTTCTTCAACCAAAGGGCACACCAAATACGCTTTCATGCCAGCAAGATGCGCTCCGACAATATCGGTTGAGAGCTGGTCACCAATCATCAAAGTGTTTTTACGCGTACCGCCAATCTTATTGCACGCCATAATAAATCCATGCGGAAGGGGCTTGAGTGCCTTTGCAACAATAGGAAGATCGAGTTCGCGGGCAAGATCGAACACATTACCGTGAAAATTATTCGAAAGAAAGCACATCTTCACACCGGCAGCGCGAACGCGTGCCAACCACTGACGCACATCAGCAGGCACCTGATGATCAGCACGGGAAAGAATGGTGTTGTCTATGTCGAGCAGCACATGCGTAAAACCTTTGCCGACGATATCCCATTCAACGTTAATAGCGCTCGTTCGCGAAAAATAGCGATCAGGTTGGATAAGAGACATGTCTACCTCAATACAGCCTACGAATGATCCGCGATTGTCTTCTGGTGTTCTTCATAGGTTTTATCGAAGAAGTAATCCACCCCGCCCTGATCGTTGGTCCAGAAAGAGAAGAAGTAATAGTCGTCGAAGTTGCGTTCAGGGGAAAGCACCGCACGCAACGAATCGATACTCGGGCTGCAAATCGGCGTAGGGGGCAAGCCCTTGGTTACACGGGTGTTGTACGGACTCTTAGTGGACCAGTTATACGTATCGAGATTGTCACCCACTTCATAGGCAGTAGTAGCGTCGCTGCCCAGCGTGCCGTACGACGGATCACCAGAATTACCCAAACGATTATAGAAAACAGCTGCGACTTTGGTGCGCGTGTCGCTGGTTGCTTCCTTTTCCACGATAGAAGCAAGGATCAGCGCATCGTAGTTGGACATATCCTTGCTACGCGGATAGGAATAATCAAGAGAGGAAATCTCAGACCGATACTGATCGAGCATTTGGCGAACAACGTCTTCAGCAGATGCGTTAACAATCAACTCGTAGGTCTTAGGGAACAAGAACCCCTCAAGAGAATTCTTGCCGGCATCGGTTAAGAACGAGTATTCCTTTGCGTACCGAGAAGCGTCTGAGGCGGCTGATTTGAACTGATCGGCGGTAATAGAGCCGTTATAGGCTTTTTCCACAGCGGCAGCTATTGAATCAAGCGTGGCCCCTTCGGGAACAACCAAATTTGTTACGTTGGCGGTGGGGCCGGCAACAAGCGCATCTACCAATTCATCGTTGCTTATGCCACCCTCGAATGAATACACTCCCGGCTTCAGCGAAGAGGCAGCACCTTTGGCATTGACGGCAGCGGTAAATTCGCCCTTACGAATGACAAGGCCCGCATCGTAGAGGTTGTCTGCGATAACGGGCAATGTAGAACCTTCGGCAATCTGTACTGTGACCTGCTGTCCGTCGGGAGCCAGATGGTCGTTAGCGGCTTCAGCACAGCTGGTGTTCACGAAGAGCGCCACTATGATAACCACCACAACCGCAACAGCGGCAACTAAGGCTATGAGCGGCGCTTTAGACTTCTTCGGGCGAATCGCCGAAGTGTCGTATGTACGGAATTCCTTTTCGCCCCTCGCATGAGCAGCACGGGCCGCATGCGTGGACTTGCGGGAATACGTAACCTTCCTAGGACTCATTAGCCTCACCTTTCAAAGAACCAGCCGCGCGCTTGTCGAGCCACGACTGGAGAAACAACGATGCAGCGATCATATCCACCTTACCGCGCATTTCCTTTTCAGAAAAGCCTTGCTCGCGCAAAGAGCGTTTTGCCTCTGAAGAGCTAAGCCTTTCATCGGAAAACTCCAACGGAAGACCAAGCTTGGAAGCAACCTGCTGGGCAACCTCGCGGATAGATTGGGCTTGCGGACCCTTGGCACCACCCATGGTAAGAGGCAGGCCAGATACGATCAGCTCAGGTTCCCAATCTTCGCATAAGCGACGAAAGCTTGGTGCGTTGGCGCGAACTTCTTCGGTTGGAAGAACGCACAACGGAGTGGCTATCTTTTCCTGCGGGTCGCTGATGGCAATGCCACAACGAACCTTGCCGATATCAAGAGCCATGATTCTCACGTGTGCGTTCCTCCCTTCCGTTATGTAGTTTATGCAAACAGCTTGCGAGCGGCATCAAGCGCAGCATCGATGCCAGAAGCATCCTTGCCACCAGCTTGTGCCATGGTGGGCTTACCACCACCGCCGCCTTTGATCTCGCGGGAAATCTGCTTGATTACTGCGCCAGCATTGAAGCCCTTTTCAACTGCTTCATCGGTACCTGCAGCAAGCAAGATAGGCGTGCCCTGATTGTCGGAAGCCAGCACGCAAGCGCCTGCTTCAGGAAGACGAGAACGTACGATATCCCAGAAGTTGCGCATACCGCCAGCATCAATGCCGTCCTTGCGGTAGATAAATACCGGATAGTCAGAGCCAACAGTGAAGCGATCGAGGGCTTCAGGGAGCTCACCTGTAGCGGCAACAGCCTTATTCGCCTTGCGCTTAGCATTAAAGTCGCGCAGCTGCTTGATGTTTGCTTCAACGCGAGCCTGAACATCGGACGTAGGAACACGCAAAGTAGCGGAAAGCTCCTTCATCTGATGCTCGAAACCGTTCAGATAAGCCAGAGCATCATAAGAGGTGAAAGCCTCGATACGGCGAAGGTTTGCACCGACGCTGCTTTCGGAAACGATCTTCACCAAACCGATTTCAGCAGTGTTGGCAACATGACAACCGCCGCACAGCTCGCTGGAGAAATCGCCTACTTTAACAACACGAACCACATCACCATACTTCTCACCGAACAGAGCAGTAACGCCCTCTTCGCGAGCCCTGGCAAGGGAGGTTTCAAAGATGTTCGTTGCGGTAGCGGACATGATAACGCTGTTGGCAAGCTCTTCGACCTGCTTCAGCTGTTCGGGTGTAACCGACTCGAAGTGAGTGAAGTCGAAGCGAAGACGATCAGGACCAACATAGCTACCAGCCTGCTTAACGTGAGCGCCAAGAACCTGGCGAAGAGCAGCATGCAAGATATGAGTGCACGTATGGTTGCGCGCGATGCAAGCACGACGCTTAGCGTCAACCTGCGCAGAAACTGTCATGCCAACCGTGAATGTACCGGAAGCAACGGTGGCAACATGGCATACCAGGCCTTTTTCTGGCGCCTTGGTATCGATTACCTGAAGCTCAGCACCATCAGCGGTGATGGTGCCAGTATCGCCAACCTCGCCGCCCATTTCAGCGTAGAACGGGGTAACGTTAAGCACAACTTCACCCTGCTCGCCAGCAGCAAGGGAATCAACGCGTTCGCCGTTGCGCACAATCGCGCAAACCTTGGCATCGGCGGAAAGGCGGTCATAGCCAACGAACTCGGTTGCACCAAGCTCCTTCAAGAGATCGGCATGAACGCCGCCGTAGGTGCTCCATGCGGCTTCGGCGTCCTTGACGTTTGCAGCACGGGCGCGATTGCGCTGTTCTTCCATGCAGCGAGCAAATTCCTCTTCATCGATGGAATAACCACGTTCTTCGCAGATTTCCGTGGTTACCTCGACGGGAAAACCGTAGGTGTCGTGCAGGACAAAGGCGGTAGAGCCAGAAAGCACGGTGCCTTCCATCTTGGAAAGGGCATCGTCGAGGTATGCCTGACCCTGACGAAGCGTTGCGCCAAAGCGCTCTTCTTCGGAGAGAACAACGCGCTTGATAAGCTCTTCGTTCTCGACGAGCTCGGGATACACATTGCCCATAAGCTCGATGATCTTGTTGACGTAGTTGGTGAGGAAGGCACCTTCGATCCCAAGGGAATGGCCCTTCATAACCGCGCGACGAAGCAAACGACGCAGAACATAGCCGCGACCCTCGTTGGAGGGAAGAATGCCATCGGCGATCATAAACGTGATAGAGCGGCTGTGGTCAGCGATGATGCGAAGGCATACGTCGGTTTCAGCTTCCTGACGGTATTCCTTGCCAGAAAGTTCTTCGCCAACGCCAACCAGGCTACGAAGGATATCGGTATCGTAGTTGTTGGTTACGCCCTGCATGATTGCGGCAATGCGCTCAAGACCCATACCGGTATCGATGTTCTTCGTCTGAAGCGGAGCAAGGGTACCATCCTCTTGCCCGTCATACTGGGTGAACACGCAGTTCCAGAACTCAAGGTAGCGATCGCAGTCGCAGCCAGGCTTGCAGTCAGGGCTGCCGCACCCTACATCGGGACCCTGATCGAAATAGATCTCAGAGCAGGGGCCGCAGGGACCGGTAGGACCAGCGCGCCAGAAGTTATCTTCTTCACCCAACTTGGAAATGTGATCTTCTGGAACACCAAGGCTCTTCCAGATCTCAATAGTCTCATCGTCGTTCTCGAAAACGGTAAAGTAGAGCTTTTCAGCAGGAAGCCCCAATACCTCGGTAGAGAATTCGTATGCCCAAGCACACATTTCGTTTTTGAAATACTTGCCGAAGCTAAAGTTGCCCAGCATTTCAAAGAAGCTTAGGTGGCGGGCGTCACCAATGTTGTCGATGTCATTGGTGCGTACGCACTTCTGAACAGTGGTGGTGCCAATATATTGGCTATCAAGCTCCTTCTGATGAAGGAAGTAGGGCTTGAACTGAACCATGCCAGCGCTCGTAAGCAGCAGCGATGGATCGTCGGGGATCAGGGAAGAAGAAGGCATACGCTTGCAGCCCTTCTCCTCGAAGAACGCCAGGTACTTCTCGCGAATTTCGGCGGTAGTCATATAGTTCATACGATATTGTTCCTCTTCGAAGTGTTCATCGTTTTTGCAATTTGCCAAATGCTGATTCTATCATTTTCCGTGCTTTGCCCCACGCGAAGTAACCTGCGTCGCAGAAAACTCACCAGTGGCATCGGCAACGGGATTCGCCTCTTCGCCTGAAGGGTCCCCCTTGAAGATAACGCCATCAGGCGAAACGATAACGCGCCCCGTGCGCTTCTCGAAGTAGTACACAAAAAGCGATTTGATAGCAGCAACTGCGGGAATGGAAGCGAGCATGCCCACAATGTTGCCAACAACGCCTCCAACGGCGAAACCCAAAGCAGAACCCACCATCAAAGCCATAATGACTAACGCAGGATGGATATCCACTGAATTACCCATAATTTTCGGGGAGATAAAGGTGTAGATGAATTGCTGAACAGCGATGGTGTACACCAAAGCGACAACAGCTATAAGGGGGCTTGAGAAAACGCCCACGATTGCCGCCATGCCGCCACCTAGCCACGGGCCCACAACGGGAATGATGTTCAGTAGACCCGTGATAACGCCCAAAGCTGCCGCACTGGGAATGCCCATAACGGCAAAGCCAATTCCGCAGCAGACACCGATAAGCATGCATTGGACCAACGTGCCCTTGATGTAGCCGCCCATAACGCGAGTACCCGTGAGGTAGATGATGTCTAAATCTTCCTGGAAACGAGGACCGAACACCCGCTTGATTTCAGCTCCCAACGCGGGCAACTCCATAAGGACCCAAAACGCTACCACCAGTGAAAAACCAATAACCATGGCAGAGATAGCAACGCCGGAGCCAACCGAAACCATGCCCTCCGCGCTAGCAGTAGCCATGCCAGAAAACCAGGTTCCCACCGACGAAAAGGCATCATTCATCCAATTGGAGATACGCTCGTCTTGAAGGATGTAGGCGTACTGCGAATACACATCATTCCAGAGGTTGCGCACCTGTGAAATCTGGTCGGCAAAAGTTTGAAGCAGCGCAGTGAACTGTTCGCCAACGCCGAACACGGGCGAGAAAAGCATCCAGCTTAGCGCTGTTACCACTACGCCCATGAGAATATAGGCCGCACACGTTCCCCACAGGCGACCAATGCCCTTGCTTTCCAGATAGTTGACCGGGCCCCTCAAACAGAAAACGATAATGGTCGTCCACACAACAATGGCCACGGGAGTGGCCAAAATGTTGAGCGCCTGTCCGAGCAAATACAAAAGAGCGAACAACACAATGATGAAGGTGCTCGTGTATAGGCGGCGACGCGATTTCACCGTCTTCAGTTCTTCTTTGCGAAACTCGCTATCTGTGAGATGGGTATCGCTATTCGTCATAGCTGGTTAAGTACTCCTATTAGTTTTGAGCGGATTCGGAATCGCGAGAGATTTGAACAGAGAAGGCATCCTTCAGGCTAGAGGACATCTCGTTCGTCTGAGCCTGCGCCTCTCCGCGAGCGGCAACGGCTTCGGCTGCCTCGGCACGCTTCACATCGGCACGAGCCTGGGCGTCTGACACGCATGCCTCAACGCTATCGAGCTTCTGGTCGACCACCTGGGCAACGGCACCAACGCGAGAATCTTCCGCCTTAGCGCCCAGCGGAGCGATGCGGCTGCGAAGACGGCTGGTCACGTTGGAGAGAGCGTCCAAAGGGAGTGAAGTGATGTTGTCGAGAGATTCAGTTGCCTTGGAGACGTTACCCGTAATGGTGTTCACGTCTTCCAGGATCTGATCTACCCGCATGATCTCAAGATTTGCAGCATCAACCGTAAGAGTGATGCGCTCCATCAACGGATCGATACGCTCAAGAGCGGGCTTTGCCGTGTCGAGCGCTTCCTTAGCCTCCACGACCAAAGGATCTACTTTTTCAAACGTTTCCTTCATAGATTTCGTAAGGGTGATGAAAAGGTATGCCATAGCACCCAGCGCAACAACGCCGGCAATGCACAGCAACACGATTCCCACGGGAATCAGCGATTCGAAGATTTCCATCTTTCCTCCTCTGGTCAGGAACATAAAATTCGCATGTGCAGATTACATTCTATCGGATAGAGGGGCGTCAACGCGATACCTCTCCCAACCTCGTTCCCCAGGCGTGAAAAACGCCCCACGCTCTAGGCCTTCGGGGAGATACTGCTGCTTAACGTAGCCCTCGGCATAACTATGCGGATACAGATACTCACCGTATTCCTCGGATCCTGGACGATGACGGTCACGCAAGTAGTCGGGCACGGGGCGAAGCGGGCCGTTGCGCACCTCGTCGAGCGCTTTGGCGATGCCGGCGTAGGCGGAGCAAGATTTCGGGGCTAAAGCCATATACACTGCCGCCTGAGCCAAATTGATGCGGCATTCGGGCATACCGATAACCTCAACAGCCTTAAAGCACGCTTCGGCAACCAGAAGCGCTTGCGGATCGGCATTGCCGATGTCCTCAGACGCCGAAATGAAAATGCGACGAGCAATGAATTTCGGATCTTCCCCACCATCGATCATTCGAGCAAGCCAGTACAAGGCTGCATCGGGGTCTGATCCGCGCATCGACTTGATAAACGCCGATATCACGTCGTAATGCATGTCCTGCTTCTTGTCGTAGGGAAGCGTGCGATGGGGAACCGCCGTACGTACCATTTCCTCGGTAATGGTCTCCGCCTTTTGGGCGCGCGCCAAATCGGAAGCAAGCGATAGGGTGTTCAGGCAACTGCGCGCATCGCCACCAGCCAAAAGCAGCAATGCTTTGCGGGCATCTTCATCAAGTGAGTAATCACCCTTCAAACCTCGGCTGCTTTCCAAGGCATGATCCAAGATGGCGGAAAGAGCATCGTCGCTGAGCCTATGGAGCTCAACGATGCGCGACCGGGATATCAAGGCCGAATTCACTTCAAAAAAGGGGTTTTCCGTTGTGGCCCCAATCAAAACCACCACACCGTCTTCAACCGCATGAAGCAAGGCATCTTGCTGTGCGCGATTGAAGCGATGGATCTCATCGACGAATAAAATGGTGCGAATGCCTCGATTTATCAGGCGCTTGTCAGCATCTGAGATCTCGCGGCGCAGATCGGCAACCGTGCCACCAATAGCCGAAACCTCAACAAAATGAGCATGGGTGGTCTCGGCTATAACGTGGGCGATGGATGTTTTCCCCGTTCCGGCAGGACCATACAGGATAACGGAGGAAAGCGTGTCGGCCTCGATAGCACTACGCAGCCATGTTCCTTTGCCTAACGCATCTTCTTGGCCGATAAGATCGTCGAGCGTTTGCGGACGCATGCGCACTGCCAAGGGGGCATTTGCTGCACGTTTGCTGTTTTCTATGTCTGTGAAAAGTGTGTCCATGAGCTGACCTTAACACGGGCGCCGGGAGAACCGCGCCCGGTGAACCAAACCCCATACCGATCACGCAGAAAGACTTTGTGCGTAGGCTGAAAGAACAGCCTGTTCCAGCACTTCCCTATCTTGCTCCGTAAAGGTATATTCCACCGTTTGCGGCTGAGACGCATCTGCGACGCTTTCCTGCTCCACGCGAACAAACGTAGCCGTAACCCGGGGACTTCCCTGGTCCATAAGCGCCAGCGCATAGCATTGAGCCTGAAGAAGATGTTTACCGAATACCCGTGCGGCAGATTCGTCGGGTGAGCCTCCCGTCTTGTAATCAACCAAGAAGGCAGAACCATCCTCATCAAACGAAACCGCATCGATTTCGCCTTCCAGGTATACCGCATTCGAGGCAACGCCCAAACACACCATGAACGGCACTTCAGCCCGAGGGACGCCCTTGGCCACCAACGAACGAGCAATATCGCTTGCAAACCATCTATCGAGCGCCGCACTCAGCCGCACCTCTTGCGAGGGGGTTAATCCCTGAGCACGCACCTGGGCAGCAATCACCTCGGCTGCGGGACGCTTCAGCTCAACCCCGTCGAATTGAGCGATGGCACGCTGTGCCAAACGGTGAAATGCCGTACCGAGCGCTGTGGCATTTTCCTCGAAGAAAGCCTGGTCAACCTCGAACATGGGCAACTCGGCTGCTTCATCGGGATCTGAATCCCAATGGGAGGCATCGCCAATCGAAGAGTAAGAGAACACCTCTTCACGAGAAGCATGGTATGGCTGGCAATACGGCACAGGTGGCAAGGGGGATGCAGGGATGGTAAACGGCTTCCCCTCCTCGACAACGCGCTCCACCCGTTCGGCAGGGGTATCAAGTACCGTCAGTTCAAAATCCATAGGCGCGCTTCCACCGTAATCGAGCTTCTGCATCGGGGCGTTTGCCGATGCTTCCCACTGAAGCGCCTCATGCAAATCGTCAAGAATGCCTTTGCCTTCGTATGAAAAGTTTTTATTACCCGAGTGCGCCATGCCGATGAACAACGATTTGCTGGCACGAGTCAGGGCAACGTACAGCAAACGGCGAGCCTCGGACAACTCTTGCGTGGCAACATAGCCTTTCAGGGAAAGCATCAGATCCTGATAAGTTGACGCCTGCATTATATCGGCCCCTGGCTCATCGCTCTGTTCGATAAACTCATGGAGGCCTTGGATGGTTTTACGGACCGAACGCAGCATCGGCGAATCGAGCCCAACGTAGGTTGATGCCGCAATGTTTTCGGCAACCAAGCTTTCAGCCTTTCCCGAAAGGCGCAGATCGGCCAAGGCGACATGGGGAAATTCAAGACCTTTGCTCGCATGAACCGTCATTATTCGTACAAAATTTGAACTGCTGGCAGAAAGCGTTCCAGGAGCAAGCTTCAACGTGGCCAGGTCGTTCTCAAAGCGATCTGCCGTTCGGGCAAGCCCCAGCCCCAATTTCTCAACATCCTCCAACATTCGCAGCGCCTTGCCAAGGTTACCCACAATGGCCTGGCCCTGAGCCTGCTCGCCTTCTAGGCGAATGAGCCATCCGCTCGAACGCAGCAAGGTGCGTACCCCCGCCGCCATACCGAAGCGGCGAACCGAATCAAACGCCGCATCAAGGCAGATGTGGGCAAAGTCGATTTGGTCCTCTTGCTCGGGAGCAAGGCCCGTAAGCCCCTTTTCGTCCTTCCAGGCAGCAAATCCGTCAGCCAGAGCTCTGCGAAACCTACGGCCCTGACGGCTGGTTCCTGTAGCCAAGTGAAGCAAGGCGTCATCGCCCAAAGCGAACAGGGGCGAAGTGAGCACCGCGTAGAGAGCCTCGTTATCGGTGCAGCTTGAAAACAGACGCACCACAGAAGCAACCAACGAAACTTCCTGGGAATTCGAGAACGTAGACCCCCCAGCAACCAGGCACTCAAAGCCCGCATCGCGCAAAGCCTGCGCATAAACATCAACATTTGACATGTTTCCCAAAAGCAGAACCATGTCGGAAGGCGACGCCGGATTGCTTGGGTCATCGCGCAAGCCAGCAAAATGCTCGGCAATGCGACGAGCACACTCAAGACGCCCCGCCCCCAAACCAGGACCCCCGACCTTGCAGTCAAAAAGAGCCATGGAAAGACGAGGGCGCGAGTCGAACAGCGGATCTTCCTGGTTATTCACTGCTCCCTTAGGCGCCAACGAAAGGAATTGATCACCGAATACCTGGGGCTGCGAAAAGACTTTGTCTACAAAGGAGAGCACATCGGCGTGACTTCTGAAATTGTCGGGAAGGCTTACAAACTGAGCCTCGGGGCACTCCGCCTCAAGGCTTTTGCGATAGCCGAAAAAGACGTTTACGTCGGCACCGCGAAAACGATAGATGCTCTGCTGGGCATCACCAACCGTGCACACGTTGGAAAACCCGGGCTGAGCAAGCGCACGCACCAAGGCAACCTGGAGTTCGTCGGTATCCTGAAACTCATCGATCATGATGATCTTGAACTGGCGTCGATAGGCATCGGCGATTTCAGGATAATCGGTCAACGCATGATATGCCATGCGAAGAAGATCGACATTGTCGATATTCGCAGCACCCTTCAGGCGCTGATATTCTTCATCGACAGCACGAGCCACACGCAGCAACGCCTGGACATCGCAAGCCGAAAAAGCCGCTTCTACCTGACCTGCAGCAAATGCATAAGCGTCACGGTACTCCGCAAAAAAGATAGGGTCGCTTTCCTTCACGCGGTATTTGGGGCTGGTTTTAGGGAATGAGAAGAAAGCCTCGACAAAACGAGCAGCTTCGAAATCGGGATCCGAAAACGATGTACAGCCACCGTACTCCAGAAGGTACTCATTGGCCATTTCCAAGGCCGCTGTTGCCGCTTCATGATTTTTAGCATCGGTCTTTCCCTGCTTGGGCAATCCCTCAAGGCAGGAGACAAACGTCTCCCCCAGTTCGACCATCTGACGCATGAGCGCCGAAGGGTCCCCTTCCACCTCAGGAACTACAACGGCGTCAAAGCCCCCTGGCAAAGCAAGGGCGCGCGAAGTGATCTTGTGAACCCAGGCTTCGATACTGGACGAGGCAGCGCCCTGAGAATAAACGTCGAGAGAGCCCACAAAGCTCTTCAATGCTGCGTCATCGCCATCTTGGATCCGTTTGATAACGATATCAAACGCCTCATCGTAATAGCACTTGGATTCCGTTTCCGAGATTACTGAAAAAGCAGGGTCTATGCCAAGCTCAAGAGCGTGTTCGCGAAGCACCCGAGAACACATTCCATGAATAGTGGAGATCCACGCATCATCGACCTTCAACGCCTCTTCGACCAAGCCCATGCCCGCAAGCTGGCGCTTAATGCGGGACTTCAGCTCGGCTGCTGCTTTCTTGGTAAAGGTGATTGCCATAACCTGGTCGATGCTCTGCAAGGGAGAGGCGTCAGGGCCGCCCTCTGAAAGCGCGTAGGCAATGCGCTGGGTTAGCGTAAAGGTTTTGCCGCTGCCCGCTCCAGCAGAAACCATAAGCGGCTTATCCAGGGTCGTGATAATCTGACGCTGGCCAGGAGTGCAGGTATCGAGATTCACGAGAGCCTCTTTTCGCAGTAACGGACCGGACAATACATACATGAAGACTCGCAGAGAGGATTGGGGGCAATATCGCCTTCCAGAAGATCGGCAATGCGCTTGCCCACTTCTTGTTCGACCATGTCCAGATACGATTCAAAGTTCATGTTCACACCACAAGCACTCCGCGCAAACCCTGTAACATCAAGCAGGGACGAATCAAACGAACCGGCCATGGACCCAGCTGGCTCTTGAGCCCTATAGCTCAGGTACAAGGCGCCGACAGGGCGCGCAGAATCAATACTGCGGCGCAGCGCCTGCGCATAAACAAGCGTCTGGATCTTAGGCGGAATACGGAACTCCTCCTGTTCGTCAGGATCGAACCCCGCATCATGCCCCAAAACGCCGCCTTTATAGTCAATCACCGCAAAATGACCGTGCTCGGCGTCGATATCGACCCTGTCAACGCGGCCCATGAGGCGCACGCCCGCATAATCAACGCCCTCGCCAGGCTCAATTGGCAGCTCAAAGC
The DNA here is from genome assembly GCA_900547965.1 of uncultured Eggerthella sp. GTDB lineage: Bacteria > Actinomycetota > Coriobacteriia > Coriobacteriales > Eggerthellaceae > Anaerotardibacter. Next base: position 21,134 of record URJE01000005.1, on the reverse strand, counting down.
GCCAAGGGGTAAACCGGGGCAGCATACGAGCTTGAACGTTAAGATTGCCAATCAGCGTTTGCTTCAATCGATTCGCCTGAGCATGCTCCGCGGGCGAAAGAGGAAGGTAGCGCACACCCTCAGCTTGAACCTGATTAGCAAGCTCCTCATCGAATACGCGACCCAAGCAAAGCTGAGCCTGTTCCAGATTTCCAGGAGTAACGCGTTTGGCGGAGATCTTTTGCTCCAGACAACGGTAGAACGATTCCCAAACCGAATGCACGAAAACGCCTTGCTCCAAAGGCCCGAACAACTCATCGGGCGCTTCAGGGCGCAAACGCCTTGCCGTATACCAGCGATATGGGCAATTCACGTACTCCTCTATCGCAGAGGGGGAAAGCACAACGGTAGCTGGATCGTCGGGTGCCCGAAACAGAGAAAGCAATGGTTTGGAAGATTCGCCCACAACGCCTGGCGCAAAAGCCGGTATCACGATGGAATCGGGCTTTTCGCCACCCGCTTGGTAATTCGACGCATACGTGTCGCGCGAACCGCCTTCATCGCGGGTGGCAACAACATCATGCAGGTGCTGAGGTACTCCGAAACCGTCAAGCTCCTCATCCCCCTCCCGCAGGCATTCGCAGAACTCGTCAAGCACAAACGAGGGGTATACATCTTCGTCGCCGCCGGCATTCAACACGCGCTCGCACGCAAAGTACCTTGCTGCACACCCCTTCACGCGCTCAAAATCAAGGCGCGCATCCTGCAGAGAATGGCGAGACACCTGAATACCGAGCTTTTCTTCAAGCGTAACCAATGCATTATGCGATTCACCTGCAGAAACGTAGCGCGCATCCAAATCACAACGAACGACAACGTCGAAACGGCTCTGTGCAGAAAGGGATGATGCTTGCGAAGCGTCCAGCACCACAACTTTATTGCTGCCAGAGCCGCACGTGCGCGAAATGTCAACCGCAAGCGAAGACAACGCAAACGCAAACGCCTCGGGGCCTATCTCCCAACGACGGGCGGCTTCGTACACACCGCGCAAAGCCACAATGGCGATTTGCTGCTCGAAAACGGAAGCCGCATCAAGCCCGCGCAGCTCTTCCGACAGGTCAATGAATCTATCAAGCAAAAGCGAAGCATCGGCATCGGCTACCAATTCCTCGAATAAATCGTAGGTTTCTGTGACCAGATGCATCATGGCCTGAAGCTCTTCGAAAGAAAGCGCCCTGTCCCCACGAACCGAAGCATCGATTTTGGCAGCAGCCTGAACGGAAATGCCGGAAAAAGGAGATGACGCGAAATCCATCAAAGCGCGCGGATCGTGACGATCATCAAGAATGAACTCGCGAATTGCAAGGTAGGCACGACCAAAATGCGTTTCCGCAAAAGGCTTTCGCGCCCGATGAACGCATTCGCATCCGCAATCAGAAAGCGCTTCGGACAGCGTTGCATACACGGAACAGGGGCGCGAAGTAACCACTAAAACGCTCCCGGCCCTCCCCTTAGCGGACAACGCCTCGCAAGCCTGGCGAACATAGCTTGATATGAGCGCGTTTTCCGCAGATGGGCCTGACGCAAAAAGGAACTGAGGCTGCACGCCTTCCGTCAAACCGGTGATGCGACCAGCACCATCGCCAAGGGCGACACAGGGTATCCCCGCCCTTTCGGTGAACTGGACAAAGCATGGAGGCAGCTCCACCCCTTCAGCCAGCGTAAAGGACATTTCCCAGCCGACACCCAAAAGCGCATTGAGGGCATCGCCCTGCTCGATAAATCCGCGTTGCAACAGAGCAGCCCGATACGGCTCCACTAAAGCAAGAATGCTGCACTCTTGCGCCGAAAGAGCAGCTGGCGGATTGTCGACTGCCTCTTCAAGGGCATCAAAGCCAATTGCCTCAGAAAAGAAACGACACACAAGAGCAATGCCACCATCGGTAAGCTCAAGTGCCCCGGCCCCAGAGGATTGCCCGAGCAAAGAGCGAATGGCAAAAGAACGGTCAAGCGAAGAAACTAATGTGCGGCCGTCGCCATACAGCTCCCAAGCATCAGCAAGCCATGCGGCAAGCGTGGTTGCCTCAACACCGAAGCAAGCGCCCTGACCCTTAGCAGCAAGCTGCTTTCTGTACGAAAGAGCTTGATCGTGGGTGTTGAAGATAACTACATTCCTTGTCACTGAACATTCCTCTATAGTTGGTGGCCATTGTGGGTTTTCGAATACTGCAACACGTTGCGTGTCAAGACTTTTTCTTTAACACGATATACCTATACTGAAGTTAGCCGATCCCGTGTCTGCGATGGACCGATGACATTTAATTGGGAGCCTCAGATTGCGTGTGGAATGGAGATTCGCATCTGTTGATGCGAAAGCCAGGAACCAAGCTGCGGGCACCCACCTAGCTAGGTGGGTTCATCCAATTAGCGGGGTCGGTTTTTCTATGCCAAAATTCGCTGTCTTCACCAGCATTTGCTCCGAAAACCCGCTTCTTTTGGAAATACAAAACCCCGAGACCAACCTTTACCCACGGATCAGCCCCGGGCGAAGGCTTAATGAACCGCGCCGTAAACATAGCCCCATCCATGAGAAGAGAGCGATGAATTAATCTGGCTGCAAAGACGATCTCGGGTGTAGAGGCCAGGAGGCAACAGGTTAAGAACCTCCATGAGCTCGCTGTTGAGCCCGTAGGCCTCACCCTCTAACACAACTTCAAGCCTCATATAATCCTCGCGGCCGATAAACAGCCTGTCGATAAATTCCTGGAGCACACCGTAGTCGGAGCTTTTTTCTCGTGCCACGCTTCCCTCTTCCTATAGCAATAACGCAAGCAACAGAACGCTACTACTGCGGCGCCACAACATCGCCGCCACCAACCGTTGCAAGCAGAGCGCCTGTATAAGCTGGGGTGGCGGCACCCGATGCTCGAAGGAATTGAACCCCTTGAGCGCGAAGGCGTACTGCAAGTTCCACCACTGCATCGGCAGTGGGATACGGATTTTCGTCGGTAGGCTCAAACTGGCGCCTGTCTTTGCGGCGAACCGAAGCATCCACGAGCAGAGGCTTATCCGTAGCCGAAGCCATCTCCTTGGCAAAGCCAACCAAAACATGCGCAGGAGCATCTGAGACTACGCCGATAACATCAGCGCCATACTCATCGCACAAGGCAACACCCTCGGACAAGGTACGGCCACCAGGAAACATGCCTTCCCCATTCGGCGCCAAGCTGATAAACACAGGGCCATCGTATACCGCACGAGCACCCATAAGCGCACACTGGGCGTCATCAAGGCCCTTGAATCCTGTGAAATACAGCGCATCAAAGGGGTACTGAGTCAGTGCCAGAACGGCATCGTGATACTGCTTCTTAGACTGCTTAAGGGAAACGGCGGAAGTTGGGTCGAGCGGCAAGCCGGTAGGGCCAATTGCCGCAATAAGATGCTGCGGAGAGAACTGAGCTGCGGTTTCATAGGCGATGCGCGCCATATCGTCAGAGCGCCCCTCGAAACGGGCATATGCAAGACGCGCTTCAGTGATTCCCTCTGTTGGGGTGACAAAACAAGGCACGTCGATAGATTTCTCGAGCTTAAAAGCCTCTTCGATAAGTTCAGGCTCGCACAGAACCACATATTCACGATCAGAAGGGTCAAAACCTTGAGAAGCAAGTTGGTAATCAAGCGGAGTCGAAAGGACAAGCATATCCTTGTTGAAACGCATTTGAATATCAGGCATAGCATCCCTTTCGTTGCAACTGCGGTAAAGTAATTAACTCATTATATAGGGTTGCAGGAATCGTTGTGGCCAACCAAGTACCCACCAACGCATTTACGCCCTCAATGCTTTCAGAAACACATAGATTTCAATATTTGTATGGAATCAGGAACATCTCCCCCGCGTTCAATCTGCATCACCAAGAAAACCGCCCCTCTTTATTCAATAAAATGAAGAAAATGAGAAGAAAATAGCGTTTGAACCCGTTCAAGGTGCCTTTTTTGCACGTTCACCGTGGAAATCATTCATAAAGGGTTGGCAATTTAGGTGAGAGATCCTATTATTCTAACCAGCAAATGTGGTCCCCTCCCAATTTGCAACTGCTTTTCCCCAAAAAGCAGTCGGTGCTAGATCCCCAAATAATAAGCACCGAAACTCCCTCCTTGTGGGCCTGACGAGATCCCCTCTCGCACGCCCCTCCTCTTTTCTGGAGCTTTTTATTCCGATCCCCCACCTACGCATATAATTCACGAAATTTGGCAACTGCGAATCTGGCTTTCGCAATAAAATAAGCCGCCCTAAGGCGACTTTTCGACATAGAAAAAGGGCATTGACCTGCGCCAATGCCCTTTAAATAGACACACTTTTTGGCCTATAACCTGAGATTTATCCGTGCAGCTTCTTGTATAGGCGGTTGTTGGTGTCGAGCCAGCTTTCGATGGTGCCCGTGTCATAGCCATCCTCTGGGTCGATTACCAGAGCATACATCTCTTCTTCTTTTAGCACCGCATCAAGCGCATCGGTGAGCTGAATCTCTCCGCCAGCACCAGGCTTAACTTCTGCCAGCAGCTCCATAACGCGCGGCGAAAGAAGATAACGACCAAACACAGCCAAGTTAGAGGGAGCTTCTTCAACTGCAGGCTTCTCGACGAGCGAAGACACTTTCCATACTTCATCGCTCAATGCGTCTCCCGCAATGACACCGAAGCGATCCACTTCTTCCTTGGCAACGGGAAGAACGGCAATAACACTTGCACCGTTATGGGCGTCAGAGACTTCCTTCATCTTAATGAGCATTTGATTGTCGGGAACAAGCACATCGCCCAAAAGCACGAAGAAAGGCTCGCCCTTGATACGGTCGGCTGCGCAGTGAACCGCGTGGCCCAAGCCCAGGGGCTCATCCTGGTATACGTAGCTTACATTCAGATTGCCCGCATGAGCCACCTTGTCCGCGTACTTGTCCTTGCCGCGGCTGCGAAGCTCTGCCTCAAGGGCGGGATTGGGAGTGAAGTGTTCTTCGATGGACTTTTTGTCATGGCTGTTGATGATGATTACCTCGTCGGCAGCGGATGCCAAACCCTCTTCAACAACGTATTGGATAACCGGACGGTCTACCACAAGGAGCATTTCCTTGGGTTGAGCCTTCGTAGCGGGCAGAAAGCGGCTGCCCAAACCAGCAGCAGGAATGAGTGCTTTCATGAATCCTCCTGATCGATGTTCAAACGTATAGATTTTAGCAAATGAAAACAAAGATGGCTGGATAGTTGCCCATCCAGCCAAATTGAGGAAAAGAGAGTTATTTAGAAGAAACGCGACTATACCAATAGCATCGCCATAGTGGGGATCGTTCCCATCGACATAATGGTGGTAAGGAAGGTACCTTGGCTCATGCTCTTAACATCGCCATCGGCATCAATGCACATCATGGTGCCACTCGATGCAGCAGGCATAGCCGTGATGAGCACGATGGTCCCAAGCAGAAGCTGATCATCCAAGAAGAAGCCAAACACGAAATAGCATGCCAGAGGCATAACCACCAAGCGCGCTACGCTGGCAATAAGCGCACGCCAGTTTTTGAACGCCTCGAGAATAGGGCTTTTAGCGATAGCGGAACCCAGAACAAACATTGCACCCGGAAGCGTGAATTGCCCGATAGTAGTGAGGGTATGCGCCGGAACACCAGAATCCGTAATGTTGCCGAGTACCAGCACAACCGAAACCAGGCAGGAGATCATGCAGGGGCTTATTAGAGAAATACCCAACTTCTTCAAGCGTGCCTTCAGGGAAACCACTTCCCCATCCTTCTTGTTCGCAAGCAGCATTACACCGATAGTCCACGTGGCAAGAGTTGAGGGAATATTGAAGATGGCACCGTACACCACCGCTTCGGAGCCGAAAATAACATCCAGCAAAGGAAAGCCGATTACCGACACGTTGCTGAACACCATCAGATATTCAAGCGTACCGCGCGTGCGATCATCGGAAGAGACAAAATGCCCGATAACGATTGCAATCAACGTTACAAATAAATAGGTAATGGAACCCCATTCGATAATCTCCAGCACCATATCGAGGCTGGGAAATGCGGTGCTGTTGAGCACTGCAGCCACAATCATGCAAGGCATAGTAACATTCAGAACCAGGAAAGAAAGCTTGGCGTCAAATTCGTCGGTCATCACGCCCTTCTTACGGCAGCCGAAGCCAACTGCAATCATCGCGAAAAGAAGCGCCATCTGTGCAGCTGCCGTCTCGAATATTTCCATCATGCCATCCTTGCTGTTTCATGCGCGCCCATTTAAGGGCCCAACCGTTAATGCGTAAAGAACTATAGGAATCGAGGGCGTAACCCTCAATTGTTTTAGGTCCAATTCAGGGTTATTGCAGGTATGGTTTTGCATGGTTTAGACTGTTTATCATGCAAGATTCGAATAATTGAGCTGAGGTATTCCGATGAACCTTTCCCACCTGCATTATTTCAGGGAGTTGGCACAGGTACAGCACTACACCAAAGCGGCTCACAACCTGTTTATTTCACAGCCAACGCTCTCCCATTCAATATCAGCCCTGGAAGACGAACTTGACGTGAAGCTCTTCGAGAAAGACGGGCGAACGGTCAAGCTGACCGATGATGGCGCCCTGTTCGCCCAGTATGTCGAAAAATCGCTTGATGCCCTAGAGGACGGAATCGGCGAACTCGAAAAGCGCAGGGGGCGCCTGTCTGGAACAGTGCGCCTTGGGGCAATTCATTCGGTTCGCTCAGCATTCCTCCCCGAAGCGGTGTTAGCCTATCGCCGCACCCACGGAAATCTTGTTGAATTGAAGATCGATCAAGGCTCAACAAAAGAATTGCTGGAAAACCTCCATGCCGGTGAAAACGACCTCGCCATCACTTCGGAAGTTAAAGCCGATGGCTTCGTGTTCACGCCGCTATTTCGCCAAAGGTTGGTTGTCATCGTCCATGAGGGCCACCCATTCGCTTCCCGCAGCAGCATCAGTGTTAGCGAGCTTGCCGATATGCCGGTCTATACCTACCGAGAAGACATCATCGTAGGCACAGAAGTTAGCAATTTTCTGGAAAACCACGGACTCGACCTTAGCAAGATGAGCCTGAACCGAGATTCCGACGATGAGGTGATTCTAGGCGGCATCGTTTCACGCGCTCCCGTGGTAGGCTTGGCACTCGACTCTTCTGGGCTGTACCCGTTCCACAATCTTAAGCTCATCCCGCTCGAAGAGCCAGAAGCCCAGGCAATCCATCCCATCGGTGTGCTGAGGCTTGCGGGCAAACGATTCAACCCCGCAACTAACGACTTCATTGAATTCCTGTTCGGCTTTGCGCATAATTTCTACCATTATGACGACCCCGAAAACGCTAACTTGACATCGCCTGTTGTCTGCTGTTAAATCAATACTCGCTGGGGATGTAGCTCAGTTGGGAGAGCGCAACGTTCGCAATGTTGAGGTCGTGGGTTCGATCCCCATCATCTCCACCAGCAAAGCACCGAATCGCAAAGCATATTTGCTTTGCGATTTTTTGTTTTCAAATGCAATATTGAGGGTTATAGGCAGAAAAGCGTGCCCGCAACTTAATCCCAATGGGATCGGTACGGGCCACCACTGTGCAAATCGCTCCAACCGACAGCCGCGCCCCATCGTTCGAGGATTATAGGCAGAACGTGCATTTCGGGCGTATTTAATCCGCGGGGCATTTTGGGCTTCGCCTCGAAGCGATGCGCAAGCAGCATCGTTGCCCCCATCCGCTTGCTGCGATACAGATAATCCACATGCAGCTCCGTAATAGTAAAGGCGATGGGTATCCGAGGACATCGCTGCATAGTAGTAGAGCCCACTCAGATAACTGAGCGGGCTCTACATTCTAGCTTGGTTTTCAGGCCCTTATTCTTCGGCGTTTGCCTCAACTGCCACGGGCTCTTCGGTGGCCTCTTCTTCAATGAAGCTGCCAAACAGAGGCTGGCCATCCTGGCTGAGCTCGACCATACCAGTAAGAACATCTACATACTGATAAGACTGGCGAGCGGAAGCACCACGCTTGCGCTTTACTTCCATGATAAACAGCTGCGGATGCACCTGCATGAGCACGCCTTCGCTCTCAACGATTTTCGAACGTCCCATGTTAGCGCGAACACGAAGTTTTTCGCCTACATACTGGCTAAGCGTGTCATGGATGTTGCCGATAATCTGTGCTTGCTTTGCGAGATCCATATAAGGTTGTTCTTTCCACTTTGGACACAATAAAACTCAACTAGTATATCATCTGTCACTTTTCTACGGGACAATCTCCATCTTGTAGCCATAGAAGCATTATTCCAAGTAAGCTCCCGTCTGGCGGTTCCACAGATGAGCATACTCCCCACCCTGGGAAACCAATTCATCGTGGGGACCATCTTCGATGATCTTGCCTCCATCAAGCACCACAATCCTGTCCAAACTGGCCACTGTGGAAAGGCGGTGAGCAACAACGATGCACGTACGACCCTCCATAAGGGTAGCTAAAGCATCTTGCACCAGCTTCTCGCTTTCAGAATCGAGCGCACTTGTTGCTTCATCGAGCACCAGCACTGGACAGTCGGCTAAGAGAGCGCGCGCAATAGCGATGCGCTGACGCTGGCCGCCGGAAAGCTTGACACCGCGTTCTCCCGTAATAGTGTCGAATCCCTGCGGAAGCTTCTCAATAAACTCAAGAGCATTGGCCTGTTTGGCTGCTCTTCGAATTTGATCCATGCTGGCATCAGGTTTGCCATACGAAATATTCTCGGCAATTGAGCGGTGGAACAGCAGAGCCTCTTGAGGCACATAGGCAATTTGACGACGCAACGATTGCTGGGTGGTATCGGCTATGTTTTGCCCATCAATAAGAATCTGCCCTTCTTGAATATCGGAAAGGCGAAGCAAGAGTTTTGTGAGCGTTGTTTTCCCTGCACCGCTCATGCCAACCAAGCCAACGCGCTGACCTGCAGGAATATGAAGCTCGAACTTATCAAATACCTGCGTCTTCGCATTGCCATCAGTGTAGAAGAAGTCAATCCCCTGAAAGTCGATGGCGCCATGGCTCACCTTCAAATCAGGCGCACCAGGCCTGTCTGCCACCAAACGAGGTTCATCAAGAATGGCAGTCATGCCGCTTGCGTCACCAAAAGCACGATTGAAGCGCTGAAGACCGTTGTTGATGAAATTGAACTGATTGGTAACGGTATACGTATAGGTAAACATAACAACCAAAGTACCTGGAGTTATGCCGTACCACGCGTTGCCCCCTGCGATAAACACAGTTACCACCGACATAATTACCACTGTGATACAGGCAGTAATGATGCCGCGCGTAAGCGATGCCCACATGCGTTTCGAATCGCGCGCCACCACTTCCCTGTTCGCGTTATCGAACAGTCCACGCTCGTAGTCTTCGCGGCCATATGTTTTTACCGCCAGAATATTAGCTACCGAATCCGACAACTCGCCCGAAAGCTGATTCTGTGCACTTGCAGCCTTTTCGTTCAGGGAAAGAATGCGCTTATACAAGTAATAGGAAATGGTCGCGTAAACAGCCAACAGCACCATCAGGATGGCAACGTACAGAGGAACACGCGGAAGAAGAATTCCACATGTGAATATCACCGAACAGATTACCGGCAGGAAAGGAAACATGACAGTTTCGATCAGCTGCTGGTATGCGCTCATGAACTTCGTGGTTTGGCTAACAAGCGTGCCACCGAAGCGATTCGAGTGAAACGACATGCTCTGATTGCACAAAGCGTCAAAGCTCATAGTTGCCAAATCGTACGAGGCGGCAATTTCCAGCTTGTACATGGTGTAATCCTGCAGCTTGCTGGCAGCTTGGCCAAATACGTTGATCAAAATAAGAGCCGCAATATAGGGCCCAAACACAGCAAACACTTGATCCGCTTCAACAGGTTGAGCGCTCACCTGGTCGACAATCAGGCTCATGACGTACGGATTGCCGTAGCTCAGCAGAGCAACAAAGGCAAACGTAGATGCCATCAGCGCCGCAAACAGCCCCTTGTGCCTGCGCGTCACCTGCCAGTAGTAATGAAGCGTCCTGCGCGTCAAAGAAGACTTGGCGTTAGCCATTGGGTTCCTTTCTTTAATTAAAAGCAGCGGCAACGACAGAACCGTTGCATCGCATATGGATCCCAGCTTGCAAGGAAAACATCAGGAAACAACGGAAGGGCACGAGATGCAACACCCCGTGCCCTTTACGCTATTCATGCATTGCCAAGTATGCACGACCCAGTTCAATAAAGGTTTCGCGTTCGAGCGATTCGCCGCGAGCCTTTGCGGAAACACCCGCTCGTTCGAGAGTTTCAGGAATGGATGCCAACATGCGCTCATCGTAGGTTTGCAGATTCGAGAAGTACATCTTCAGGGAGTTCGCAATGGTTTTTCGACGGTTAGCGAAGGAGGCGTCCGCCATTACCATAGCGGCGTGACGCAATTCTTCAGGCAGCTGCTCCGCCCTGCGATCAAAACGAATGACGGCGCTTTTTACGCGCGGAGGCGGAAAGAAATTACCCTCAGAAACAGCAAAGCGACCATGGTATTCGGCAAGAAGACCCAACTTCACGGTGTAGGCGCCATAGTTCTTCGTGCCGATTTTTGCGCACATGCGATCGGCGACTTCCGCCTGGACCATTACGGTCTGGCTCTGGAGCGATTCATAGCGCTCAAAGAAATCGAGCACGATGGTAGCAGCAACCGCATAGGGCAAGTTCGCCGCAAGTTTAGTAGGAGCAAAGGGAACCTGATCGGGATTTACCGCCAAGGCATCACCCTGAATAAGGGTGAATCTATCAGCCCATTCGGCACAGGTTTCTGCCAAAACAGCCGGCAGATCGGTATCCATTTCGATAGAGGCAACCTGACCCGCACGCTGCAGCAAGGCAACAGTAAGCGTCCCAATACCAGGGCCGACCTCCAAGACTTTGTCTTCAGGACCCAACTCGGCCAAATCGCAAATGTGCTGCACGATGCCATCGTTGATGAGAAAATGCTGCCCCAACGCCTTCTTCGTCATAAGACCATGGGATTCAAGAACAGCGCGCGTTTCTGCCACGCTTGCCAAATATGAAAGCTTGCCCATCAGGCAACACCCCACTTTCCCAAGTGCTCACGATTGAGGCGATTAACCCCAATCAGTGGAACTGTTTCTTCAAGAGCAAAACCGGCAAGGGCCATAGATGAGCGAACGCTGGCAACCAGGGGTTCGTATCCATGCGGATCGCCGCCATCGCCCACCACGAACAACGACAAAGGACGCTTAGCCGGCAGAGGCTCCCCTGCTTTTTTTCGATCCAGGTAGGACCAAAAGAACGGCTGCAGCCTATCCAACACGGCCTTTAACTGCGAAGGGGCGCCCGCAAAGTAGATGGGCGCCACCAAAAATACTCGCTCCGCCTTGTTCAGGTCATCGATGAATTGCATCATATCGTCTTCGATGATGCACTCTTCGTTGGTCTTGCAGAACTCGCAGCCATTGCATCCCGAAACATCCATGCGACCCACCTCGTACTCGACAAGGCTCACTTCAGGATGACTCTGCTCGATAGACATCTTCAGCATGCGAATAAGGCGCGCGCATTTGCCATTCAAACGAGGAGAGCCGTTTATCACAACCCACGTGCCCATTTAAGCCCCCGTCAGAACATCGGCATTCGCGCGTTGCCACTGCGTAGGCCGACGATCAAGCAGAGCGAGCGCGTTTTCGTACATTTGACCCAACAGTTCTACCTGTTCAGCCTGCGTTTCAGCACCCAAAACCTCTAAGATCTTTGCAGCCGTGAACACCACATGAGCAGGACCGCAATCGATACCGCGCATAGGTTCAGGGGTCATATAAGGACTGTCTGTCTCAGTAAGAAGAAGGCTTCGGGCAACCTTGGTTGCGCCAGAGCGCACCTCATCGGCCTTTTTGAAGGTGATGGGACCACCATATGCAATGTAGCAACCATGTTCCGCCCATGGAGCAAGCGACTCCTCGTCCAAGTTGAAGCAATGCAGCAATACCCCATTGCTCGGGAAGCCCTCATCCTCCAAAATAGCCAAGCCCTCTTCATGGGCTTCGCGCATATGCAGGATAAGCGGAAGGCCCGCCATTTTTGCAAGCTGCACTTGGCGACGGAACACCCCGCGCTGCATGGCGCGAGGCGAAAGGTCGTAATGATAGTCAAGGCCCACTTCGCCCAAGGCACAGACACGAGGATCCGCCAGACGCTGCATCAGCGTATGCTCCATGCGCATATCCCACAATTTGGCGTTATGGGGATGTACGCCCATAGCGATACGAAGATGAGGAATAGCGTCTTCGTAAGATCCAAGGCCAGCTTCATCAAGGATGCCTTTGGCGTCTTGCTGCCACATTTCCAAATTGTCGAAGGTGGTGTGGCTGTCTTCAGCAGGATCGCACATAGCGCACACGAAGCGAACGTTATGGTATGCGCATTTCGCCAGTTCAGCAGCTGGATTCTTTAACATTTCCAGATGTGCGTGCGTGTCGGCAACCATACCCGGCAAAACAGGTGCAGCTATTTCACGATACTTGTGATGCTTGCGTTTCTGAAAAAAGGAAACGCTGAACGCCCCCTCTTCAACAAAAGCGGCGTTCAGCGATTGCGTTTCTTCGGTCATGATAACGGCCGTTTTCTACTACTCGATGGAAAGATCGATGGCATCAGCATCCAAACGCGGATACAGCGGATCGCCCACAGCAACGGCAGAACCAGCCTCAAGCTGACCCCATACCGTAGCAGCCTCGATATCGGTGATTGCGAAGATGTCACCCAAGCCCAGACGATCGAATACCTCGGCGGAAGTGTTGGGCATAAACGGAGCCATATACAGCGCAATGATACGGATAGCCTCCAGCGCGTTATAGATAACCGTAGCAAGCTCATCAGCGGTTTCTTCGCTCTTTGCCAGATTCCACGGTGCAGAATCTTCAACGTACAGGTTTACACGGCTGGCAAGCTTCTGAACAGCGGCAGCAGCATTGGTGAAATCGACCTGGCCCATGCACTTGTCGTATTCGGCGTACAACTCGTCAGCGATTTCGCGCAGGGGGTTTTCCTCGGCCCCAGCAGGTGCAGCAGGAACCTTGCCCTCGAAATACTTCTTTGTCATGTTGAACACGCGGCTGCACAGATTGCCCCAGGTGTTGGCAAGATCGGCGTTGTACACCTGAACCATACGTTCAATGGAAATGGAGCCGTCGTGGCCGAACTGAACGTCGGAAAGGAAGTAGTAGCGGTATGCGTCAACGCCGAAGACCTTAACCAAGTCTGCAGGCTTCAACGCATTGCCCTTAGACTTCGACATCTTTTCGCCCTTGGTAAGCAAGAAGCCGTGGCCAAATACCGTGTGGGTGACCGGCAAACCGGCAGCCATCAGCATTGCAGGCCAGATTACGCAGTGGAAGCGCGTAATGTCTTTGCCGACAAAGTGATACTGCATGGGCCAACGCTGTTCGAATTCGCCTGCGCGCTCTTCGCTGCCGTAGCCGATGCCAGTGAAATACGCCAACAGAGCGTCAGCCCAAACATAGGCTACATGGCCTTCATCGAAAGGCAGCGGAACGCCCCAGTCGAAGGTGGAGCGAGAAATGGAAAGGTCTTTCAGACCGCTCTTCACGAAGGAAACGATTTCATTCTTGCGGGTTTCGGGACGAATGAAATCAGGGTTTTCCTCGTAGAATTTCAGCAGCGGTTCCTGGAATTCGGAAAGCTTGAAGAACCAGTTCTCTTCACCGCCAGCTTTCTGAACGGGACGTTTGCAGTCGGGGCATACAAACTCGCCCTCGTCGTTCTTCAGAAGGTCGCTTTCGTTGTAATAGGTTTCCTCATGAACGCAATACCAGCCCTCGTAGGAACCCTTGTAGCAATAACCCTTGTCGTACAAATCCTGCCAGAATTTCTTCACCGTTTCAGCGTGGCGAGGCTCGGTGGTGCGAACAAAGTCGGTGTAGGTGATGTCGAGCATATCCCAGCAATCGCGGAATGCGGGCTCCATGGAATCGCACCAATCCTGAGGCGTCATACCCTTGGCGGCTGCTGTGTCGGCAACCTTCTGGCCATGTTCGTCCATGCCGGTTACGAAGGCAACGTCGTAGCCATTCATGCGCTGATAACGCGCAACCGCATCGGCAGCGATAGTGGTGTAGGCGGTGCCCAAGTGCGGGGCCGCGTTAACGTAGTAAATGGGAGTGGTGAAGGAATAGGTTCCCTTGCTCATGCTCATGCTCTCTTTCTTGGCGAAAACGGCTGATGATGCCGCCCGCCGCTTCAGATTACTTGCTTGTTCTGTGTCCTTTTGGCACAGCGTATAACTGAATTATTTTAGCACGACAAAAAGCGGTAGCACTTACGCGTACCATGAGGATTGCCTACCGCGGATTCAAAATGCGTTCTCGCTGTTTCCAATCGGGCATCACCTTGGTCATAAGGGTTTTGAAGCCAGCGCCATGATTCGGCTCCAGAATATGGCACAACTCGTGAACCACCACGTACTCCAGACATTCCGGAGGGTAGAGCGCAAGACGAATGTTGATGCATACCCGCCCCGTTTGCGGCTGACAACTCCCCCATCTGCTTTTCATATTGCGGTAGTCAAGCTTCCGCACGCGCACGCCCAAGATGCGCTCCCACTCGGCGACCAACGGCGGAACACATGCCTTCACCACTGTGCGCCATTGCTCTACCTCCTGCTTTGTGGCACGCTCCGCACGTGCCGCAGGGGAATTTGCCTGCGCAGCCTGCTGCTGGCGAACCCAGCCGAGCTTCGAGGAAACAAACGAACGGATGCGGGTTTCGCTGGTGCCGTACGGGGCAGAAACCGAAACCTTGCCCGTAGGAGAAACCCGCAGCCGGATGCTCTTCATGCGCTTCAGCACCACACGCACCGGCACGTCTTCCACAACTATGGTATATCCCACTGAACTGGGCATTTATTCCTTTCGATAGATAGAGGATCCAATAGGGCCGGGTACAGTTGGCAAAATCAGCGCAACTGCCCCACGCGCATGCAGCGCATAGCGTTGAGAATGGCCAGAATAGCCACACCCACGTCGGCGAAAACCGCAAGCCACATGGTGGCGATGCCCACGGCCGCCAGGGCTAGCACTACGAACTTCACGCCCAGGGCGAAGATGATGTTCTGCCATACGATGCGCATGGTTTTGCGAGCGATGCGGATGGCGGCAGAAATCTTCGAGGGCTTGTCGTCCATCAACACGATATCGGCTGCCTCGATGGCGGCATCGGAGCCCATGGCGCCCATGGCAATGCCGATGTCAGCGCGGGTGAGCACGGGGGCGTCGTTAATACCATCGCCCACGAAGGCCAGCTTGGCCTTTTCAGACGTTGCACTCAGCAGGCGTTCTACCTGGTTAACCTTGTCTTCCGGCAAAAGTTGGCCATGGTATTCGTCCAACCCCAGCTTCTCTGCCACCGCCTGGGCAACCTCGGTGCGGTCGCCCGTGAGCATGACGGTTCTCTTGACGCCGGCCTCGTGCAAACGCTTGATGCACTCGGCGGCGTCTTCCTTCACCACGTCAGCTATGATGATATGACCTGCGTATTCGCCATCGATAGAAACATGCAGGATAGTGCCCGTAAGCTCGCAATCGTGGTAGGCAATGCCCTCTTCGCGCATCAGCTTATCGTTGCCTACCAGCACCACATGTTCGTCCACCACCGCGCGCACGCCGTGGCCGCCTTCCTCGCGCACATCGGCAATGCGCTTCTGATCGATTTCGCCGGTATAGGCTTCCTTCACCGAAACGGCAATGGGATGATCGGAATAGGCTTCGGCATGTGCGGCGATGGATAGGATCAGGTCGGGGTCTACCTCGGCAGCGGCTTCGGGGTGCACGGCAACCACGTTGAAGCTGCCGTTGGTGAGCGTGCCCGTTTTGTCGAACACCACGGTTTCAGTATGGGCAAGCGCCTCCAGGTAGTTGCCGCCCTTCACCAAAATGCCCAAACGCGAAGCACCGCCGATGCCACCGAAGAACGAAAGCGGAACCGAGATAACCAGCGCGCACGGGCACGAAACCACCAGGAATATCAGGCCGCGCTCGATCCAATCAGACCAGCTTTGGCCGAACAGCAACGGGGGCAACACCGCCAGGGCCAGCGCACCGATGGTGACGATGGGCGTGTAGTAGCGCGCAAAACGCGTAATGAAGTTTTCGGTTTGAGCTTTCTTTTCGCTGGCGCTTTCCACCAGCTCAAGAATGCGCGAAACGGTGGACTGCTCGAAGGGCTTGCTAACTTTTACCGTGATCTTGCCCGTCATGTTCACGCAACCGGAGATGACTTCGGCGCCCTCTTCCACATGACGAGGCACGGATTCTCCAGTAAGAGCAGCAGTGTCGAGCTGGGTGTTGCCGGAAACGATAACACCATCAAGCGGCACACGTTCACCGGGCTTCACCACGATTTCGTCGCCTACGGCAATCTCGTACGGGTCTACCTGCACCAGCTTACCGTCGCGCATGACGTTGGCGAAGTCAGGCGCGATGTCCATCATGTCGGCGATGGACTGACGCGACTTTCCCACGGCATAGCTTTGGAACAGCTCGCCTACCTGGTAGAACAGCATAACCGCAGCGCCTTCGGCCATGTGCGGGTCGGAATCGGGGAACAGCACCAGGGCGAAGGCGCCCACCGTGGCGATGGTCATAAGGAAGTTTTCGTCGAACACCTGGCCGTTGCCGATGTTGCGCGCTGCCTTCAGCAAGACGTCGTAGCCCGCAATAAGGTACGGCACCAGGAACATGATGAATTCCAAGTACAACGCGTTCGTTTCGCCGCCCACGTAATTCGCAAGCGGAACGAATTCGCACACCGCATACACCACAGCAAAAATAACGAGCGCCGCAACAATGCGGTTACGCGTCCTTTTCTGCTTCTTGTTCATCAGGAAATCCTTTCGGAGGATGTGGTAGCCGGCAGGCTATCGCAAAATGACCATGTCGGGTTCGATCTTGCGGCAGATCTTTTCAGCTTCATCGAGGATGGCGTCCATCTTCTCGGGCTCGGCATCGATTACCAGCTTCTGGGTCATGAAGCTCATGGAAGCGCTGTTCACACCATCGAGCTTCTTGATAGCGTCTTCCATCTTTGCGGCGCAGTTAGCACAATCAAGATCCTGCAGTTTGAATACCTTACGCATGGGAAATCCTTTCCTTATGGTTTGCGAGATTAAGCGGGAAAACCCGCACTTGTTAACGGATTATTCGCAGATATGCGTCATGCCCTGAGCCAGCATGGTGTGAACGTGGCCGTCGGAAAGCGAGTAGATAACGTTCTTGCCATCGCGCTTAGCGCGAACCAAGCGGCTTTGCTTGAGTGTTCGCAGTTGATGGGATACAGCACTTTGCGTCGCACCGATCTCCTCAGCCAAATCGGCCACGCATCGATCCTTCGTCATAAGGGCATAAAGGATCTTGATCCGCGTAGTATCGCCAAACACCTTGAACAGGTCAGCCAAGTCATAGAGCAGCTCTTCGTCGGGCATCATATCGATGACCTCATCGGTGACATCGCAACCGCAACCACAAGAGCCTTCTGCTTCGGAAGAGACGCTACGATGAGCTTGCTTCTCTTTGATGAGCTTCTCTTCGGCCATCTTCGTTCCTTTCTCATGTGAACAACTGTTCATATGATAAACCGTGAATTGTTTCTCGTAAAGAGCAAATGGCATCATTTCGAAAAGACGAGGACTCCGACCAAGAGTGCCCAGGATGTCCGCAGATGGTGCGGATGCCCTTCTCGCCCATGACACTCTGGACAAGAGTGCCCAGGATGTCCGTTTGCAAAAAGAGAAAGGCCGCAACTTGCAGTGGCCCGCATCTCCCGAACGGGGATTCTCAATCCACATTCGGAATCACGGTCCACATAAAGCTGCGGCCTTCTGGAAAGTTAAAACGAGTGGTCTACTCACTCTTTTATAAAGGTCTACTCCCCTTTTCGCACTTTGCGAGCGATCTTGTCGGCAACGGAAAGTGCCTCACGGCGATCTGAACCCCAGAAAGAAATGGACACCATGCCAGCGCCAACATGACTGCCGATGGTGGCACCGATGTTGTGCTTAACAACCGTGATGGAATCGTCTTGCTTGGCAAGCAATTCACAAACCCTGTCGGCATCCTTTTCGGAGTCGGCATGGCCGATGAGGGCGAAATTGCTGTGTTCAGCATGAGCCTTCTCATAAAAAGAAGCTAATTGCTTCAGGCCTTTCTTACGGCCATGAGAAGCGCCTGCCAAGGAAAGCTTGCCATTGGTATCGAAGTTGAGCAACGGCTTCAGGTCGAGCTTTGAACCCGCAAAAGCGACCGAAGCGGGAATGCGACCGCCACGATGCAGAGCGTCAAGGTCGTCGACCATGAACAGGGTCTGCACGAAGTAACGCGCCTCTTCCGCCCAAGCTACCATCTCTTCAGCGGTAAGCCCACTTTCGCGCTGACGTAAAGCTTCCAGCACCAACAGGCCTTCGGGGGTAGAGCCGATAAGCAGGTCTACGATGTAGATGGGTGCTTCAGGGTGCTCTGCCTTCAGCTGGCTCCAAATGGCATAAGCCGTGCTATAGTTGCTGGACAGGCCGCTGGAAAAGCAAAGATATACCGTGGGGACGCCCGATTCGATAGCGTTACGAAATGCAGCTTCCGTTTCGGCGGGTGCAACCTGCGAGGTACTCGGAGTTGCACCGTTTCGGATGTTGTCGTAGAACTCCTTGGGCGTTACGGACTGATAGAAATCGTCCTTGTATGTTTTGCCGTCGATGATGTAGTTGAAATCGATCAGCTGAACGCCTTCCTGCTGAACGAGCTCCAATGGAAGATCACAGCAGGAGTCGATGATGAGATTGCACTGAGCAGACACGGTGTTCCCTTTCGAAAAAATGCTTACAGTAACGCAGCAATGATGCTTTTCGAAGCGCTATTTTATCCCAGCAATCAGCAGGAAATAGCGGCATGTGCCGTTTTCCCACATAAGCAGGGCCAAGAGGGACAGGGGCCAAGAGGGACAGGTACAGTTGGCTCCAGTTGGCTCAGTTGGCTGCAGTTGGCTGATTGGGGCAACCGCTGTCGATAAGGCTTTCCGCTGCCAATCAGCCAACTGCACCTGTCCCTCTTAGCCCTATTTCCCCATTCGGCAAACTGTACCTTGACTCTAAGTTAACCTATGGTAACTTGCTTCTTGAAATCAAGCGGGTTCGTTTGTCGGCATAAAAGCCGCAAACCCGCCCAACGAAAAAGGAGCATCACTTATGAGCAGCGTAGCAATTGTATTTTGGAGCGGCACTGGCAACACTGAAGCCATGGCCGATTTCGTAGCCGAAGGCGTAGAAGCCAAGGGAGGCACCGCAACCATTATCCAAGCGGCCGATTTCGGTGCGGAACGCGTGCCGGAATTCGATGCTTTCGCCTTCGGCTGCCCCGCCATGGGCGACGAAGAGCTGGAAGACACCGAGTTCCTGCCCATGTATGACGAGGTAGAACCCCTGATGGAAGGCGAAAAGGTAGGCCTGTTCGGGTCGTATGACTGGAACAACGGCGAATGGATGGAGTACTGGGCTCAGCGCGCCGAAGAAGCCGGCATCCAGCCCGTGGAAACTGTTATTGCCAAAGATTACCCCGACGATGAAGCTGCCGCGGCCTGCCGCCACCTAGGTGAATTGCTAGCATAATCGAAACTACTAGCTGGCTAGCAGGAGCGAATTCCGCCGACCGCAAAGCAGATTACTCATCTGCACCCTGGTTGGGCACCTCGATAAACAAACCGCCGAACCAGGGAGCGCAGACCCCGCACGGGGCCGTTCGGAAGGGGGTTTACCCAAGCGAACGGCCCCGTTTTACAGAGCAGGCTCCCTGTCGTTCAAAGGAGGACAGACCCCTATCGAATGACGGTTCTTGACAGGGTGCCTTGCTCGACCAGGTCCATTCAATAGGGGTCAGCCCCCAATTGAATGACGCCCAACCGCACTACTTCTTCCGCAGCACTATGGTGATGCTGTTCAAATAATCCAGCGCCCCGGCTTCAATTGCCACCCTGTCGCCTTGGGCATACTCGTTTTCGCACTGTAGCCAATCAGCCCAAGCCTCTTCAGTGCATTCCATTTCTCGAATAGCCAGGATTTCAACACCCTTCGACTGCTGAAGCACCTTGTGCCACCAATCCGTATCATGAATGTAGTCCAGCTGCTCGGGCGTCCAGGACGCAAGCAAGCATGCGGGCGGGTTGCTATGGAAATCGCGCTCATGCCTGGGAAACACGCGGCAATGACGCCGTCACGCTTCACATAAGGCAGCAGTTTGGCATCCAGAAATTCTGCATCACGCCCAAAATAATGGTATGAATCGGTGCTTACCGCAGCATCGAAGAACCCTTCCGCAAAGGGCATGCCCTCCGAAGCATCTACCTTCACGGGAATAGCCCGGTGATTGGTAAGGCCCAACTGCTCGAAAAAACGCAGGTTATCGCTGGGGTTGCTCCACAAATCGGCGGCGTAAGCCGTGTAGTCGTATTCGCGTGCCAACATCGCAGTGGTTATTCCAGCACCGCTGCCCAGATCCAACGCCACCGATCTTTCGGGAATGGCGCGGTATCCAACGCATTCATCGGCGATGGAAAGCATTTCTTCGCATAGTTTCAGCGGATTGGGACCCATAATTTTGGATTGAACAAGGGTTTTGGGAAAACTGTTCGCTTTTGGGAACTGCATGGTTGTTTCCTTTTCTGTAAAGATTCAATAGCTTAAACTGCCCGCTCAAAGCAGGCCGCGCAACGCACATTTGCCTTGCAGGTTTCGTTTGAATGCGCACGAATCAAAGCCACCACAGAAACAGCTGCAAAAACCATGCACCCTCAGGCACACAAGCAAACGCTTTATTCAGTTGCACGTTCTTTACAGAACAATGACCAAAAAGACATCCCCTTGAAGGATTACCGGAAGGCGCCTTCCGCCTTCGCTTTCATCAGCATGGCACGCAGCGAACTCACTTGCAGAAGTTTGCCATGGTTCACTAATAACGATAAAGTTAGCCTTGTCTAAGAAAAACCGCGCTGCACCGGCTTGTAGTTCAGTCAAACCGCGGCCGACTATAAAGAGGAACCCATGGCAACCAACAGCA
>URJE01000004.1 GCA_900547965.1 uncultured Eggerthella sp. | reverse complement strand
ATGTGGCGTTTCTTGCTGCTCTGAGTGCGGCAAATGCGGTATTCGGGTGGGCTTGAGCCTAAAAAGAGGCGGCCTTTGGTTGGTTTGGCGTTTCCGGGGCCCTATTGCCCCATGCTTGCCCTTTCTCCGCGAAGCAAGGCGTCCACCAATTCGTTATCCTCTTCGCTGGGCGAACCCAAGGGCAGCCCGCACGCTTCAAAGAAATGGCTGCCAGCGAATTGGCGGGCTCGGAACGAACCGTGGATACCGTCGTCAAGATAACGAATGCGGCTTCGGCAATCGGTTGTTCCGCAGAACAGCATGCCGTGCTTGCTGATATAGCGCGCGTAAGTTTCCGTCTCCGACCAGAGCATTACGCCGGCCATGTTCTCCAGTTCGTAGGCCACGGCGTAATTGGTCCAGCTTATGGCCCGCAGTCGTACGTAGCGGTCGAGCAGCGATGCCATGCGGGTAACGCGGCGCAGCGTTTCGGTAGCGCCGATGAACAATGCGTTGGCGGGAACCTCAATTCCGAGTGCCGAAATCTGGCAAAGAGCCTCTTCCTGCATGTAGGGGTCGAGCATCACACTGGGTACCGTGAGCTTCATTGATTCATCGGGGAACAGCTCGATGGCTGAATGGACGGAGCTTCCTGGGATGCCCTTGGATGTTCGGAATATCAACGAATCGTGCGCATGCTGGACATGGCAGCTCATTCCTTGTTGCGTAAAAGCTGATCTCATAGCAACGACATGGCTTTCCTGAGCTGCTCTAGAGGGCGTATCAGCGGTGCGAGTGCCCATTCGGTATAAGTACAGGCTAAACAAGGGCAGGGGGGCCTCAGAGGCGGCGCTGTCCTGCGAGGTGCATGGGGTATCCGCTGGATACCATACGGTGCGTTGGCAGAACTCGCGGATTTCCTGTTTGCGTTTAGTTGCCTTGCTGTAGAGCTCCACCAGTGCCGAGCCGAGTGCGGGGCCTGAGGTTGACCCTTCGCGTATCTCGACGATGCCGTCGGCAACATAGGGCGGGAAATCGCCTTCGTGTACCTGAACCACTACAGCGCCTTGTTTGGGGTTTGCGGGATCGGCGATAAAGCGCGTGTCGAAGCGCGGGGTAGGCGATACGTGATGGCGGCACAGCTCGCCGAATATTTGAGAGAAATCGGCTGACTGCTTTGACACGGGGCATACTGTTTTGTCATCGTCGGTGATGCCGATGACAAGCCAACCGCCATGGGAATTGGCGAACGAGGCAATGATCTTAGGGATCTTTGTGCGCACGTTTTCGTTCCACGTGCGCTTGAATTCAAGCGCGAATCCTTCTTCGAGATCCTTCAATTGTGCGAGGTCGGCATAGGTCACTTCGTCAAGGCTCTTAGGCCGGCCCTGTTCATTGCGAAACGGACTGTACATGATAACCCCCTCATTCCCCCATGAGATCATAATAACGTGTCGGGGGCCTCTTCTTATTCTTCCGAATAAGTGTTCTTGTTTTGCGATAGGGTTTCTTTTTCCGATCGCCGCTTCGCAGCGTATTCCTCTTCGATCTGTCTGGCGAACTCATCCATCTTAGTTTCGCCTTCGCTTTTGATTCCGAATAAGGTCCGCCCGCTTGAAACGCGCGGTTTCACCTCGCCGGAGAGCTCGGTTGCGAGGGCCTGCTGGATACGTTCCCATCTTTTTTGGAATTCGTTGTCCATGATCAGCGATCCAGGATTCGCTTAAGGTGCTCTATTAAAGCAACGCAGCCTGCATCGACATCTTCATAGGTTGTGTCGAAATCGCCGGTATACCATGGGTCTGCAACGTCTCGAGAAGTGCCCACCCATTCCATCAGAAGGCTTAGTTTTCCTTCGGGATCGTTGTGGTAGAGACGCATCATGTCACGCATGTTGTAGCGGTCCATGCCCACGAGATAGTCGAATTTATCATAATCGGCAGAGGTTGCTAAACGTGCTGCGCGGTGTTCGTAAGGAATGCCGTATCGATCGAGGATTTCCTTCGTTCCGCAGTGAACGTCGCTGCCGATTTCGTCGCGATGCATCGCTGCTGATTCCACGTAAATGGCATTTTCGAGTCCTGCTTGGAGCACGCGCTCTTTCATGACGAATTCAGCCATGGGCGATCGGCAGATATTGCCATGGCAAACGAAGAGGATGTTGATCATAGGTTGCCTTTCGGTAAGTTGCGGCGGTGAGGTAACTATAGCGTGGTTCTTGGTGTTGGCAGGCTTGAGTAATTAGGGAAGGGTGGGGTTATAGGTAGAAAATGTGTCCGTTTCTGCGTATAACCCGAAGGGTGAGCAACAGGAATAAAAAAAGATCCGCATCAAGCGGATCTTTGAAATTCTGGCTCCCCGGGTAGGATTCGAACCTACAACCCTCCGGTTAACAGCCGGATGCTCTGCCGTTGAGCTACCGAGGAATTCGGTGCGTTCTTCGTGACGCAGGAATTTATTATACGCATCTTGGAAATCGGTGCAACATCTTTTTTGAAAAAAGTTTTAACTCAATCCCTATCAGCGTAAACGATGGATTAGCGTCTACGGAGTGATGGTCTCCTGCGACCCCTGCCAGTGCGCGATGGGCGCTTGGTGGGACGCTTGGGGTTGGGGATAAGGCGATCGTCGGCGTACTCAAAGCCTTCGACGTCGTGAGTTTCGAGCAGATGCTGCGTGTGGTATTCGATTTCGCGCAAATCAAGGAGCTGATCTGGGGAAAGGAACGTGTAGGCAGCACCCGATTCGCCTGCGCGGCCTGTGCGTCCGATTCGATGGATGTAGTCCTCGGGGGAGTCGGGCACAGTGAGGTTGACGACATAGCTCACATCGGTGATATCGATGCCGCGCGCTAGGACATCGGTAGCAACCAGAACATCGATCTTGCCTTCGCGGAAGTTCTTTAGCGCACGGTCGCGTTTGCCTTGGTGCTTGTCTGCGTGGATGCTGTCGGCTTTTACTCCTGCGTCTTTCAGGCGCGTGGCGCACGAATCTGCAGATTGCTTGGTGCGGGTGAACACGATGACGCGTTCCGCCCCTTGCTCTTTGAGCAAGGCGACAAGGAGATCCTGTTTCTGGCGCTCGGAAACGGGTAGCAGGTACTCGTTTACCGTATCGGCGGTTTCGCCCTTGTGAGCGATCTCGACGACCTCCGGTTCCGTCTGTACAAGCTTTGCTTTTGCCTGAACGTCCGGCGTCAAAGTGGCGCTGAATAAGAAAGTTTGGCGTTCTTTCGGGGTCATGCGCACGATGGAATTCACAGGGGGCCAGAAACCCATGTCCATCATGCGGTCGACTTCGTCTAGCACCAGATAGTGGATGTTTTCCAGGGAAAGAAGCCCTTGTTGTGCCAAGTCAAGCAAACGTCCAGGAGTGGCAATAAGCACATCGCATCCCTTTTTGAGCTTTTCGACCTGGGTGGAGTATTTCTTGCCGCCGATTACGGTAAGCGTGCGGAACTTGGTGGTCTGCGCAATAGTGCTCGCGCATTCGGAAATTTGCTGAGCCAACTCACGCGTCGGCGCCAAAACCAATGCATAGGGACCCTTTTTGGGACGCTTTGAGCCGAAATGGCGCACCATTTGGTCGAAGATGGGAAGCAGATAGGCGAGTGTCTTCCCTGTTCCTGTTTGCGCAGCAGCCAGGATGTCTTTTCCTTCGATTCCCGGCGGAATGGAAAGTGCCTGTACAGGGGTGGGTTCGGTGAAGCCAAGATTCTCGATGGCTTCCAATGAGGGCTTGGACAAGCCAAGCGTATTAAAAGTTGAGATAGTCATGCCTTTCAGTGTAGGGGACGGAAGGGCAATAGTCTATGCGGAAGATAAGCAATGGTATACTTTCCCAGTGCATCCAATGCCGTTTGAGTGCGGCTCAATCACCTTTACGAATCAAGCGAAAGAGGCACTGTTCGTTATGAGCTCTAATAGTTTTGAAGCAAGCCAGAAGCGCAGCGAGGCAATTCGCGCCGATCTTGAAGTACATCCCGGCAAGTACACGATGCTTACGGGCGACCGTCCTACGGGTCGCTTGCATCTGGGCCACTATTTCGGCACTATCAAGGAGCGCGTTGCGCTGCAGAACAAAGGCGTAACCACGCGAGTTATCATTGCCGACTATCAGGTAATTACCGACCGTGACACCACGGAGAACATCCAGGACAATGTTCGCAATATGGTAATTGACTACCTTGCTTGCGGCATCGATCCAGAGAAAACAATTATCTTCACCCACTCTGCGATTCCTGCTTTGAATCAGCTCATGCTCCCGTTCCTTTCTTTGGTATCCGAGGCAGAGCTCCTTCGCAACCCCACAGTTAAGGCTGAACAGGAAGCATCGGGTCATGCCCTTACCGGCCTTCTTCTTACCTATCCTGTGCATCAGGCATGCGACATTTTGTTCTGTAAGGGCAATATCGTGCCCTGCGGCAAGGACCAGTTGCCCCATATTGAACAGACCCGCCAAATCGCTCGTCGTTTCAACGAGCGCTACGGCTTTGTGTTCCCTGAGCCCGAAGGCCTTCTGAATGACGATGCGCCTGAGATTCCCGGTCTGGATGGTCGCAAGATGTCGAAGAGCTATGGCAATGCCATCAGCCTTTCGTTTACGGCAGAAGAAACCGCCAAGATCATCAAGAAGTCCAAGACCGATTCCGAACGTTTTATCACATTCGATAAGGAAAACCGCCCCGGCGTATCTGCGCTCCTTACTACGGCTGCTTTGTGCACGGGCCGCACTGAAGTGGAGATTGCCGAGGAAATTGGCAACGGTGGTTCAGGCACGCTTAAGAAGTATGTCACCAAAGCGGTTAACGAGTACCTTGCTCCTATCCGTGAGCGTCGTGAGGCAATTGCCGCAAAGCCTGGTTATGTGGAAGAGATTCTGCATGAAGGCAATCGCAAAGCGAACGAAATCGCCAATAAAACTTTGGACGAGGTTCGCGAAGCCATGCACATGGTTTACTAGGTTCTCCCTTCAAGCCTAAAAACAGCTGGGCGTACAAAACGGCTGAGCATATATAGCGGCTAGGCATATGCACCTAGCCGCTTTTTGTTGGTAGGTATCGAGTAAGGTTAGAGGCGCGGCGGGCGGAGAAATCCCAAAACATCACGGTAAACGTGAGTTTCCATGTTTGCAGGGAGCTGCAACGGCTGCGAGGGATCATTTACGCGTTAATGTGTCGATCCTTAGGAATGAAAGTGGCAAAAGCGGTAAAGTACGCTAGAATATTCAATCGCAGCTTCTGACGAAGGTGCTGCATCGGGCCCATAGCTCAATGGTGGAGCAGGGGACTCATAATCCTTTGGTTCTCGGTTCGAATCCGGGTGGGCCCACCATCGGGAAATATTTGCCGTCACTTCGGGTGGCGGCATTTTTTATTTGAGCGTTCTTCTTTAATATGGGCGATATTGCGCGCGTAAAGTGCTGCTACATTCTAATGTTATATATACTTGCGGCTTTGGTTCTGTTGCCTATATGCAGCTCGTCTGTTGGTTAATTCAGCCCTCTCTCTGGCGACGGTACTTACTCTTCACTTAGAAGCAGAAGCAGCCAGCAATTGCGCAAAAAAAGCCACCTGCAATGATGCAGGTGGCTTATAAAGCCGATGGATGGAATGCGAGGCTATTTAACTTCTTTACGGAAACGCTTAGCCTTTTTAAGCGATGGGCGTTCTTCATCGATTTGCTTCATCGTGATAATGGTCATAACGATGAGTACGATGTTGATAAGGCATGCGGGGCTGATGATGTGGATCATGAAAAGAGCAACAAGCTCAATAGCAATAGAAATGCCCAGCAGAGCGTACATAAGGCCGTTTACGAACCCATTGCTAGCACGGTCGTACATCCAAGCAAAGCCCTTTAGATTGAGGATTACGCTAGCTACAGCGGTCCATAAGCAAACCAGTGCCTCAATGCGGACAAGGGTGGCAAGACGATAGCCGTTGTATTCCCAACCGCCAGTAGCTCGAAGCTCCCAGTCGGTAAACGTTTCACCGGAAAACCAACCAAGCAATGTACAGGCAAGGCCCCAAGCCAAAAGTATCATTGCGTAGATAAAGTAAGCGTTCCAAATATGATGCATCTTGGTGCGAAGGGGGGTCATTGGGTAGCCATCGTCACCGATCTTGGTGCCATCCTCTGTGTACCAGATTTCCAGAGGTTTTTTCTGGGGCTTTTCTTTTTCCTTCTTTTCTTTTTCCTTCTTATTGAAAAGTGCCATGTACAGCCTTCCTAAAAGGGTAACGCGAAAATACCGAGCTTCAATTCTATATGAACCTCGGATAAGTACAGTCGAGCGAGTGCTCTTATCCGAAGAAAGACAGAACTTACAGTAAGGGATTCATGCCGATGCGAAAGCGGCAGATTATAGCCGTACAAGGACGCTACATGTTGCTGTTATATATAGAGAAGTGGACTTGGTGGATAATCGGCCAACGTGATTTTGCATTTTTTGGCAATCTAGCGATTTCTGCAAAACAGGGATGCTTGATGTGTCGATAGAGTAGGGGCGGCCGAACAAGCGCTTACAAAAAAAGGGGAAGCATTTGCTTCCCCTTTTCCCGGAATCTAGCCAAGATAACTCTTGGTTGAAAGAGTCAGAACTAGTCGAGCTTAGAGCCAGCGATCCAGGTCTGGTACTCGAGAGTACCGTCATGATCCTCAACGCCCTTAGCGATGGTGATGCGCTGTACGGTAGGAGCGCCTTCCTCAAGCCACATAGCGCGGCAGTCGCGATAAAGGAGTTCGGTAGGACCATAAGGAGAATCCTCGAAGTAACCGTCGCCACCGAAGATCTCGAGCATCTCGTCGGAAACGAGACGAACGGTGTCGATGGAGAACAGCTTGCAGATTGCAGCCTTCTCGGATACGTACTCGCCGTTGTTGTCCAGATCGAAGTCATCGCAGAAGTCGATGATGGTGCAGCGAAGAGCATGGATCATCATCTGCATGTTAGCGAGCTTTACGCGGATAGCCTGACGCTTGATGATCGGCTTACCGAAGGTAACGCGGTCGCGTGCACGAGCGATGGACATCTCGAACATACGCTGAGAAATACCGAGGTTAGAAGTTGCGATGTGTACGCGGGAAACCGCGAGAGAGTGCATAGCAACCTTCATGCCCTCGCCACGCTTGCCGAGCATCAATTCGGGCTCGAGCTCAACGTTGGTGAACTTGAGGCCGGTGTGACCGGAGCCACGGCAGCCCATCATGTGAGGCATAGGAACGAGTTCGAAGCCAGGACGATCCATAGGAACGAAGAAGGCGGACAGACGATCGTCGCCCTGCTTGTCAGGATCGGTTACGCAGATTACGTAAGAGAACTGAGAGCAGTCGGTGTGAGAAATGAGCCACTTCTCGCCATTGAGGATCCACTTACCCTTTTCTTCGTCCCATACAGCGGTGGAGTGCAGGTCAGCACCGGTGCCGCCAGACTTCTCGGTCAGAGCGAAGTTGGTGAAGATGGTCTTGTCCTGGAAGAGAGGCATGTACTTCTCTTTGATCTCGGGCTGACCGAAATCGTTGAGGATGCGCCAGTTCAGGTCAGATGCATAGTGCATGTGCATACGCATGCCCGAAGGACCACGGGAGAACTCTTCCTGAACCTGCAGGATTTCCTTCTCGGAGAGGCCCCATCCACCGTACTCTACAGGGAGAGAGTAACGATAGATGTCGTTGTCGATGTTGGACTGGTAGAACTTCTCGGGGAACGTGTTGGTTACCTCGATCTCCTTCTGCCATTCGGTGTAAGGACCTTCGACCATGTCGCGAACCTTCTTGAGGTACGCCTTAAACTGCTCGTCGGTGATGGTTGCATTCGGATTCATAAACCCTCCTAATCGGTTTGTGAATGGAACCTTTCGGTTCCTGATTAACCCTTATGCGGCAGATTCCGGATATTCCGCTACAAGCAGTTTAGCATTCTCGCGTTAAGAGGTGTCCAATAGGATATGCGCAATCGAAAAACTTCTTTCTATAGGCTTGCTCTATCGTTTATTTTTAAGCAATTTCGCTCGAAAGTGCTTCACCTCGCAATATCTTTTATACATAAATTAGTAATAATTCCAGACGGTTCGATTCACTAGTTTTTATCGACTATTCGTGATCGCGTTCACATACATTTACGGAAATGGCATCAGTGTTGAAAATCAATAGTTCTGCCCTATGGAAATCTGCAAGATAAATCGGTAATTTTTTACTCCATCTATCTTTTTTCTATTGGACAGGTCTGTTCTTGCGATTAAACTCAACTACAGCAGAAAGTCCGTATTCTGGCATGCAGTCATGTCAGAACTAGTTCGTTTGCCCTTGGATAGGGCGGGCGAGGAGAAGGAGAAGATTATGGATTTTGCTCTCACCGACGAGCAGGAACTTCTTGTTGAGTCCCTCAAGGAGTATGCAGACCGCTACTTCGACGATGAGTCCGTACGTCAGATGTATGAAAACCATCAGGTTAGCGCCGAGGCCCAGGACGCATATCGCGACGCAGGCTTCCCCTTCATGGGCCTTCCCGAAGAGGTCGGTGGCATTCCTACGGACCACGTAACCTTGGGCCTCATGACCGAGAAGCTCTATGAGTTCACCGGTGCCATGACCCCGTTCATGACTGGTATGCTCGCTTGCGCTGACCTCGCTGAGTTCGGCACCCCTGAGCAGTCCGCAGTTATCATGGAAGAGTACGAGAAGTCTGGCCAGTCCGTTGCTGCTCTCTGCCTCTCCGAGCCCGCTGCTGGTTCCGACAACATGGGCATGACCATGACCTCCAAGAAGCAGGCTGACGGTACGTATGTTCTGAACGGTCAGAAGACTTGGGTTACCAATGGTGCTGACGTTCCTTACTACATCGTTATCTGCAAGGACGAGGAACCTGCTCGCGAAAACAACAAGATGTCTCTCTGGCTCGTTAAGCGTGAGACCGAGGGTGTTTCCACCGCTCACCTGACCAAGCTCGGTCAGCACACCGTTCCCTTTGTTGACGTATTCTTCGACAACGTTGTTGTTGAAGAGTCCCAGCGCATTGGTGAAGCTGGTGCTGGTTGGCTGCTGCTCATGAAGAACTTCGAGTTCGAGCGCTGCCTTGTTGTTGCTCAGGGTCTTGGCCTTGCTCAGGCTGCTCAGAACGATGCTATCGCTTACGCTAAGGAGCGCATCGCTTTCGGCAAGCCGATTATCACCAACCCCCGTGTTCAGGGCCTCATCGAGCAGAACGAAATCATGCTTCAGCAGACCCGTCATTGGCTGTACTACTGCCTCTGGAAGCTCGATCAGGGTCAGTCCATCAACGCTGACATCGCTATGCTGAAGTCTTGGGGCACTCGCGCTCATCTTCAGATTGCTGATAATGCAATTGAGGTATACGGCGGCCTCGGTTATACTGAGGAAGTTCGTGTTGGTCGCATTTGGCGTGACCTTCGTGGTAATATGCTCGCTGGCGGTACGTGCGAGGTTATGGACTACATCGCCGGTCGTGCAATTCCTAAACTGTATAAGTAACCCTACGCGCACTGCTGCACGTAACTCCCGTTTGTATAGGTAATACAAGGAGAATAGGAGCAAGAAAGTTATGAAAATTGTTGTCGCAGTTAAAGTAGTAGCTGACGACCAGGACATCTTCGTCGCTGGCGATCGTACGCTTGACTACTCTAAGGCTCATCAGGTCATCAGCTCTTACGACAAGAACGCTATCGAAGCTGCAGCTCAGCTCGCTGCTGCTAACGACGGTACCGTTACTGTTATCAGCGCTGCAACCTCCAAGGCTACCGACGCTAAGCTGAAGAAGGATATCCTTTCCCGCGGCGTTGATGAGCTCATCATGGTTACCGATGATGCTTTGGCTACCGCTGACTCCTTCGCAACCGCTCAGGTTCTGAAGGGTATCGTTGAGGACAAGGTTTCCGATTACGACCTGATCCTCACCGGCGACGGTTCCGCTGACTTCTATGCTGGTCAGGTAAACGTTCAGCTCGCAGCTGCTCTTGGTGTACCCACCATCAACGAAGTTACCTCTATCGCTGCTGAAGGCGACAAGGTCGTTGTTGAGCGCACGCTCGAAGATGAAGTTGAGGAGATCGAGGTTCCCCTCCCCGCAGTTATCGCTGTATCTCCCTCCATCGGCGAGCCTCGCATCCCTGGCATGCGTGAGATCCTCGCAGCTGGCAAGAAGCCTTCCACCGTTGACGAGCTTGCTGGTGGCGTAGACGCTAAGATCGAGATTGAGGAGACCAAGGCTCCCGAGCTCGCTCCCCGTAAGCAGCAGATCTTCGAAGAAGGCGACATCGACGCATTTGCGGCGGCTGTTGCTGAGGCACTCAAGTAGAGATAAGGCGGTTCTAAAACATGAAAGCATTTGTTCTTGCAGAATCTACCGATGCTCAGCGCGCTCTCTGCGCTGGTGCTCGTACCATTGCTGACGAAGTAGTACTCGCAGTTGTTAAGGGTGCTCCTCTCACGGGCGTTGCCGACAAGGCATACGACGTAGAGCTTCCCGAAGGCCAGCCCGTTGAGAACGCTGCTGCTGGCGTTCAGGCTGCATATGAAGCCGCTCAGCCCGACGTAGTGCTCGTTGAGCCTACTCCCCGCAACAAGATCCTCGCTGGTCTTCTTGCTGCTAAGCTCGGCACCGCTGTTGTTTCCGACGTTACCGCATTCGACGGCGACGTTGTAACCAACATGTACTTCGGTGGTCTCGCTGCAAACAAGCAGAAGGCAACTGGTGCTAAGGTTTACACCGTAGCTGGCACCGCTTTCGCAGACGCAGAGGCAACTGGTTCCGACGATGTTGAGACCATCGCTTATGCTGCTCCCGAGAAGGCTCTCGTTCTTCGCGGCACCAAGGCTGTTCCCCGTGAGGGCGCAGACCTCACCAAGTGCGACGTTGTTGTTGGTGCTGGTCGTGGCTTCGCTGAGGAAGCTGACCTCCAGATGGCTCGCGATCTCTGCGCTAAGGTTGGCGCTGAGCTCGGTTGCTCTCGTCCTCTGGCTGAGAACGTTGATTGGCTGCCCCGCAACCTCTACATCGGCGTTTCCGGTCTGCAGCTTGCTCCCAAGGCTTACATTGCTCTCGGCATTTCCGGCCAGATGCAGCACATGGTAGGCGTTCAGGGTGCTGACACCATCATCGCAGTTAACAAGGATCAGAACGCACCTATCTTCAAGCAGTGCGACTACGGTATCGTTGGTGATATCTACAAGGTTCTTCCTGCCTTGATTGAAGCGCTGTAAAAGCGTATTATTGCAGGGCGCAGTTTTCTGCGCCCTGTTTTTTTGTTCACACTCTGAAAGGAACAGCATGTCCGATTTTGACGCGATTGTCGTCGGTGCTGGTTGCGCAGGTTCTGTTGCTGCCTACACCCTCGCATCCGCAGGCAAGTCGGTTCTTGTCGTTGAGCGTGGTCAGTACGCTGGCGCCAAGAACATGACCGGTGGCCGTATCTATACGCATTCGCTGGCCAAGGTATTCCCGAATTACCAGGAAGCTCCTTTGCAGCGCAAGGTTACTCATGAGCGTATTTCGCTTATGTCGCCTGACTCCAATTTCACTATTGATTATGCAGCCCGTGAGCTCGAAGAGGCTGGTAAAGAGTCTTACACTGTACTGCGTGGCCCCTTTGATCAGTGGCTGGCAGAGCAGGCTGAAAATGCTGGTGCTGAGTTTATTTACGGCATCGCAGTTGAAGACCTCATCATTGAAGATGGCAAGGTAAAGGGCATTCTCGCATTTGGTGACGAGATTACTTCTGATGTTGTAATCCTCGCTGACGGCGTTAACTCTCTCCTCACTTCTAAGGCTGGTCTTTCCAAGAAGGCTCCTGCTATTCATCAGGTTGCTGTTGGCGCTAAGGAAACTATTGAACTTCCTGCCGACGTTGTTGAAAGCCGCTTCCTCTGCAATCCTGGCGAAGGTGCTTCCTGGCTCTTCGCTGGCGACTGCTCTAACGGCATCATTGGTGGCGCATTTGTATACGCTAACCAGGAATCTGTTTCCGTTGGTATCGTAGCTACCATGAGTGAAGTTCTTAAGCAGGACATTCCTGTATATCAGATGCTCGAGAACTTCAAGAATCGTCCTGAGATCAAGCCCCTTATTGCTGGCGGCAAGACCGTAGAGTACTCCGGTCATGTTGTCCCCGAGGGCGGTATCAAGATGATGCCCGAGATCATTGGCGACGGTGTTGTTGTTGCTGGTGACGCAGCTATGCTGTGCATGAACCTCGGCTACACCGTTCGCGGTATGGACCTTGCGGTTGAGTCTGGCGCTATTGCTGCTAAGGCTGTTATCAAGGCTCTCGATGCTGGCGATACCTCCAAGGCTGGCCTGGCTGAGTACAAGACCATGCTCGATAGCTCCTTCATCATGCGCGACATGAAGATGTACGAGGACGCTCCTGAATTCCTCGAGAACTGCCCCGGCATGTTCCGCGGTTATCCTGAGATGATCCGCGACATCATGACCCCGCTCTTCAAGGTTGACGGCGAACCTCGCCAGCATGTTATGAAGCTTGCGCTTCCTCCGGTTAAGCGCCAGGGTCTGTTCAAGCTCGCTAAGGTTGCTATGAAGGGAGTGAAGGCACTGTGATCGACATCACTGTTAACGTCGACGAGAAGCTTTCCCTCAACAAGTTTGAGGTCGACGAAGAAAACGCTCATATCAAGATCAAGGAAGGCGTTAAGGCTTCCGATCCTGAGTTCCAGAAGCTCGTTATGTGCTGCCCTGCAGCGCTCTACAAGATGCCCGCTGAGGGCGACGAGCCCATTTTCGACTATGCTGGTTGCCTCGAGTGCGGTACGTGCCGCATGATTTGTGGTGAAACCATTCTCGAAAAGTGGGAGTATCCTCAGCCTACCATGGGCGTTCAGTATCGCTTCGGCTAGGAATTTCACGCATAGGCGTACAATCGTTTCTTGATTGCATTAGCGACCTACCAACGGTAGGTCGCTTTTTTTATGTTCTGTCGAGCGGCTATTCGCCGATTGGTTATTTTCAATGAGGGGCAGATCTAACTCCATGCATGAGTACTTTCTTTGTGCTTTCAACAAATGGCTTGCATTATTAAATATTGCATCAAATTATCAAATCTATAAACAGCAGTTATAATAGGGTTCTATTCGCATTATTTGAATGAATTAGAAGTCTTCAAACGGCAGGTCTAACATGAAAGTGTCTTGAGCCATCGTTTTCATCAGGGGATCTCGTTTGGTTTAAGCATTCCATTGAGGGAAAGAAAAAGAGGAAGGGGAGGTTATGAGCGCAGCCAAACAAGCAACTAAGTACTTGTTCGCTATTGCGACAGTGTACATGTGTTATTTAACACACGGCGTTCAGGCGATTATCTTCAGTCAAAATCAGGTGAACTTCTACACGCAATGGGGCTTCACCGACGCAACGGCAGGTGCCGCTGCGGTATCAACGGCAATCATGTGGGTTGGTATTGGTAAATTCATTAGTGTATGGATCGGAGGCGAAATCTCTGACCGCATTGGCCGTAAGATCATGGCGGTAGGCGGTGGTGTTCTTTACATCATCTCGTTCGTGATTATGCTCCTTACCGACAACGCTACGGTCGCATGTGTGGCAGGTTTCCTTTCCGGTGTTGCCACTTCTGGTTTCTGGGATGGATCGCTTTACCCTGCAATTGCTGAAGCGAACCCCAAGTATTCCGCATCTACTACGATCGGTATCAAGCTGGTTATTTCCATTTCCGGTATCGTTTATCCTCTGTTCGTAGCAATGAACAGCGGTGCTAACTGGCATATCAACATCATGATTCCTATCGTGATGTCTGTTATCGCTACTATCATGGCAATTTGCACTCCGTTTATTTACGACGACGAACGCAAGATCGCTGCTTCTGATGCAAGCGATGAAGGCGCCAAGAACAAGGCTCAGGAAGAAATCCAGGCCGCCAAAGACGCCATGCTCGAGCAGCCCAATGCAATGGTTAATGCTTGCACGTTGTTCTTCGGCTTCTTGATCATGTTCATCATGTACGGCGCTCAGCAGTACACCAAGCAGTTTGGTATTACCAACCTCGGCCTTGATGCCACCACCGCAGCTGGCCTGACCTCCATCTACACAACTGGTTCTGTAGTTGCAGTTCTGTTCTGGGCATGGATGATGGGCAAGCTCCGTTGGACCCCGATCAAGGTTATCCTGATCGACTCGATCCTTGCTGCTTGCGCATTGGCATTGGTTATCGTCGCTCTGCCTCTCAACCTTGGTGCAGGCGTTGTGTACGTGGCAATCGCCGTTCTCGGTTTCTCCGCAGCTGGCGGTATGCTTCAGACGGGCGTTACGCTTCGTCAGATGATGTGCCCCGGTCCTCGTGGCCGTAACGTAGGTATGTACTACACCTTCATGGGCTTCGCATCGGTATTCCTGCCCTTCATCGTTGGCAGCATGACCAAGTCCGTTGGTGAGGGTAGCGCAGTTTGGATCATGATGGTTCTGCTCCTCGTTGCCGCAGTCGTAAGCATCTGCATGTCCCTGTATGTAATCTCTCGCTTCAAGAAGCAGTTCGGTTACAGTGCCATGGAAAAGATGCACGACTAAACACGTAGCTTTCATGAAATAATTCATGCACTACTCGAAGGACCCTGGGAAACCAGGGTCCTTTTTTTGTTCGAGGGACAGGTTAGTTATTGCGGTGCGGGTGAGGTGCGCAACAGGGTTTTGCGAGGGAGGTGCGAAAAGAAGCATCCTCGTGTCTGGTAGTAACTGCTGTGGTTTAACCAAAGAATGGCTTATAGGTTAAGCTTTATTTATCGGATTTACGCTATAATTAACATCGTTTTGTCTTAGGTGGAGGCGCGTAGAAGCATGAATCTATCTCAGCTTTATTATTTTCGAAAACTGGCCGAATTGCAGCATTATACAAAAGCTGCAAAAGAGCTTTTCATTACGCAACCCACCCTTTCTGGCTCCATTTCTTCTCTTGAGCAAGAGCTGGGCGTTTCCTTATTCCAAAAAGCTGGGCGCAATGTTGAACTCACTAAGTACGGTGCCGAGTTTCTTAAGTACGTAAATGCTTCGCTAGAGCAACTCGATAAGGGTATTGCCATAATGAAGGGATATTCTGGTGAAGGTGATGGCGGCGTGATCGATCTTGGCTGCATTATCACGCTTCAGACGGAGTATCTTCCTCGTTTGCTGAACGGCTATTCGTCGGTTAATGAGCGGAAAACCGAATTCAATATCAACCAGAAGCCTTCTCAGGAATTGCTTTCCGGCATTGTTGAGGGGAAACATGATGTTGCTTTCTGTGCTTTTGATGCTGGTTTCAGCGATAAGCTCCATCAGATTCCTGTTGTTGAGCAGCGCTTGGTCGTTGCCATGAGCCCGTCTTCTCCTTTGGCATCTAAACCGTATTTGACGCTAAGCGATCTGAAGGGCGAGTCCCTTATCACCTACCGAGGGGAAGTGCCTCTCGGAAAATCGGTGAAGAATTTGCTCGATGGATTTGAAATCGACGATGTTCGCTATGTGTATGAGGATGAGTCTATTCTTGCGGGTTTTGCCGCGAATGGCTCTGATCTGGCATTGATGCTCGACACATTTTTCCCTCGCACGATGGAAGACATTGTCGTAAAGCCCTTGTACAACAACGAGCTGGAAAAACGTCAATACTGCCACACGATCTATCTCGTATATTGTGATAAGAATTATCGTCCGTATTGCGTGGAGCACTTTATTGAGTACGTACGTGGGCATCAGCTCGACCGATCTGCCTCACCGAGCATTTACATCGATTAGAGCTGCACCGGTCTTGTTTTCGCCTGAAGCATGCAGTCGAGCTGGATTGCGGTTTGCTTGCGAAGCAGAAATCTTGCGAACATGAGTTGCGCCGTTGTTTGCGTTTTCATGCGCGGTTTGTAAGTATGCCCTGGCTCGCTCGGTTGCATTGTTCGCATACGGTACAATAAATCGTTATGATTTTACAGCTTGAACACATCACCAAATCCTTTGGTTCCCGCGTCCTGTTTTCGGACGTCACTTTTCGCTTGGAAGAGTACGATCGTCTTGCCCTTGTTGGCCCGAATGGCGCTGGCAAAACCACTATGCTCAATATTATTACCGGCAAAGAGGATGCCGATGATGGTCGCATTATCTTGGCGAAGGGCGCAAAACTCGGATACCTAGAGCAGGAAGCCATTGAGATGGGGGAGCGCTCTATTTTTGAAGAGGTGCTCTCTGCTCAGCATGAAATATTGAACCAAGAACGCCACATGCGCGAACTGGAAACTTCGTTGGGTGAAAACCCCACCGAGCAACAGCTTGCCTCATATGGGCGCGCTCGTGATCAGTATGAGGCCATGGGCGGTTACCAACTTGAATCGCGCGTGCGCTCGGTCCTTTTCGGCTTGGGCTTTGGCGAAGACGATATGGAACGCATGACTTCCGATTTTTCCGGTGGTTGGCAGATGCGCATCGCATTGGCAAAACTCCTTACGCGCAATCCCGAAGTGCTTCTTCTTGACGAGCCCACCAATCACCTTGACCTTGAAAGCGTGAAATGGCTGGAAGGGTTTTTGCGCAGTTATTCGGGAAGCGTGATTGTGGTAAGTCACGACCGCGAATTTCTGGACAACATGGTCGATCGCGTTGCCGAGATCGATTTAGGTCATGTTCAGCTTTATAAAGGCAATTACTCTGCTTATTTGACGCAACGCGAAGAGCGTCTTGAATTGCTGCGCGAACAAGCGCAGAAGCAGCAAGAGGAAATTGCTCATATGGAGGCCTTCATCGAGCGTTTTCGCTACAAGGCAACGAAGGCCAAACAGGTGCAAGATCGTGTGCGCAAGCTCGAGAAAATGGAGATCATCCAGGTACCCCCTGAGCGCAAGAGTGTGCACTTCAATTTCCAGCAACCACCACGTACGGGCGATCTGGTGGTGGAAACCACGGGCTTGTGCAAGTCGTTTGGATCGAAGACGGTCTACGATGGCCTTGATCTGGCTTTGTACCGCGGGGAAAAGGTCGCATTGGTTGGTCCGAACGGTGCGGGAAAGTCTACCCTGCTGAAGATGATTGCGGGTGCTCTGGAACCCGACGCGGGCACAATAAAATACGGTGCCCATGTGAGCAAAACATACTTTGCTCAGCACCAGCTTGAGGAGCTGCATCCTGGCAATACGGTTTTCGAGGAACTGGATGGCGCGGCTCCTGGTTGGAGCATTTCTCAGGTTCGAACACTGCTGGGTGCTTTTCTGTTCCAGGCAGATGCGGTAGACAAGAAGGTTTCTGTTCTTTCTGGTGGTGAAAAGTGCCGCTTGGCTTTGGCCAAGATGCTTGTTGCTCCACGTCCCTTGCTTTGCCTTGACGAGCCCACGAACCATCTCGATATCGCGAGTGCGGATATCTTGGAGCAAGCTTTGAAGCAGTTCGAGGGAACCATTCTCCTTATTACGCACGACAGGCACCTGATTCGATCCGTAGCCAATCGCATCATTGAGGTAAAGCCCGGTCAGGTAACCTCATTTGCCGGCGACTACGACTACTACCTGTACAAAACCGGACAGGAAGATACTCGTAGTGCGGTTGATGGCATGCAGGAGCGTTCCTCTAAGGCGGCCCCTGCTGCCGCTTCCTCTGCGGCTTTTGCAAAGGCCTTTTCGAAAGAAGGGCCATCTAAGAAGCCCATGACGGCGCCTCGCGGTTCTGCCCCTAAAACCAAGGAGCAAAAACGTGTTGAGGCGGAGGCTCGCAATCGCGCTTATGCCGCACTGAAAAATCAACGCAAGCGTGTAAAGGAGCTCGACAAGATCATTGAGCGCGAAACCGCTCGCATGGAAGAGATCATGGCGCTGTTGGCCGATCCTGATTTCTATACGAACGAAGACTCTTCGAGCGACGTCATAGCTGAGCATGCGAAGCTGAAGCAATCGCTTTCCGCCCACGAGGAAGAGTGGATTATGCTTTCTGAAGAAATCGAGGAAGAGACGAACAAAGGACTCGATGCGTAATGGCACTTGATCTGCATGTGGTGTTATTTGAACCGGAAATTCCTCAAAACACGGGCAACATTGCCCGTACCTGTGCGTGCACAGGCGCAACGCTGCATTTGGTAGAGCCGATGGGGTTTCGCTACACCCAGCGTAACCTTGCCCGTGCTGGCCTCGATTACTGGGATAAAGTGACTATCGTTCGTCATCCTTGTGTGAGCCAGTTCCTGAAGGAGCACAAAGGTAAGCGCATGCTGTTCTTTACGGGGAATACCAGCCGATCTTTCTATGATGAGGATTTGGCCGACGCCGGTGAACTCTATTTAGTGTTCGGCCGCGAGAGCCGAGGTGTCGATCCCGAGGTGCTTGAAGCCCATGCCGAAGAATGCGTGCGTCTTCCCATGCGTGAAAGCTTGCGTTCCCTGAATCTTTCCAATGCTGTTGCGATTGGCGTGTACGAAACGTTGCGCCAAAATGCGTTCGAGGCACTATTGTAAACATGTCGTACCGTGTTCGCATAGAAAGCTTCGAGGGCCCTTTTGATCTTCTCCTGTATCTGGTCAGCCGTCAGAAGGTGAGTATTGGCTCTATTTCCCTTTCGGAAATCACCGACCAGTATTTGGCGGAAGTGCAGCGCATGCGCAATGTTGATCTGGATGTGGCGAGCGACTTTCTTCTCGTTGCTTCGACACTTCTGGAGATCAAGGCAGCAAGCTTGCTGCCGCATGAAGAGGCTGAAGATGTTTCCGAAGAATATGAGGAAATGTCGGCGAGTGAAATGCGCGATGCGCTGGTTGAGCATTTGCTGGAATACAAGAAATTCAAAAATGCGGCAACCGCTTTGCAGGGTCGCTTCGAAGCGGAGTCCCGCGTTCATACACGCCCCTTTGGTCCCGACCGTTCTTTTCTCACGCTGGTGCCAGATTACTTGGAGGGTGTCAAGATCGAGCGTTTAGGCGAGCTGTGCGCGAGCTGCATTGCCCGCCGTGATGTGTTCCTGCTCGAATCTGAGCATATCGCCGCAAAGGTGATTCCCGTGGAAACGCAGGTTCGCACGGTGTTCGATAGGGTGTGCGCCAATGGAAGCGCAAAGTTTTCTGATTTCATTTCGGCTGATGATAGCCCGCATTTAATCGTGGTGACGTTTTTGGCCATGCTGGAATTGTTCAAGCGCAATATGGTGAGCTTGAAGCAAGATGATTTGTTTGGAGATATTTCCATCACGTACGTTGAAGGGGCAAACGCGCAGATCTTGGATGATAGCGAATTCGATTCGGCAGGGGAGGCATGATGCAAGAAGATCAGAACAACGTGCAGGAATCCAGTGATGTTGCAGCATATGCTGAAGTCGACCAGGCGTGGCTTATGGGCGCCATTGAGTCGATGCTGTTTGTCACCGATGAGCCCGTTGGGGTTTTGACCTTCGCGGACATGTTGCAAGTTGACCCTGCATGCGTTCAGGAATCGCTTGTGCATTTGCAGAGTGAGCTCGAGCAAGCCGAGCGGGGAATTCAGCTTCGCGAAGTTGCTGGTGGTTGGCGCCTGTACACACATCCCCGCTACCATGAGCTGATCGAGCGCTATGTTCTTTCATGGGACACCCGCAAGCTTTCTCAGGCGGCGTTGGAGACGCTGGCTGTTGTGGCGTATTGCCAGCCTATTACCCGCAATGGCGTTGCTTCGGTTCGCGGCGTGAGTTCGGACAGCTCTATCAATTCTCTGGTTGAAAAGGGCCTACTGCGTGAAGCGGGCACTCAAGATGCACCTGGCAATCCGGTGCTGTATGCAACCACCCGAACCTTCTTGGAGAAATTCGGCCTTGGCTCGGTGCGAGACCTTCCTCCGCTTGAGTCGTTTGCTCCCGACGAGGAAACACGCGCCTTTATTGCTGAGCGCTTGAACGTAGTACGCCCGGAAGACGAGTCATATTCCCTTGGTAGCACAGAAGAGGAGGAAGACGATCTTCTGCAGCCTGAGACCATGCAGGAAGCGATGCAAACGATGCTTTCCGATGCGCTTGCCGCAGGTGTAGGTGCGGTTGAGAAGATCAACTTCGATGAGCTGGTATTCGATGAGGATGAATAGGGGCTGACGTGCAGGAAAACGAACAGGTTGGTCAAGTGCGCCTGCAAAAGTTCTTGGCACGGGCCGGTGTAGCCAGCCGTCGCGCATGCGAGAAGATCATCGAAGCGGGACGAGTTTCCGTGAACGGGAATGTGGTGACTGAACTTGGCACCAAGGTTGATCCTTCTGTTGACGAGGTGAGCTTGGACGGGGTTCCCGTTTGCAAGCCGAACCAAGCGGTTACGTTGATGCTCAATAAGCCGGCAGGCTTTCTGACCTCCATGAAAGATCCTCAAGGACGCCCCTGCGTTGCGGAGCTGGTTCCTTGCGACGAAGTCCCCGGCTTGTATCCGTTAGGACGCTTAGACTTCGACACTACAGGACTCTTGCTGTTTTCCACCGATGGGGAGTTGGGCAATGCCGTTTTGCATCCCTCTCGTCATGTCGATAAAACCTACCGTGCCTTGGTGAAGGGCACACCGAGCGAAAAAGCCCTTAGCCGTTTGCGTCACGGGGTGGAGCTGGAAGACGGCATGACGCAGCCCGCTGTGGTTTCCCTGGCTGGCCGCAAGGGGAAGAACGCGTTTGTGGAAATTACCATCCATGAAGGCCGAAAGCGCCAAGTGAAGCGTATGCTCGAAGCGATTGGCCATCCTGTGCTTCGTTTGCATCGCGAGTCGTTTGGCCCCCTTGATCTGGGTGATCTGCCCGAAGGGAAATATCGTGTGCTCAGCCCGCAAGAGGTTGTGGCACTTGAACAGGCCGCCAGATAGGCGTGGTAGAATCATCCACACGAACAAACCGCTATCAGAAATGAGCAAATTAGCTATGAAGACGCACTTTTCTTCAGTGGCCGTTATCGGTCTTGGACTTATCGGATCATCGTTTGCGGCAATGTATCGCAACGCATATCCCGATGCGCGTCTTGTGGGCATTGACGTTTCCGAGCATGCGGTCAAAGCGGCTCAAGAGCGCGGTTGGATTGACGAGGGCCACGTTTCCAGTGAAGATCTGGGTTCGGTACTTTGCGGTTGCGAGTTGGTGATGATCGCCACTCCCGTTCCTGTGGCAAACGAATACTTTCGCATCATTGCTGCCTGCGATTTCAAGGGCGTGGTAACCGATGCCTGTTCGACGAAGAAGATCGTGAGCCGACAGGCGCAGGAGCTCTTGCGTTATCCCGAAAAGTATATTCCCGGTCACCCGATGGCAGGTTCGGAGAAAAGCGGCATAGAAGGCGCGCGAGAAGATATGTTCAAAGGCGCTCATTGGGTGCTGTGTCCCGACGAGGAAACATCGCCAGACGATTACGCCAACCTTCATGAAACGCTTGCGGGTCTTGGTGCGCGCGTGGTTTCCCTGCCTCGCGATAAACATGATGAAGCGGTCGCTATCGTAAGCCACGTGCCGCACTTTGTGGCATCTTCGCTGGTGGAGCTCGCTGTGCGTCATGCTGACGATCAAGAAGCCCTGTTCCGTTTGGCTGCTGGTGGATTTAAGGATTCTACTCGCATCGCCGCAGGCTCTCCTGCTTTGTGGACAGGAATCGCCTTCGATAACCGCGAGGCAATCGTGGAGGGGCTTGACGAGGTGCGGTCTATTTTGCGTGGTTATGCAGATACGTTGCGCGAAGGCGATAAGGCCGGGTTCACCAAGCTGCTCGACCGAGCTGCGCAGGCCCGTAGGTCCATTCCCGCCAAATGGGTTCCCGCAACCGAAGACTTGCTGGAAGTGCGCATCCCACTCACCAATCGCCCCGGCATCATCGCCGAGGTCACTACTATCGCAAGCCAGGTTGGTTGCAACGTGCAGTCCATCAACATCGACCACATCACGTCTTCGAGTGCTGTGCTCGACATGGTGCTTACCGACGAAGGCGATATCGGAAAGCTATCCACTCAGCTTATCAAGGCTGGTTTCAGCATTTCCTTCAACCCTCTATCTAAGGAGTAGTGAATATCATGAGCGAATCCAACATTACGCGCATCGAGCCTTTAGGCGCTCCTCTTGATGGGGCTGCACGTGTTCCTGGCGACAAATCCATATCCCATCGCGCCGTGCTGTTCGCTGCCATGGCGGAGGGGACCTCGCGTTTGACGGGGGTTCTCGATTCTGCCGATGTGCGTTCAACCATTGGCGCGGTTTCCGCTTTGGGCGCAAAGGTTTCCTTGGAGCGTCAGGTTGACGGTACGTTGGCTGGTGGCGTTACGGGGTGGGGCGCCGAAGGCCCTAAGCAGCCCGAAGGTCCCATCGACTGCGGAAACTCTGGCACCACCTCGCGACTTCTTATGGGTATTTTGGCGCCATGGAACATTCGCGTTCAGATCACGGGCGACGAGTCGCTTCAGAAGCGTCCGATGCGTCGCATCATTGCGCCCTTGATGAAAATGGGGGTTAGCTTTGAGCCCGAGGCGTGCGAAACCCTGCCGGTGACGGAAATCGGCACTCCGAATCTCAAAGCCATCACATACGACTCGCCTATGGCTTCGGCGCAGCTGAAGACCTCGGTTCTCTTAGCTGGTTTGGGGGCCAAGGGCACCACGACCATCAACGAGCCTGCCGTTTCACGCAACCATACGGAATTGATGTTGCCCGAGTTCGGCGTAAAAGTAGAACATGCGTTTCGCCGCGCTTCGGTTGAGGGCCCTGTTGTGCTTTCCGCTTCAGAGGTCGATGTTCCAGGTGATCCCTCGTCGGCGGCGTTCCTGATCTGCGCTGCTCTCTTGAAGAAGGGCAGTTCCATTCAGATCGAGAACGTTAGCCTCAATCCCGGCCGCGTCGGTTTCATTCGTACGCTTGAGCGTATGGGCGCCTCCATCGAGGTGCGTTACCTCACCGCAGAAGGCAAGGAGCCGATAGGTATTATCGAGGCATCGTATACCGATAAGTTGATAGGTTGCGAAATCCCCTCTCAGCACATTGCCTCAGAGATCGATGAGATTCCTGTTCTGGCGTTGGTTGCGGCCCATGCTGCTGGGATCACGGTTTTCCGTGGGGTGAGCGAACTTACCAAGAAGGAATCGAATCGCCTTACCGCTATTATTGAAGGCTTGGATCAGCTGGGTGTAAATGCTTGGGCTGAAAATGACGATCTGTACATTGAGGGCCAACCCGGCTTGCAGGTTCCCCAGGGTCTCGTATTCGACTCGCGTAAGGACCATCGCCTTGCCATGACTTGGTCTTTGGTTGGACTGTGCTCCGATACGCCGGTTGATATTATCGATTTCGACAGTGTCTCTGTCAGCTTCCCCACGTTTCTTGAATGTTTGAAAGGATTGGCGTAGATGATCATAGCGATTGACGGTCCCTCAGGGGCAGGAAAGTCAACCGTTGCAAAGGCTGTAGCGAAAGAGTTGGGTTTTTCGTGTCTGGATACGGGTGCTATGTATCGTGCGGTTGCATGGCGTGCGCTGCATGATGGCGTTTCCCTGGAAGATGCCGAAGCGGTAGGGGCCCT
Source organism: uncultured Eggerthella sp. (assembly GCA_900547965.1). Taxonomy (GTDB): domain Bacteria; phylum Actinomycetota; class Coriobacteriia; order Coriobacteriales; family Eggerthellaceae; genus Anaerotardibacter. The sequence goes on along the minus strand of URJE01000004.1, from coordinate 22,093 downwards.
TGCATATGCCTGCACGATCAGTTTCCGCCATGAGCAGGGCGAACCTGTTCCTCGTCGTGTGTTTGTCGATGGCGTCGAGGTAACTGGTGTTATTCGCACCGCTGAGATAGATCGATCCGTTTCTGCTGTTTCTGCTGTTCCTGCCGTACGCCAGGCGTTGGTTGATCAGCAGCGCCGCATTGGTTCGGAGGGCAATTACGTGGTGGAAGGCCGCGATATCGGAACCGAGGTTTTCCCCAATGCCGAAGTAAAGGTGTTCCTTACCGCATCCGCTGAGGAGCGCGCGCATCGTCGTGTTCGTCAAAACGCCGATAGGGGAATTGGCTCCATCGATTATCAAGAAGTGCTTGCAGATATTATTCGCAGGGATGAGCTTGACTCGAGTCGCGATACAGCGCCTTTGCGCCCTGCGAAAGATGCGGTTTTGCTTGATTCTTCCAGTATGCATGTGGAGGAAGTTATTGGCTCTATCTGCGGTTTGGCTCGAGCAAGGATGGCGCTTTAATGGCCTTTAACATTCATGAAGAGTATTGGGATCGTCCTCTTTCCGGGAACAGTCAGGACAATCGCATTCCCCATGGCATTGCGGTGTTCCTTTCGGGTTTGTTTAGCCTTCTGTGCAAGGTGCTGTTTCGCTTTCGCGTAGAAGGCAAGGAAATCGTAGACGCCTTTGCTGGTAAGACGACTGGCGCTATTTTGGTTTCGCCTCACTATTCGTACCTCGACGTTATCATCATGTTCCTTTCGGTTCGTCCCAAAGGGTGGGTGCGCCTGATCGCCCGCGATTCTCTGTTTCGTGCGGGCAAGGGATTCTTGGGCATGGTTATCTCGAGCGTCGGCGCTTTCCCTATTAAGCGGGGTAGCGCTGATCGAACGGCTTTGAAGCGTGCTGCTCGTATGCTGAAGAACGGGGAATGGGTTGGCATTTTCCCTGAAGGAACGAGGCGTGGCAAAGGGAGTGCTGCCCCAGAATTGCACGGTGGCGCAGCTCTTATTGCTCGAATGGGCAAGGCGCCCCTTATTCCTTTGGGTTTGGAGAACGTGAGCAAGGTGAAGCAAAAGGGGCAACGTGTGCGCTTTCCGCGTATTACTGCGCGCTTTGGCGCACCTGTTGCACTTTCATCGTTCGACTTCCTTCCCAAAGATGAGCGCATGGACGGTTGCTCGTGGTATGTGATGCGCGAGGCATATGCGCTTACGAAAGGCTGCAAGCCGGAAGAAGTTGACATGGTGGAGCTGTTCCCTGATTCGAAAGACTACTCTCAGGTATTTGCCGAGCATCCCATTTCGGCATTCGATCCCGCAACGTTGCCTGACTATTCCGATAAGGAGTAACGCCATGGGTAAACTCAAAGTCGTGAAGGCTGCTTATGCGGGCGCTTGCTATGGTGTGCAGCGCGCGCTCGATATGACTCTCAAGGCGGCAGAGGCGGGCGGTTCGGTGTGTACGCTTGGACCTCTTATCCACAATCCCGGCGTTGTTGCCGAGCTTGAGGAGCGTGGCATTTGCGTTGCCGATTCGGTCGACAGCATTCATGCAGATGGTGTGGTTATTCGCTCGCACGGAGTGGTGCCTCAGATTATCGATGATATCGAGCAGCGAGGCTTTGCGGTAATCGACGCAACGTGCCCGCACGTTATGCGCGCCCAGCGCGCTGCGGCGAAACTCGCCAAAGAAGGCCGTCATGTTTTGGTGGTGGGTGAAGCTGGCCACCCTGAAGTGGAGGGGATCTCCGCTCATGCCCGTGTTGCCGGTGGCCGCTGTACGATTGTTGGTTCGCCCGAAGACATTCCTTCCGATTTGTCGGGTAGGGTTGGCGTGGTTGTTCAAACCACCCAATCTCGTGAACGCTTTGAAGAGGTTCTGATGGAGCTCGAAGAGCTCCATCTCGACCTTGAGGTGAAAGACACCATCTGCTTTGCGACGACGCAACGCCAGCTCTCTGCTGTCGAGCTTGCAGAGCAGGTGGATGCCATGGTGGTAATCGGCGGCCGCAATTCGTCGAACACTACGCGTCTTTTTGAAATTTGCGCGCAGCATTGTTCCCGCGCTCATCATATCGAGCGTGCTGATGAAATCGATCCGTCATGGTTTGACGAATGCCATGTCGTGGGCGTGAGCGCAGGAGCTTCCACGCCCGATAATCAGATCGAAAGCGTTGTCCGTTATCTGAGCGAGCTGTAGCTTCTCCTTTTCTGGGGGCTGCTTGCCGCTGCTTGTTCTGTTCTTGTTTGGAGTTATTGCCGCAATGCGAACTACCCGATCCCGTCTGAACAAAGGCTTCTCTCTTGAAGATCGTCTTGCTGGTGCCACCCAATCCTACGAGCCGAATCCATTGGGTTGGCGCGGTCGGTGGAACCAGTGGGCCCCCCATGAAGGCTTTCGCGTCGATTCGTATAAGCATGTTGTGCTGGATTTAGGCTGCGGAAAGGGGGAGTACACCGTTGAGTGCGCTGCTGCGCGGCCTGATACGCTGTTCATCGGCATTGACGTAGACGGTGTATGCGTGGTTCGTTGTGCCGAGCGCGCTATAGCCCAAGGGGTCACCAATGCGGTTTTCGTGTTTAACGAAGAAGATCGCGATCTTTCGGACTTTTTTGCCGAAGGAGAGCTTTCTGCTATCCTTCTGAATTTCCCCACGCCGTTTCCCAAGAAAAAGAAAGCGCCTTTGCGTCTTACCTATTTGGATCGTCTTATGGCGTATCGTCCGCTCTTGACAAAGGGTGCGCCTTTGCGTTTACGCACCGATAGCATGCCCATGCATGAATTTTCGCTTACCCAGATTGAGCTGGCTGGTTACGAATTGCTGTGGGATACCGACGATGTTCGTTCGTTGTTTCCCGATGAGCCCTGGAGCGGCTATGAGCAGAAACTTGTGGCCCAAGGCGCATCAGTTCATGGATTTGCCGCCGTTGCTGGCCCCGAGCCCGAAACAGTTCAGCAGACTGCCCCTCTTTCGTTGGTGAGCTATTTGCCTGACGATCTCGAGGATATGGAATATGTTCCCCATGGTATGCAGGGTTGCGTTCGAAATATGCGCGGTCGCAATCGCAATCGCCGCGCTCGTGGTCTGCCCGAATGGAAGAAGCCCATCGTGTAGCTCATAGGGAAGGCGTGTTTATCCCGTGCTGCTGATGGGGTGGTCAAATCGTGGGTTCGGGTGAGTGGTATCCTGAATCCTTAATAAGGTTACCTTCAGCAATGTTAGGAGCAAGAATGAGCTTGCCAATCGTGGCCATTGTTGGTCGCCCCAATGTGGGCAAATCCACCTTGGTGAACCGCCTTGCGGAAAACAACGAAGCTATTGTTCACGAAATGCGCGGCGTGACGCGCGATCGTTCTTATCATGAGGCGGACTGGAATGGCCGCGACTTCAAGATTATCGACACCGGTGGCATCGAAATGGGTGGCGACGATGTGTTCCAGGGCTCCATTACCGCCCAGGCTCTTACCGCAGCCGATGAGGCAGACGTCATCATTTTCTTGGTTGATGGTCAAACTGGTGTTAACGCGGACGATCAGGCTGTCGCCAATATCTTGCGTCGAAGCAATAAGCCAGTGCTTCTTTCGGTAAACAAGCTCGATAACGCGGCCGATGAAAGCGCTATGTGGGAATTTATGCAGCTGGGTTTGGGAGAGCCGCGCCCTGTTTCCGCCCTCCACGGTACGGGTACGGGCGATTTGCTCGATGAAATCGTTTCGCTGTTCCCTGAGGAAAGCGACGAAGAGGAGGGGATCGACTCCATTAACGTAGCTATTATCGGTCGCCCAAATGCCGGTAAATCGTCCTTGACGAACAAGCTCACCAACAATGATCGCTCTATCGTTTCCAACGTTGCAGGCACCACGCGTGATGCCATCGATACTATGGTGGAGCATGAGGGCCAGTTCTATACCATCGTCGATACGGCAGGCCTGCGTAAGAAGAGCGTTATCGACGAGGACGTTGAGTACTATGGTTTCGTGCGCGCCATGCGCGCCATCGATCGTGCGGAAGTCGTTCTTTTGGTAATCGACTCTACTATCGGCCTTACCGACCAGGACCAGCGAGTTGCTGGTATGGCAGCTGAGCGCGGCTGCGCTATGGTCGTAGTGCTGAACAAGTGGGATTTGGTGGAAGGTCCGGATGCAAAGGCTGAAGTGCGTGAACGCATCGAAGACCGCCTCAAATTCGTAGGATATGCCCCGGTTATCGCCATTTCTGCGCTTTCCGGCAAAAACGTTCAGCGCATCTGGGGTGCCATCAACGAAGCGTACTCCAATTACTCTAAGAGCATCTCTACAAGCCGCCTCAACAACTGGCTTCAGGATATTCGCGAGTTCGGTCACACCATTTCCAAGGGCAAGCGTATTTTGAAGTTGAAGTACGTTACTCAAACCGGTGTACAGCCCCCGTTCTTTACGTTTTTCTGCAATCATCCCGACCTGGTTGAGCCTTCGTTCGAGCGCTATCTGGAAAACAGGATGCGTTCCACGTTTGATTTCACCGGTACTCCAATCAACCTCAAGTTCAAGAAGAAGGATTAACAGTCGATGTTGACGGTTTTAGGTCAGTTGGCCTTACTGCTTGTTATTTCGTTTTTACTGGGTTCCATTCCATGGGGAGTCATAATCTCGCGAGTGTTTTATCACACCGATTTGCGTGAGCATGGCTCGGGCAACATTGGCACCACTAACGCCATTCGCACCATGGGAAAAGTGGGTGGATACGCTGTATTCGTTCTTGATTTCGGAAAGGGCATAGTCGCAGGGCTTATTGCTGCGGCGTTCGGCACCCAAGTGCTTCCCGGCAATGTGCTTGCTGTTGTGGAATTCGTTCAGACGTTCGGCGGTTCACCGAATCCATTTCTTTATATCGAGCAGGTTTGTCTTGCGGTAGCGTTCCTTGGCTGCACTCTAGGTCATATTTTTTGTCCTTGGTTGGGTTTTAAGGGAGGCAAGGGCATCGCTGTTGCCGTTGGCTGCTTATTTTCCGCGTTTGGTCCTGTTGGAGCCTTGCTTGAAATCGCGATTTTCGCTGTTCTGGTTGTGGCAACAAAATATGTTTCCGTAGGATCCATTGCGGCAGCCGCAGCGTGTCCCTTCTTCGCACTGTACTTCTTCTGGGGCAACCCCGTTGCCTTTGTGCTGTGCTTGCTGGTTGGCCTAACCGTCGTGTGGGCCCACAGGGAAAACATCGCCCGTTTGCGTGCCGGAACGGAAAACCGGATCGGCTCGAAGAAAAAGGCATAAATGCAGTTTATCTGGCGGGCAGGCAGTTTTGCCTGCCCGCTGTGTTTCGGAATGCCACGGGCATTCTCCAAGGAGGACATATGGGTAAGATCGCGGTAATCGGTGCGGGCTCATGGGGCACTGCTTTGGCTCAAACGCTTGCAGCAGCCGGCAACGAGGTGGTTGTATGGGCTCGCAAGCCAGAGGTGGCAGATGCCATCACGAAAGAGCATCATAACCCCCGCTATCTGAGCGGCATGATGCTTTCCGACTCCATTTCGGCGACAAGTAATCTGCGCGAATGCGCCGAGCATGCTGAGGCTCTGGTTATCGTTACCCCTTCGCGCTTGATGCGTCAGTTTGCACAAGATCTTTGCTCTATTGCCGAAAAGGACACCCCCATCGTTATCTGCTCGAAAGGCGTCGAGGAGGGTACAGGGCTTCTACCTGTTCAGGTATTCGAAGAGGTTCTTGGGAATATCGACAGGCTTGCGGCGCTTTCCGGCCCCAACCATGCAGAAGAGGTTATCTTGGGGGTTCCTGCCGGCACGGTAATCGCTTCGCGTTCCAGAGCTACCGCGCACTATTTCCGCGATTTGTTCACCACATCGTATTTCCGTTGCTATACCTCTCCCGATTACGTAGGCGTTGAGTTGTGCGCGGCGTTCAAGAACGTTATCGCCATTGCGGTGGGCGCAGCGTATGGCGCTGGTTTCGGTGACAATACCGCCGCCATGATCATGACGCGCGGCATGGCGGAAATGAGCCGACTGGTGAAGGCTTGCGGCGGCGATGCCTTGACGGTAATGGGCCTTGCGGGTGCGGGCGATTTGATCGCAACCTGCACCTCCGAGCATTCTCGCAACCGTTCATTCGGCAAGGCGCTTGCCCAGGGCGCCACATTGGGCGGCTTCGAGAAACGAACCCACATGGTGGTAGAGGGCGCTGTTGCCTGCCAGACCATTTGCCCGTTGGCCGAGAAGCACAATGTCGAGCTTCCTATTACCACGGCGGTTCGATCGTTGGTGTGGGAGGGCGCTCCCATCGAGCCATTGGCTGCCGATTTGTTCAAGCGTCCCTTGACCACTGAGTTCTGGGGACTTGCCGAGGCGGGCGAAACGCACTGATGGAGCGAACATATTTTATCTATCGCACCCCCATGGGAAGGGTTGCCATTGAGTCGGATGGTGCTGCCATAACCCATTTTGCCTTTGGTCCCATGCAGTTGGCGGGGCGTCAGCATGCAACAGCCTTAACCAACCGGGCTTCTAGTGAAGTGCTGGAATATCTTGCTGGAAAGCGTACCGCTTTTGAGGTTCCAGTGCGTGCTGAAGGGTCGGCGTTCCAACGCGAGGTCTGGGCGAAGATTTCGGATATTCCCTATGGCGAGACACGCACCTATGCGCAAATTGCAGAAAGCCTTGGTAAGCCCGGTGCTCTGCAGGCGGTGGGACAGGCTTGCGGCAGAAACCCCATTCCCTTGTTCGTTCCCTGTCACAGAGTGGTTGGGTCGAACGGAAAATTGGGGGGCTATGCCTTCGGACCAACCGTGAAGAAATTCCTGCTCGATCTTGAGGCAAAGAATAGGTAAGTTTTGATGCGTTGCTGCGGAGCGCATGCTGCTTTGTCTGCTTTGACGTAGTGCTGCGTGTAGAATAAGCAGCAAGTTACTTTCAAGGAAAGGGGTTGCCGTGTTCGGTGACATCAAGATCTCTCCCTCTATCCTGTCTGCGGATTTCATGAACTTCGAGCGTGATATCCGCATGCTTGAACGTGGGGGTACCGATTTCATCCACGTTGATGTGATGGATGGTCATTTCGTGCCAAATCTCACATTGGGAGTCCCTTTTGTCTCGCAGTTGAAGAAGATAACCGATATCCCGCTTGATGTGCATCTCATGATCTCCAATCCCCTCGAGCAGCTTGATTGGTATTTGAAAGCTGGGGCAGATTGGGTTTCAGTACACATGGAAGCGCTTCATGGCGAAGGCGAGGTGCGAGAGTTCATTCAGCGGACTCGCGAGGCCGGAGTACATCCGGCGCTAACCCTGAAGCCCGATTACCCCGTTGAAGAGTTGGAGCCTTATATCGCCGAGGTTGATATGGTTCTGGTCATGAGCGTATTCCCGGGCTTTTCCGGTCAATCCTACATTGAGGGCAGCGAGGATCGTGTGGGCAAAGTTGCCGAAATGGCGAAGCGCTTGAATCCTGATCTTCTTATCGAGGTTGATGGCGGGATTAGCGCTGGACGTACGGCGGGCCTGGTGTGCGCTCAAGGCGCAGATGTCTTGGTTGCCGGTTCTGGTGTATTCAAAGCGGAAAATCCCGAGGCGGCCATCGGCATTCTGCGCAATGCCGGAGCGGAGGCTCGCTAATGAACAAACCTGTTTACTTGGACTGGGCGGCAACGGCGCCGCTTTGCGAGGATGCCGCTGCTGCTATGACCCCGTATCTTCAGGCAGGAATCGATGGGCTTGTTGCGGGCAACGGCAACGCCAACTCCCTCTACGAGGTTGGTCGTACGGCGTTCCGCGCACTTGAGCAGGCGCGTGAAGATATAGCCCGATCCATCAAGGCGCGCCCTGATGAGCTGACGTTCACTTCTGGCGCCACTGAGGCAGACAATGCCGCATTGTTCGGCATCGTCGATGCTGCGATAGCTCGTGCCGAGCAGGAAGGCGATCACGAATGCGTTCCTCAAATCGTAGTTTCCTCCATTGAGCACGATGCCGTGCTAAAGGCTGCGGAAACGTTGGGCCATTGGGGTGCTCAGGTAACGTATGTTGAGCCCGATTCCTCTGGCCACATTACTCCCGATGCTTTGGAGGAAGTGCTCACCGATAGGGTTTTGCTTGTGTCCATCATGGCGGTCAACAATGAAGTGGGCAGCGTTATGGATATTCCTGCCCTTGCCGCCGTTGCTCATAAGGCGGGAGCGCTCTTCCATGTGGACGCAACCCAAGCATTCGGCAAGATTCCCGTTTCGGTGAAGGAATGGGGCGTTGATGCCCTTTCCGTCTCCTCGCATAAAATCGGGGGACCGAAGGGCATGGGTGCTTTATACATTAAGGCCCGTACTCCATTTACGGCCCAGATCGTGGGCGGTGGACAGGAATCGGGGCGTCGAAGCGGTACTCAGAATGTTATGGGGGCAGTCGGGTTTGCTGCCGCCGTGCGTGCGGCGCTTGCGAATTTGGATGCAAATGCGCAGCGTTTGCGCGCCTTGCGCGACGAGTGCTATGCGCGCCTTCTTGAGAACCCTAAGGTAAAAGCTGCCGTTTCGGTGGAGCCGGGCACTGAGGCGTTTGCCCCCCACGTGGTGAACGTGCTCGTTAGGGGCATGGAAAGCGAAACGCTTATCCTACAGCTTGATAGGCGTGGATTCTGCGTATCGGGTGGTTCAGCCTGCTCGTCCCATTCCCTTGACCCTTCGCATGTTCTCAAGGCCATTGGTGTTAGCCGTGATGACGCACTGGGTTCGCTTCGCATTTCTTTGGGTAACACCACCACAGCAGAAGAACTCGATGCGTTCATCGAAGCGTTCAATGAAGTGGTTGGCTAAGCTGATACGATAGGGACGAAAAGAAACGAGGGCGCCTACGGGTGCCCTCTTCATTGTTGCAGGAGATTGCATATGGAATTAGTGACCCAGCACACCCATACTGATATGACGAATCACGGTCATGCGCCCATCGAGGAACTTGTTGCCCGCGCCCATCAGGTTGGAATTACGAATATTGCCGTCACGGAGCACTATCCGCTTACGCTGCAGGTTGATCCGCGAGACTATGTTTCAATGCATGCGGATCGCCTGCCGGAGTACTTTGAGCGCGTTTTGGCGCAGCGTGCAAAGTACCCCGACATGGAGGTGTTGGTGGGATGTGAGCTCGATTGGCTAGGCGAAGGCGAAGATCGCACGTTCGCTCCTGACGAGTTCGACCGATTCGATGTCGTGTTGGGATCAGTTCATTTTCTTGATCTGTGGCCTTTCGACGATCCCGCTCAGCGCGGCTACTGGGACGAGGTCGGCCCTGACTACATTTGGCGTCGGTATTTCGAGGTATGGTGCGAAGCGGTTGTTTCCAAGGCTCCCTTTACGGTTATGGCCCATCCCGACCTCGTGAAGAAGTTCGGTCGTAAGGCTTCGTTTGATCCTGCCGGCCTGTACAAGCAGGCAGCGGAAGCTGCGCGCGAGGCTGGTCGAATGATCGAGGTGAACACTTCTGGGCTTACCTACGCTTGCGAGGAGATGTTTCCCAGCCAAGGGTTGCTGCGCGAATTCTGCCGCGCTGGCGTTCCCTGTACATTGGGGACAGATGCCCATACGGTAACCGATGTGGATAGAGATATAGAAGCGGGGTATCGTTGGATGTATGAAGCGGGATACCGTGAGGTAACCGTAGTGGTTCCCGGTGGTGACCGCCGAACCATTGCCCTGGGGTAGCCAACTCAGCAAGGAGATGTTTACTGTGGTCGAGGAAGTAGTTTCACTGAAAAAAACCGACGCGGGCAATTTGGCCTCAAACGAGCGCATGATGGTCGTGGGCGAGCTAGAGCGTGAGCTTCTGCGTAAGATGCCTGCTTCGGATGCTTGCTCTTGGGATAGGACAGGCATGTTGGTGGGCAATCCTATGGATATCGTGCGTGGGGTGGCGGTCGCCCTCGATCCCACCATCCACGCCGTGGAAGAGACGCACGCTCAGGGCGCGAATGTCTTGTTGACTCATCACCCCGTGTTCATTGACGCGCCCGACGCATTCATGCCCCAAGCGGCAATGGGTCATGCTCCCGGTGCCGTGGTACGCCGTGCCTGCGAGCTGGGCGTCAGCATTCTCTCGTTCCATACCGCCCTTGATGTGTCCACGGCGGGTCTCGATGCGCTGCCGGTGCTTTTACGTTTAACGCCTCTTGGCGTGCTCGATCCTCTACCTGGTGCTGCCAACAAGGGGTTTGGACGTATTTGCGTCTCTTCGTCAGAGGACGAGCCTTTAACGCTGCGCCACCTGAGCGCTCGTTGCGTAAGCGTATTCGGTACCTATCCTCGCGTATGGGGATCTCCCGACAAGCAGCTTTCGCGGATCGTTACCAGCGGCGGTTCGGCAGGTTCCTTTGCCCGCATGTGCCTCGACCAGGGCATTGGTTGCCTTATTTGCGGCGAGATAAAGTATCATGAAGCATTGGATGCAGCGCTGTCGGGTTTGGCGATAATCGAGCTTGGCCATGATGTGTCCGAGTTTCCGTTGTGCGCATTGCTTGCAGCCTATGCTGCCGAAGCAGGTGTGGCCGAATCTTGCATTACCATGATCGACCAGAGCAACAATTGGTACACGCCTGAATCGTCCAGGCGGTAATTGATAATCAGTCAAGCAAGTTCAGAAGAAAGGCTGTGCGCCCATGTACGCTACCGAACACGACATCGCAACCCTCCGCAAGTTGCAGGAGGTGGATCGAAAGGTTGTTTCGGCCAAAAAGGAGTTTAAAGAGCTTCCCCACAGGAAAGCCATCCTTGAGGTACGTGCCAAGAAAGACGAGGTGCTCAAGCGCAAAGTCCAGGTTCAGGACATGCTTGACGAAGCCGAAGGAAAACTCGCTGCATTCGTGCAGGAAGACGAACTGCTTTCTGCAAAGCAGGACGAAATCACCGAAACGCTTTCGCAGGTGCAGGGCGACTATCGTGCCGTAACAGCCCACACGCGTGATCTCGATGGCGTGCGCAAGCGCCGTGAAAAAGTATCACTTGAACTCTCCCGCGTGGAAGAGGAAGTGAACAAGATCAACCCTGTTATGAAGCAGATTATGCAGGCCCTCGCTGAGCTTGATGCCAAGGAGCAGGATCTTATCGCCTCATTCCAGAAGGTGGGCGGATCTCTCCGTGTTGCCATCGATGAGGGCGAAAAAGCGCGCGTTTCCTTGGCCGAGCAGGTTGATGGGGAATTGTTGAAGGTATACGAGAAAACCCGTAGTGCATGTGGTGGCGTTGCGTTGGCGGAAGTGCATGAAGGTGCCTGCAGTGCATGTCGAAACACGTTTGACTCAAGCCGTATGAGCAAGATTCGCTCCCAGGCTCCCTTGGCAACGTGTCCAGTGTGCCGTCGTCTTCTTATCGTCGAAGGGGAATAGCCATGAAGCTGGTATCCAGAGAAGAACAGGCCGACCAGGAACACGTGCGCTTCTCTTCGGATGCCGCGTTTTCCGACGAAACGGAAGGAAGGGCGCGTTCGTGCGAGCCTGATCTCTATCGCACCGAGTACCAGCGAGATAGAGACAAGATCCTGCACACCAAGGCGTTTCGTCGTCTTTCCCATAAAACGCAGGTTTTTTTGGCTCCCGTAGGCGACCACTACCGAACCCGCCTTACTCATACGCTTGAGGTTGCGCAGATCGCACGCACTATTGCCCGTGCGCTGGGCTTAAACGAAGATCTCGCCGAGGCAATTGCGCTTGGCCATGATCTGGGCCATACGCCCTTCGGCCACGTAGGAGAGCAGGCATTGGCTGCATGTCTTGCGCGTCATAAGGGCATCGACCCCGATTCGCCTGAAGGCCAGGGGCTATATCGTCACAACGTTCAGAGCCTGCGTGTGGTTGACGTTATTGAAAACAATGGTAAGGGCCTCAACCTCACTGCTGAAGTGCGTGACGGCATCGTGTGCCATACCGGTTCTCAGCGTGCTGAGACATTGGAAGGCCGCATCGTCGCTACCGCCGACCGTATCGCATATGTGAACCATGATATCGATGACGCCATTCGAGCTGGCTCGTTGAGAGAATCCGATTTGCCCGGCTCTGCTCATCGGGTGCTTGGTGAAAACCACTCTGCGCGCATTGAGACTTTAGTTCACGACATGATTGAGACTTCTGCTCGCTTGGACGATATCCAGATGAGTCGGCCTGTTTGGGATGCCATGATGGAGCTGCGAGCATTTCTTTTCCAGAATGTGTATACCGCCGAGCCGGTAATGCAGGAGGTTCGCAAAGCAAAACACTTGGTGGAAGACCTGTTTGATTATTTTGTGCGCCATTACGATCAGGTTCCTGCTGAGGTGCGGGCAATCTCCGATGGCGATCCGCTGCGTGCCGTAACCGACCATGTGGCCGGTATGACGGATCGTTACGCCACCAACTTCTTTAAGAACATGTTTGTTCCTCAGTCGTTCCGCTGATGAAAACGCTGCTCAAGAAGAGCAGCGTTTTTTTCTTTTGTTGACTTTTCGTAGGGCTTTGATGGGCGGTTTTGTTTCAGGCTTTGCCTGAAGCCGAAGGCCCTATATTGCGCGCGTTGGCGTACGGGCGTGGGAATCTTTTCCTTTTCGCCGCTAGGCCTTATGGGAAACATGAGACGGACTTCGTCCTGGAAGCGTTTAGTATTCGCGATGAACGGCTTATTCCTGCGAGTCTTGCTCGTGAGTGGTATATTGTCTTGGCTATGGACGAAACGAAACCGAAACATAAACAAGATAAAGCTCTTGGAAATGCCCCTGAGAGCGAGAAACCATCACAGCACAAAGGCATTTTCGCGCGCATCAAGGCGCCGTTTAGCGCTGCGTTTCCCGTTATGATCGGGTATGTGTTCTTGGGCATACCTTGCGGCATCCTTGCTCAGCAGATAGGACTCGATCCTCTGCAGGTGTTTTTGCTTTCCATGCTTTTTTATTCGGGTGCAGGTCAGTACATGATCCCCAATATGTGGCTTGCTGGGTCGCCTGCGCTGGCCATCATCGCTTCAGTCACGTTGGTGAATACGCGTCAGTTGCTGTACGGCGCTTCGCTTTCGCGTTTTTGCCACGAGACCCCCAAGCCGCTTTCTTTCCTGTTCGGAGCCACGGTAACCGACGAATCCTTTGCGGTTAACTTGGGGCGCTTTAGCTCAGGGGAGTGGAAGGTGTCGCAAGCGACGGCCGTCAATCTCCTGTGCGAGACAACATGGGCCCTTGCCAACACTCTTGGTGTTGTTCTTGGATCCCTTCTTACGGTGCCTACGGCTTTGGCGTCGTTCGCCATGACCAGCATCTTTCTGTGCCTTTTGTTTTCCCAGAAAGCCACGAAGTCCAATATTGCTGCCGCTTTGACCGCGGTGTTGGGTGTGTTTGTGTGCAAGTGCGTAGGTTTGTCGGGCCCGGCTATCCTTGTTGGTGCCCTGATCGGCGTTGCTGCAGGCATGATCGTTTCCAGGAAGGAGGGCACCCATGTCGTGGAGTGAGTTTGCCTTTATTGGCATTGCCTGCGCGGTTACCATTCTCATTTGCCGTGTTGTTCCTGTATTCGCCTTGCGCGGAAGGGATCTCCCGGGCTGGCTTTCCCAGGCGCTTGCCTTTATCCCGCCAGCGGCATTTGCTGCCCTTATCTCTAACGACCTGCTTGCTCCAGGGATGTTCGATGCGGGCTTCTGGCCGGCTGCGATTCCCCTCATTGCGGCCGCTGCCGTTATCGTTGTTGCCATCAAAACGAAATCGTTGGTATGGTGCATCATCGTAGGCGTGGGGGTTTTCGGTCTTTTACTTCTTGTCTAATTCCTTTTTGAGCTGTTGGGGCGCTCGGGTTTTCCGGGCGCCCTTTATTGTTTCAAGCAGGTTTCGTTTGCTTGGTGTCTTGTCACCTGAATTGTCAGGTGTAAACAGCGGTGATAAACTACCGCCCATGATAAACCTGTGACAAAAGAATGTAGCTTGGAAGAAGGGGAAGTGTTCGCATGGACAATGTTGAAGCCATCGGAGGGAAGCAAGCTAGAGGGCAGGTATCGTCGTCGCAGCGAATGGGAGGCGCCCAAAATCCTCGCGGTAGTGCTGATTGCCCTGCATGCGAAGCGCCTTTGAACTCGTTTGCCGCCCAGGTTCCCGATCCGACATTGGTGGCAACGATCGATCGGTTGAAGGCCGAGCGCGATGCGGTTATCCTTGCTCATTATTATGTGCAACCTGAGGTTCAGGCGGTGGCCGATTATGTCGGCGATTCGTTCTACCTAGCCAAATTGGCGGTGGAATTGCCCCAGAAAACCATTGTCCTTGCGGGCGTTGAATTTATGGGCGAAAGCGCGAAGCTGCTGAATCCCGACAAGACCGTTCTCTTGCCTGAGCCTGCAGCCGATTGCCCTATGGCGCATATGGTTGATAAGAAAACCATCGATGATGCTCGTGTGCGGTACGGCGATGATTTGGCGGTGGTGTGCTATGTGAATTCCACTGCCGAAATGAAGACATGGAGCGATGTGTGTGTCACTTCTTCGAATGCGGAGAAGATCTGCCGCGAACTGCCGCAGAATCACCTGCTGTTTATTCCCGACGTTAACTTGGGCCGTTTCATTGCGAAGCAGGTTCCTGAAAAGCATGTGATTTTAAATAACGGGTTCTGCCCCCGTCATCAGCGCATTACCCCCAATGAGATCATTGCGTTGGAAGAAGAGTATCCTGAAGCGCTTGTTCTTGCCCATCCCGAATGCACCGAAGAGGTGCTGGCGGAAGCCGACTATATCGGCTCGACCAAGGGCATTATCGAGTTTACCCAGAAAAGCGATGCGGAAGATTTCATCATCGTAACGATGGTTGGCGTGCTGCGTGAGATGGAGCTGCGCAATGCCGGTAGCGGTAAGCGCTTTCACTTTGCCCATCGCGTTCCCGTATGCGAGAACATGACTGCGGTAACGCTGGAAAAGGTTGCCGATTGTCTTGCTAACGAGCAGGTGGGCGTGGAAGTTCCGCTCGAGCTTCAGGATCCAGCCAAGAAAACCCTTGAGCTTATGCTCGAGTATGCAGCACGATAGGGGATTGCTATGCAGACAGAAGAAATCAAATGCGATGTGCTTATTGCGGGGTGTGGCGTTTCGGGGCTGTATGCCGCTCTTAACCTCCCCTCTACGGCAAACATCATCATGGTCACGAAGACGGTTGTGGAAGAATGCGATTCCATGCTTGCCCAAGGCGGTATATGCGTGCTTCATGATGAAGGCGATTACGATGCTTTCTACGAAGACACCATGAGGGCCGGCCATTATGAGAACCGTGCCGAAAGCGTCGACATCATGATTCGATCAAGCCGCTCGGTCATCAACGACCTGATTCGACGCGGGGTAGACTTCGAACGCGAGGTTGATGGCTCGCTGGCATATACCCGTGAGGGGGCCCATTCGCGTCCTCGTATTTGCTATCACGGTGATATCACGGGTGAAGAGATTACCACCACGCTGCTGGAAAACGTTCGCCGTCTCCCCAATGTGCGAATCTTGGAGCACATCGAGGTTACCGATATCATCGAGGCCCCGCAGGGAAATCGATGCGTGGGCGTCGTATGCGCTGATCGTCGTGGCGGCGAAGGAGCCGAACGTCGCCTTCTTATCCGTGCTCCCTATACCATGCTTGCCACAGGGGGTATCGGGGGACGCTATGAGCGATCCACCAACTTCCCCAGCCTTACGGGCGATGCATGCCGCATTGCCAAGGAGCATGGCGTTGCTCTTGAACACATGGATTACGTTCAGATTCATCCCACCAGCTTGTATGTCAAGCACCCGGGACGTGCGTTCCTTATCTCGGAATCCTGCCGTGGCGAAGGCGCTATCTTGCTCGACGCCAAAGGCAACCGCTTCACTGATGAGCTGCAGCCGCGCGATGTGGTTTCTACGGCAATCTATGAGCAGATGAAAAAAGATGGCACCGATCATGTGCTGCTTTCCTTCGAGCGTATGTCGTCCGATGAAATCACCGGTCACTTCTCCCATATCTACGAGCACTGCCTTGAAGAGGGCTACGATCTATTGAAAGAGCCTATTCCTGTGGTCCCTGCCCAGCATTATTTCATGGGAGGTGTGCATGTGAACAGCGACTCGGAAACAACCATGATGAACTTCTTTGCTTTGGGTGAAACGGCCTGCAATGGAGTTCATGGCAAGAATCGCCTCGCCTCTAATTCGCTGCTTGAATCGTTGGTGTTTGCTCAGCGCGCTGCGCGAGTCGTGGCGTCCCGTATGGCGAAGACGGCTTCGATGTACGCGGGAGCCGTTTCGACGGTGGGCGCTGCCCAGCGCGCGGCTCAAGCCAAGATGCCCAAGCAGGTTGCAGCCGATGTCGTCGTTAAGGTGGCGAGGTAGATGGATCTTTCCTCAATTGTGCTGATTGTTGATGAACATATAAAAAGAGCGCTTTGCGAGGACATCACCAGTGAAGATGTGTCAACCGCCGCAGTGGTGCCTGAGGCTCATCGCGGCACTGTTGAGCTTATCGCCAAGCAGGATGGCGTCATTGCGGGATTGCAGGTGTTTGAGCGCACCTTCAAGATCCTTGATCCAGTGGCACGGTTCGATGCTGCAGTTTCGGACGGTCAGCGCATCTCATCGGGGCAGTTGTTGGGCATTGTTCACGCTGACGTTCGTGCCCTGCTTTCAGGTGAGCGTGTGGCTTTGAATTACTTACAGCGCATGAGTGGTATAGCCACCAAAACGCGTCAAGCGGTAGATGCCCTGGCTGAGGCTGGCTCCAAGACCGTTATCGTTGATACCCGTAAGACTACGCCAGGTATGCGTATTTTCGAAAAGGAAGCAGTGCGTCTGGGTGGCGGTGGAAACCATCGCTTTAACCTTTCCGATGGCGTGATGCTGAAGGACAATCACCTGGATGCCGCTGGTGGCATAACGAATGCCGTGAGGGCTGCCCGTTCGCGCGCGCCGTTCGTTCGTAAGATCGAAGTGGAATGCGAAACATTGGAACAAGTTTCTGAGGCGGTAGACGCAGGGGCTGATATCATCATGCTCGACAATATGAGCGCCCAGCAAATGAAAGAGGCTCTTTCGCTTATCGATGGTCGTGCTGAAACGGAATGCTCGGGTAATGTCGATATTGATGCCCTGCAGGATATCGCAGCATTGGGTGTTGACTACGTGTCTTCTGGCGCGCTTACTCATTCGGCGGGTATTCTTGACCTAAGCATGAAGCATCTGAAGGTTCTCGACTAGCAAGGAGCGGCTTATGGGCAAAGCTGAGGCTATGGCAAGCGCGCAGACGCGACGGGGGCGCATCGTCTCCGACCTTGTGGGGTCGGAGAGCCTCTTGCCGCGGTCTGTGGGGGGGCGAAAAAGCCGCTTTCGGGTGCGGCACTTGCTAAAGAGCTGGGGGTGAGCCGACAGATTATCGTGCAGGATATTGCCCTTCTGCGCGCAAACGGGCACGATATCGTAGCCACCAATCGCGGCTACGTTATGGCGTCTCCGAGGGAGCCGCAGGTGTTCATGCGGCGCTTCAAGGTGCACCACGGGGAAGAGCAGACGATAGATGAGCTCGAAACCATTATCGATCTGGGCGGTACCGTGGAAGACGTTATGGTGAATCATCGCGTGTACGGAAAGGTGACTGCGTCTTTGGGCCTGAAGAGCCGCCGCGACATTGCGCGCTTTGCCGAAGATATGCGTACGGGGCGTTCTTCACTGCTTATGACGGTTACTTCGGGGTACCACTTCCATTTGGTGTCCGCCGAAAGCGAAGAGGCTCTTGATGATATTGAGAAGGCATTGGCGGATAAAGGGTATTTGGCGGAGTATCTGCCCCACGAATGCGAGTGAACTGGTATCATCGTTGGGCAGCTTCTTCTTACGTCCAGCCCAAAGAAGAGGGAATATGGTGTCAGTGAAGGTTTGTCAATAAAAAGCAATAAACCCCTTGCATGAACATCTGGCTAACAGTATAATTTTCGGCTGTGTCAGAAGACACCCTATTAGTGAAACTAAGTGTTGAGCATATAGAAGGAACGGAAACCATGGATATTATCCGCGCAATCGAGCAGCAGCAGATCAACCCTGAGGTCGCAGATTTCAACGTTGGTGACAACGTAAAGGTTCACTACCGCATTAAGGAAGGCAACCGCGAGCGCATCCAGGTCTTCCAGGGCGATGTAATCCGCCGTCATGGCGCTTCTTCCCGTGAGACCTTCACGGTTCGCAAGATCAGCTTCTCCGTTGGTGTAGAGCGTACCTTCCCGGTTCATTCTCCCAAGATCGAGAAGATCGAGGTAACCCGCCGCGGTGACGTTAATCGTGCTAAGCTCTACTACCTTCGCGACAAGGTTGGTAAGGCTGCCAAGATCAAGGAAAAGGCTTTTAACTAGCTCTTTCAAGACCCGCCTTTGGCGGGTCTTTTTTTATTGAGATTAGACGTAACCAGGCCGCATGCCTTTAGGCGCATCGGAGGCCTGTGGATTGCCTCCCTGAGAAAGAGCAAATCGCCCTTTTGAGGAGAGCTTCTGATTTCGATAGCCAAACCAAAAGGAACCAGGCGAAGGGCGACTGAATACCTCGCCTGCGCCCATCGTTTCTTCGTGTCCTCGTTCATTTATGGCGATGGGGTAGAATGGGGAACTGTTTGAGATAGGAGCGGCGTATGCAAACAGTGAGTGATATCAGAAAACGGCTTTCTGAGGCTTCGGCGGAAGAGTATGCGGTTTTGGAGCGCTCGCTGTGTGCGGATACGCGCAAGGGGGTGCAAAATGCACTTGCCGTCGCAAAGCGTCGCTTGGCTGCCGAGCATGCCGAGCGCGAGCGGGTATCCCAGCTGTATTCCTACCAGGAGCAGATTACGAATGGCGCCGTGACCGTTGGCCTCGATGAGGTGGGCCGTGGTCCGTTGGCTGGCCCCTTAACGGTAGGCGCGGTAGTGCTTCGCAAGGACGCTCCTCCGATCGAGGGGCTCAACGATTCGAAACAGGTGCCTGAGACCCATAGGCCTGTTTTGGCTGAAACAGTTAAGGAGCGGGCTTTGGCATGGGCTATTGTGAATATCGAACCCTCCGAGATTGACGAATGCGGCATGACGGCATGTTTACGGAAGGCCTTTCGACAGGCTGTTGCTGAAATTGAGGCTCAAGGCATAGAACCTGAAGTGATTCTTCTTGACGGCAATCCGCTGCATCTTGACCCTCGCGAAAAAAATGTGGTTCATGGCGATGCCCTATGCGCTTCCATCTCTGCTGCTTCACTCATAGCGAAAGTGTCTCGCGACGCTTTAATGGTCTCCTATGATGAAGACTATCCAGGTTATGATTTTGCTTCCTCCAAGGGATATGGGAGTGCTCGTCATCGTCAAGCTATTGCGGAAAAGGGCCTAACGCCCATCCATCGCGTATCGTTCTGCCAGAACTTTTTGCAGGAATCGTTGTTCGGCTAAGCGGTTTCTTCGTATTTCGGCCCCCGTCTCCAACGGGTTTAGGCTATCTTTCGTTCTTTTCGTCTGTGGGACGAAGGATGGTTTGGACTCATTGTGGGCGGGGTTTTTTCGTTGATCCCTTTTTCGCTTCTGCGCTCATCTGTCAGTTCGCCTTGTTTCTCAGGACTTTGCGATCAATTTCGCACGGAATTCTCATCGATTTAAGATGCGACTCTTATTGTGGTCACCGAAAGGAGGCTGCTATGGTTGCTGAAAATGAATGCCTGAAAAACGAAGAGGGTCCGTTCCCTGAGCCGACACCTGAAGAGCGCGAATTGCCCTTGGGCAAACGGGGGGAATTGGCGGCTGCGCGATTCCTGAGTCGCAAAGGGTATGAAATCTTGGAGACTAACTGGACCTGTATTGCTGGCGAAGCCGATATCATCGCCCTGGAGGAAGACACCCTGTGCTTTGTCGAGGTGAAGACGAGGTCTAATGCTGAAAAGGGGTTTCCCGCTGAAGCGGTGGATGCTAAAAAGCGCGAGCGTTACGAGCGAATTGCGGCGTGCTATCTAGCCACGTACGAGAATTGCGATATACGAGTTCGATTTGATGTTATTTCCATTCTGGTGCTTTCTGAGAATCGTGCGTTCTTGCGCTTTCATAAGAATGCATTTGGGGTGGAATAGGTATGTCTTACCGTTCGTTTTCGGTTCAGGGCGCCACCATCCGAGGGGTTGAGGCTATTCCTGTTTCCGTCGAGGTTGTGATTTCGAATGGCCTTCCTGGGTTTGCCATTGTCGGCATGGCCGACGCCGCCATCCAAGAGTCAAGGGAACGGGTCAAGGCCGCGTTGCGCTCAAGTGGTTTCGTTATGCCGAATGAAAAGATCGTGGTTAACCTCGCTCCAGGCGCTTTGCGTAAAACCGGATCGGGATTCGACTTGCCTATTGCTCTTGGCATTTTGGCCGCAACGGGGCAAATAGATGCTGAAGTGGTTCGTTGTGCTTTGGTGGTCGGCGAGCTTTCCTTGGGCGGTGGCGTGCGTTGCTCGGCGGGCCTGTTGGCGTATCAACGCTGCGCGGTGGGGCTCGGGCTAGACTTGATAGCAGGGGCTCCCGATAAGGGGTTCGTGAGAATCGAAGGCTTAACCTGCAAGTTTCTTGAGCAGCTTTCCCATGTGCGCGAGCCGCGCTTCGCTAATGCTCCTGTACTTAGCTTTGGGGATATTCATCCTTCAGGCGATTACTCGGAGGTTCTGGGGCACGAAATGGCGAAGCGCGCATTGCAGGTTGCGGCAGCAGGTGGGCACGGGGGAATTATGGTGGGGGTCCAATACCCCGCCTGGTTCGGGAAAAACGATGCTCGCGCAGCGGTTCGGTGGTATCTTGCCTAGCCTCAGTGAGGAAGAGCGTCTGGAAACGGCGCTCATCCATTCAGTGGTGGGCGAAGATGTTTCGCCTGTTCTTGCGGGTCGGCGGCCTTTCCGCAGCCCTCATCATAGTGCTACGGCAGCGGGGCTTATCGGGGGAGGATCGCCTCCGCATCCCGGTGAAGCGTCCCTTGCCCATAACGGGGTATTGTTCCTAGACGAAATGTCGGAGTTCAAAGCTTCTGTGCTGCAAACGCTGCGACAGCCTTTGGAGAACGGAGGCATAACGCTTACGCGCGCGGACGGAACGTATTCATTTCCTGCCCGCTTCCAGCTTCTGGCGGCAACCAACCCCTGCCCATGCGGCTACTTTGGGGATCCAACGGGTCGTTGCAAGTGCTCTCCTGCCGCGGTTCAGATGTATCAGAACCGCATTGGGGGTCCTTTGCTTGACCGTATTGATATCCGCATCGACGTATGGCGAAGCGACAGCCGTGAGCTGCTGGGACGGGAAGCGGGGAAAACCTCTGCTGAGTTGCGGGAGGGCGTTGAGCGAGCGCGCGCCTTCAAGGAGAAAAGAACATGCTTGGAGCGAAATGACGGTAAGCCAGGGAAAAGCATGAGGTATTTAAGGGATGCCTGTTGCTTTTCTGTCGAAACAGAGGAATTCTTCCTCGCCCTTGCTGAAAGCAAGGAACTTAGCGCTCGCGCATTGGCGAAGACGCTGCTCTTGGCGCGAACTATTGCTGATATAGAGGAGCAGGAACAGGTATCGAACGCTCAGGTGGCAGAGGCCTTTGGGCTGCGTTTTGGAGGGGGATTGAAATGGTAGGAGAGCCTACGACGGAACAGGCAAAGCGCATCCACAAGTCTCGCTATTCGAGCATTCCCGTAGTCAAGATGCGAGGAGCCCGCTATGCCCTGAAAAGGGGATCGCATGGCTACCCCGATTCCCTGATGAATGTCCCCGATCCGCCGAAAACGCTGTATGTGATCGGAAATCCGGACGCGTTATGCGATGGTTTGGCGGTGGTTGGTGCTCGCAAGGCAACGCCGTATGGAGCGTCTGCCGCAACAAAATTTGCCGGTTTGGCTGCGGCTAAGGGGATTCCGATCATTTCCGGTGGGGCCCTTGGTTGCGATTCCCATGCTCATCGCGGAGCGCTTTCTGCAGGAGGCCGGACTGTGGCGGTGCTGGGCGGTGGTTGTGATGTGCCGTATCCGGCTCGTAACGTTTCCCTGTTTCAAGAAATAATCGATCATGGCGGGGCAGTGGTTTCTGAGCATGATTGGGAGTTTCCTCCGTTGCCGTATACGTTCAGGGCGCGTAACCGCATAATCGCTGGTTTGGCACGAGCTACGCTTATCGTAGAGGCGGGGTTGCCCTCT
>URJE01000003.1 GCA_900547965.1 uncultured Eggerthella sp. | reverse complement strand
TCACTTCAAAGGGTCCCGCCTTCTACACCCCCCCCCCCCGCCGCGTTGTCCCTCCCCCGCCAGTTTCGGCTGCAGGGGCTGCCTCTTCATTGACTGCTTTGGCGGTCGTCGTATTGGCCGCTTCACCTGTCGATTCGGACTGCGCGGCGGGCGCATCAGCCGAACTTGCGCCCGTATCGGCGCTTTCCGGCTGACCAGAAGACTGAATCAGCTCAGTCGGGGATGAAGAAACGTCCGATGCTGCGCCATCATCAGTCGCGAATGCTGTGGTTGGCAACATCATGGGGCACATCGCAACACCCACCAGACCCGAAATGAATTTGTTTTTATTGCTCATTTTCATTTGTTGCGCAACCCCTCTTCTGTTTTCTATGCTCTCAAAATACTTTGTATCTTAATCCCCATCGTCGTAATTGCTACCGAAAAAGTTTTGCGAAATAAAAGATTTACAGGCTTCTGTACTGCGCATAAGCTGCACAAATATCAAAAGCACAGACAGCAGAAGCCAAGTCATGGCGCCAATTCGCCAATAATCCAACCCTCCCCTTGCACACCTCAAGCTCACTCCTTGTTTCGACGGCGGCGAATTGCAGTCACAACGAAAAGCACAGCACCGCAACCAAGGGCCAGCAGCGCAGCAATCAGGAACTGAACCTTTTTGTCTGCAAGCAGTACGTTCTGCTGCTCTGCAGTTTTTGTTCCGGCTTCCTCGCTCAAGTCGGACAAAGCCAAAGCGCCATCTTCGCCAGGCTCGCCCAAACCTTCCTGAGCAGATGATCTGCCTAACGCGCTGCAAGCGCCCTGGTTCTTCAACGACTCGGAACCTGCATTCTGCCCAGCATTCGAAGCTCCCGTGCCACCAGACTCGCCCGAACAGTTGGAGTCGCTTGGCCCTTCGGGGCTCGACGGGCCATCTGCATCGCCAGGCTCCGACGGATTACTTGGGTTCCCAGGATCGGAAGGGTCGATTGGAGTATTTGGGCCATCAGGGTTATCTGGTTTGTCGGGATTATTCGGCCCATCAGGGTTATCGGGGTCCACGGGATCGACAGGGTCAACGGGCCCCACAGGCTCCTTCGCCTTCACCGTAAGCGTGCCCGACTTAACAGTTGCCGCAAAATTCGAATTGGATACACTGGCACCAATTTCATATTCCCCCGCAAGTGATGTGGCATCTGCCAAGCACGCGTAACTTACGGCAACACCCGCCGTCGAAGCAGGGCTTATCAGACTCGACGTAAACGCCGGGTTTTCCTCCCCCCCCTCAAAGCGCTCGGCATCGTCAACAATAACGAGCAACGGAGCAGGAGAAACATCGACGGTAAGCTCAACATCGTTCGCCGCTGCGTAATTTCGACTCGCTGCTGCATGCGCCACCACACGCGCCTTACCTGCAGAAACAATGCTCGCATAGCTACCTTGAATCGAAATGGGGCTCGGTGAGCCATCCACATTGGGAAGAACCTCGTAGCTGACAGGCGTCTTAGCTGTGCTCTCGAACACAATGCCTGCATGTCCCTCGGGGCTTGGCCAAACTGTAGGCCATGCACCGAATGATCGCCACCGAAGTTCATCGGCGGCTTACCTCTGACTGTGATGGGTACAGCGAGTGGCAATATTGGCAGGTGGCGGGTATTGGCAAGGCGCTGGGGAGTAGGCGCCCCTGCGCAAGGGCCAAGTCCATCAGAGGGTGGCAAGATTTGCGCGCCGTGCATGATTTGAGGGCTTCGGACGGCGAAAACGCCCCTTGGCGGCAAGATGCTCGCGCGGTGTATTCCCCAACGGCGCTTTGCGGGGCTTTTTGGATACATGGCACGCATATCTTGCCAAAATTAGCTGAATCTGAATACATGGCGGCGATATATTGCCACGAACTGGCGTTTTTCTTGTCCGAGGCCCCTTCGTGAACGCATCGAAGCGATATCTTGCCATGGCCAGCAGCTTGGAAATGCATCAGGGCACAATCTCGCCATCCAGGCGCCGGGGGGTGCGACGCGGTGCATGTTGCCCGCAGGGCCGAAGCTGGGGCGCAGGGCTGAGCGGGGGGGGGCGGAACGGAGCTGCGAGGCTCATGGCGGAGCTTTGGGACGGAACGGGCGGCGAGCGCAGGACGGAGCTGCGGGGCGGAGGGGCGAAGCGGGAGCAGGCCGAATTGCGGGGCACCGGGGAGGTGCAGCGCGGCGGTAAGCGCTGGAGGGTGGGCATCCCCGCGCGAGGGTCACGGGCATCTCCGAATGACGAATTATCCGCGCCAGCGCAAAGGATCGCAGCTCACACCGCCGTCCCCCAAGACAAAGGAAGGCGAGCGCACTGCTCGCCTTCCTTTGCTGTTTTGTTTACGGCTCGAGTGGCCCCAGGGCCTTCGCGGTAACAAGGCGCCTGCCTTCGGGGTCCTCCTCGGTTGGGGGTTCCGCGTTCGGCGAGATTGCGCTCCACGTCCGATTCGCTAATCGCCAATGTGCGCGAAGACCCTCGGGACATTGGCGAAACCCTCGTCATAAGCAGACTGTTAGTCTTCAACAATCTCCTCGATTGCGCCCATGGGGCACTCTTCAACACAGTCGCCGCAAGCGATGCAGGCCTCTTCGTTTACAACCTTGCATACGCCGTCTACAACCTCGATGCATTCCTGGGGGCAAGCGTCGATGCAAATGCCGCAGCCAATGCACTCATCGTCAATGATTACTGGATGAGACATGAAAACCTCTTCTCTCTTGGGCTTTTAGAGATGCTTTGTCGTACTTGGGGACAACCCCTCTTCGGTTAATCCCTGAACGGGAAAATACCATAGCGACCCCAATATGCAAGATCCTTGCGCAGTTTTTCTAAGAACGGCTAAATTGCGTTGCGAATTTGCCGCGTTACCGCCGTTCGCCGATGCAAAAACCTCACAGACGAAGGACGGCACAGAAGTGCAGGGCATTGGCGGAGTCACCGCAAGGCGCAACCGCGGCAGAACGCAGGCGGGGGCCACCGCGGGGTGCAACCGCGGCAGGGCACAAGAGGCGTGGTTCTGCGCGACAGGTATGGCGCGACTCAGGTCACCGCAGGGTGCAACCGCAGCGGGGCCCTAAGCGCAAGACGAGCTAATGCGGAACCGCAAGGCGCGACCGCGGCGGAACGCTGGCAGGGTCTCCGCGGGCTGCATGTCGTTTCGTCGTGAGGCGCAACCGCGGCAGGGCCGATGCAGCAAGCGCGGGCTGTGGAGCGCTGGAAGTGGCGACGCGAGCGAGCGCAGGCGGCGACACATGCCTAGCAGATGCGGGGCAGCTGCTCTCCTACGAGCATGTCCATGATGCGCAAGGCGCCGAACCCAGTGCGAATGGAAACACGGGGGTCGCGTTCTTCCGGCGTTTCCACCACTTCACCAATGATGGCAGCATCGGTTCCGTACTTGTTCGCACGCATGGCGGCCAAGGCAGCCTCTGCCTGCTCGGCAGGAACCACGCACACCATTTTTCCCTCGTTGGCAACCTGGTACACGTCGTATCCAAGCATTTCGCACGCGCCCAACACGGCATTCTTAACGGGAACAGCACCCTCTTCAACGATGAAGTCGACACCCGACTGGGCGGCAAGCTCATTGAGCGTTGAGGCAAGGCCCCCACGCGTTGGATCGCGGAAACAGCGGGTATCGGGCGCTGCAGCGATTACTTCAGCGATCAGGTGATTAAGAGGTGCAGCATCGGTCTGGATGTCCGCGCTAAACGAAAGCTCTTCGCGGCAGCTCATGATGGTGATGCCATGATCGCCCATGGTGCCGGTAACCAGGATCTTGTCGCCTGGCCTGCAGAAAGCGCCAGAGAGGCTCACCCCTTCGGGAATAAAGCCTATGCCGCTGGTGTTGATGAACACGCCATCACCGTGGCCGCGATTAACCACCTTGGTGTCACCCGTAACGATATGAACACCCGCCTCCTTGGCCATTTCAGCCATGCTTTTGCAGATGCGCTTCAAATCGGCAACGGGAAAGCCTTCTTCCAGGATGAAACCACAGCTGAGGTATTTGGGGACAGCCCCACTCGTAGCAACGTCGTTTACCGTGCCACACACGGCCAATCTGCCAATATCTCCGCCAGGGAAGAAGTGCGGCGTAACCACGAAACTGTCGGTGGAATAGGCAATACGCTCACCAGCAGCCGGCGCGGGGAGTGATGCCGCATCGTTTCCCTCCAGCAGCTCTTCGTCTGCGTATGCCTCGAAAAATACTTCGTCGATAATGCGCTTCATCATGGTGCCGCCGCTACCATGACCCAGCAATACCGTTTCGTCCATCTTGTCTCTTTCGTTCATGCAACACCCAGCAGAGCGCTGCGTTCCTCTAGAAAAGAACGCCTTCGATGAGGCGTTCTAAGGGGCTAGATAAAGTCGCCCGTAGTTGTCATGTTAAGACGCCCTGTTTTAACGCCCTTGGTGCCGATGATAAGATTGGCAACATCCTGAACCTCGCCAGATTCCCCCTTAAGGATGATCACCTCAAGGCAGTTGTCTTGGTCAACATGCACATGCATGGAAGCTACCACCATGTCCAGATAGGTGTGCTGGATATGGTGCAACTTTTCTTGCAAGTCGTTGGCGTGGTGGTTGTACACAATAGTGAGCGTGCCCATAACAATTCGCCCAGGCACAGAACACTCATCTTCTACCAGTGCTTCGCGCACCAAATCGCGTACCACTTCGCTGCGGTTTTTAGCCAGACCGCGACGCGCCACCAGATGGTCGAATTTGACCAACAGGTCTTCGGGCATCGCCACAGAAAAGCGCATTAGGTCATTGCTCATGCTTTGCTCCTTGCGTTTACGCGATGCAACCCGGCGTTATACCAGGTTAACCGTTACACCGCTTGCGTTTTCGGCATCCACGTCAAGCGCATCTTTAGCGTCATCGAGCGTTGCGCGGACCTCATCGAGCAACTGCATTGCAGCGTGAAGCTTTTCACCAACGGTGGTGAATCCAGCATCAGAAGCATTGTGGGCAAGATTGTGAGCCCAACGACGCTCCAGTTTAATGTGGTCGTCGACCTGGTCGATCATCTGCTCGAACTGACCTGTGTTGATACCATTGGTGCACATAGCGACTCCTTTTATTGAGGGAAAGCGTTGCTTTCTTTGATTATCAGATTGGGGCAAAGCCTCTTTGACGGGCATCAAACGATGCGCTGCGTCTTCTTATTATGGTCCTGCCGAAGTGAAGTTATCACCGTTTTCGTTCAACGGTGTGAATTTTTTCACATTTTGTGTGACTAACTGATTTCAAGGGGGCCGAAAAGCCTTAACGCCCTCGGCACCAACGAACCTCGCTATTATCCTAAGCAGTGAAGGAGGACGTCATGCCCACACCACAACCAACAATATACGAGCGCATCGCGCAGAACCATGTCAACTCGTTCCAGGGAACGTACCATGGCCCTATAGGAGCTGCAGCGGTTATCGTCTCTGTCGAAGAGCCAGCCGAAGAAACAAAACGTGCGCTCACCGCAAGCCTCAAGGCACTTGGCTATGCGCCGCAGGCAATTGGCTGGGCTCAAACTGCCGCTTCGGGCGAATCCGATGCTAGTGGCGATCTGTTCACCCTTATCGAAGGAATCGACCCGTTCTGCGTCGTTTCCACAAGCCATGCCAGCACCGAGGCCCTTTCGCGCTGTTACAACACGCCCCTTGCCATTGAGGCGAAAACCCTTTTACTAGGGCGCGATTGCCGCTGCTTCGAAGACCTTGATGCCCTTATTGCCACCGAGGCGGGCAAACACAAAGCCTGGGGGCTTTTGAAAACGCTGCCGAAGCTGTAACGAGGCGGCATCGCACTTCGAAGAATGATCGTTCGCAATACCACGCAAACGCCAGAGGCGCCCCATGATGAATGGCGATGGTTTTCAGCCCTCAAGCACCCGCGACATTTGCAAGGTCGCCGCCCACTCATCGAGCGGTGGCGACACCGAATCATGAAACAATAGTTAACAGCTCACAGCCTCTGTTGAATTCCTGCGCGTACCGCGCGCTGCAACCGCTGGTGGTATCCTGCTTATATCCATATATCAATGAAAGGCAACGCACATGTCCAACAAAAGCCTTGCCGGCGAGCACAGCGCCCAGACCATCCTGGTTACCGGCGGTGCCGGCTTCATCGGCAGCCACACCTGCGTCGAGCTGCTTGAGCAAAACTACAACGTCGTTATCTTGGACGACCTCTCCAATTCCTGCGTTACTGCGGTCGACCGCATTCGCGAACTTTCCAGCGCCAGCGCCGACCAGCTGAAGTTCGTCGAGGCTTCCATCCTCGACCGCGAAGCATGCGAACGCGTTTTCTCCGAAAACGACATCGACGCCATCATCCATTTCGCCGGCTTCAAGGCTGTGGGCGAATCCACGCAGAAGCCGCTCGAATACTACTGGAACAACGTTGCCGGTTCGCTGGTGCTCTTCGACGTGGCCCGCAACCACGGCGTAAAGAACATCATCTTCTCTTCGTCCGCGACGGTTTACGGTGAGCCCGAGATGATCCCGATCACCGAGGAATGCCCACTTCACGAAGCAACCAATCCGTACGGCGAAACCAAGGTTATGCTCGAGCGCATTCTGACCGATTTCTATCGCGCTGACAGCGAATGGAACGTCGTTCTGCTTCGCTACTTCAATCCCATCGGTGCGCACGTTTCCGGTCGCATCGGCGAAGACCCGAAGGACATCCCAAACAACTTGCTTCCCTACGTTGCCCAGGTTGCCGTTGGAAAGCTGGAGTGCATTCAGGTGTTCGGCAACGACTACCCCACCCCCGATGGCACCGGCGTACGCGACTACATTCACGTTGTCGACCTTGCGCGCGGTCATGTGAAGGCGCTTGATTACATGGGTGGCAAGGTTGGTACGGGCAAGGCCATCGGCCTTGGCTCCATCGAAGGCGCCAGCACCGAAGACGGCACCCGCACCGGTGTTGCCATCTTCAACCTGGGCACCGGCACCGGCTCTTCTGTTCTTGACGTTATCCACGCCTTCGAAAAGGCATGCGGCAAGGAGCTTCCTTACAAGATCTGCCCTCGTCGCCCTGGTGACATTGCCACCAACTACGCTGCTTGCGACAAGGCGCGCGAAGAGTTGGGCTGGGTTGCTGAATATGATTTGGCGCGCATGTGCGAAGACTCCTGGCGCTGGCAGTCCAACAACCCGAACGGCTACAACGAGTAAGAAAGCACTCATCCGCTCGGAAGCTTGGCGCTGCGCAAGGCTCCCATTCCGCTATTCAAAAAGCTCCGTCATTCGACGGAGCTTTTTTCATACGCTGCATCCCTCCATGCATTTGAAAAAGGTGCCCATTCGGATGCTCAACAGGAGCAGTGTTCAGCATGCCATTCGCAGCAACCGGCCCTCAGGGCTTCATTGAATCAATGCGCCTCAGCGGCAACGACGACCTCCTAGGGCGGGCGGTGCAAGCCGCAGGGTGCCCTTGCCGTCGAGCTTCTGCGTCCGCCCCCGGGTGGGCAGGAAGCGCAAGCGGAGCGCACCCCCAGTTGCCCTTGGCTTCGAACACCCCCGGATGGGCAGCGCAAGTCAGCTTACAGCAGGTCCTCGATAAAACCGACGCAGTAGTCCTTAAACACCACACCATCGCCTTCCTGAGTTGCGTCGAGATCGACATCGGCGCGAATGGCAAAATCATGGTCACCATCGGGGTCGCTAAAGGTTTGCTGCACATGCCACACATGCTCCGAGTCCTCGTCGGATTCGTCGATAGCCAAAAATGCCATTGAGCGAGCATCGGCATCGATAAGCACGTCTTCGTGGGTATCGTAGTATTCGTCCAAAGCGGCACGCCACTTGTGCGCGGGGAACCCGTTATCGACATCCGCCTCGCCCAGAGCCTCATGGTCATCTGCCGCAGCAAGACGCACGCGGCGGAACAGGGCGTTGCGCACCAGCACGGTAAGGCCACGGCGATCATGAACCACAGCGTCCTTTGCCTCAGGCGGACGGGCATCGAGTTCTTGACCCGCCTGCTCCCATTCATCCACCAGGCTGGAGTCAACCGAACGCACTACCAAACCGAGCCAGGCGATGATATCCTCCATTTCTTCGCTGCGCTTATCGAACGGAAGTGTGCGATCAAGTGCACGGTACGCTTCCGAAAGGTAACGAAGCAACGCGCCCTCGTAGCGCATAATACCCAGCTTCTGGATATAGCCCTTGAAGTCGGCGGCAGATTCCAGCATGTCCCGCAAAACCGATTTCGGACGCACATAGTAATCGCGCGCCCAAGGCACCGACTCGCAATACTTGTCGAAAGCGGCAAACAGCAGTTCACGCAGGGGACGTGGATACGTTACCTCCGCAATGCGATCGAGACGTTCCTCGTATTCAACACCATCAGCCTTCATGGCTGCCATCGCCGCATCCTTTGCTTTGCGCTCCTGTGCGCGCAAAACTTGGCGCGGATCCTCGAGCGTTGCCTCGACCATCGAGATGATGTCGTAGGTATAGGTTTCGCTTTCTGGGTCAAGCAATTCGAGGGCCGCCAGCAAAAATGGAGAAAGAGGCTGGTCAAGAGCGAAATCTTCGGGCAAATCCATGGTTACGTAGTAATCGGGGTCGCCGTTTTCATCTTGATCGATTTCAACGACCCCCGCGTCGATGAGGGTGCGGAACACCTCGCTAGCGCGCACTTTCAGCTTCAACTTGTCTTCGGGCTTTTGAAGCGAGTCGTCGATCAGCTGGTCGACGCGAGTGCGAGCATCGCCGCCTTGCTCGACTTCCGCCAAAACCATCGAGTGCGTGATGCGCATGCGGGGCGTCAGCGTTTCGGGGGCTGCCGAAATCAGACGGTTGAATGTGTCTTCGTTCCACACCACAAAGCCCTCAGGGGGCTTCTTCCTCTTCACCTTGCGGCGCTTCTTAGGGTCATCGCCCGCCTTCGCCAAAAGCTTGGCGTTTTCAATTTCGAACTCGGGCGCCAAGGAAACAACCATACCCTCGGTATCGAAGCCGGAGCGGCCAGCACGACCCGCAATTTGATGGAATTCGCGGCTACGCAAGCGACGCATTTTGTGACCATCGAATTTGGTGAGCTGGGTGAGCACCACGGTGTGGATGGGCACGTTGATGCCCACGCCCAGCGTGTCGGTGCCGCAGATTACCGGCAGCAGCCCTTGCTGGGCAAGTTTTTCCACCAGCAAGCGATAACGAGGCAACATGCCGGCATGATGCACGCCGATGCCACTCAGCAGCAAACGCTTCAGCGTCTTGCCGAACTGAGTGGTGAATTTGCCTGCCCCCAACGTGGCCTTAATCTGCTCGCGTTGCTCTTTGCTGGTTACGCCAAAACTCGAAAGCGCCTGCGCCGAAGCAAGAGCGGCATCCTGCGAGAAATGCACAATGTACAGGGGACCTTCGTTGTTGCGCAAAGCCAATTCGACCGTGCCCTCAAGCGACATAAGCTCATATTTGTATTCCAGGGGGACAGGGCGTAGCGCATCGGCGATAACGTCTACCGTTGTTCCCGTTTTCAGCTCCAAAGCCTGCGCAATTTGAGAAACATCGCCCAACGTCGCGCTCATAAGAAGAAACTGCGCATGCGGAAGCGTAAGCAGCGGAACCTGCCAAGCCCAGCCGCGGTCGGGGTCGCTGTAGAAATGGAATTCATCCATTGCCACGCAGCCGACGTCCGACCATTCGCCCTCGCGAAGCGCCTGGTTCGCCAAGATCTCAGCTGTGCAGCAGATAACGGGAGCCTGTGGATTGATTTGGGAATCACCCGTGATCATGCCTACATTTTCACGCCCCAGCATATTCACTAAGCCGAAAAATTTCTCACTCACGAGCGCCTTGATGGGAGCCGTGTAAAATGCACGCTTACCCGAACACAGCGCCATGAACATCATGCCGATGGCAACCATCGACTTTCCCGAGCCGGTTGGCGTTCCCAAAATAACGTGATCGCCCACCATAAGGCTCATCAACGCCTCGTCCTGATGAGACCACAGGTCGATGTCGTGTTCGGCAAGCCACTCGTAGAACACCTCAAGGGCCTGCTCTTCGCTAAGGGGATCCTCCTCACGCCACGCGGGGGCCAAAGCCCCTAGCGAACCGAAATCGCTGCTCGATTCGTTGATAAGGGACGTTTCCTCGATTTCAAATTCAGCAGAGTCCACAAAGGATCCTTTCGGTATAGGCAAACGCCGCACTTCTTGAAGAAGCGCGGCGCAATAAGTCAAATAACCCGGCGCAACGGCCAGAGCGTATACGAACTACGCGAAGTCCAGGATAGCGGTAGGAGTGCTGATAAGTACATCGGGGTTGCCGCTTTTCAGCGTTTCGAGCGGCTGATAGCCCCAGGTAACACCCACGGCAAGCATCCCCGCATTGTGAGCAGCCATCAAATCGCTTGCCGAATCGCCGAAATAGGCGCAGCGGGAAGGATCGACACCCATTTCCTTCGCACACAAAAGCAGCCCATCGGGCTCAGGCTTGCGGGGAATGACATCGGTTTCCCCGTGCGAAGCATCGAACAGGCCCGGGAAGAACTTCGCCTCGACCTCTTTCACACCGCCCTCGAACTTGTTGGACATGATGCCCAGTTTCTTGCCTTGAGCATGAAGCTTGTTCAGCGTGTCGGTCATGCCTTCGAATTCTCGGGTGAGGTCCAGGCCGTATTCGGCGTACAGGTTCTTGAAATTGAGATACACCTGTTCCGCCTGTTGTTCGGTTGCCCCTTCCGGCACCGCAAGGCGGGCAAGGGCCAAAACGCCGTTGCCGACGAAAGTGCGGATTTGATCTTCGGTATGGGGAGGAAAGCCCTCTAGTTCCAGGGCCTTGTTGGTGACCGCCGCCAAATCGGGAAGCGTGTGCAAGAGTGTTCCATCCATGTCGAAAATGAATCCGTCGATTTCAGGCGTAGCCGCCTTGGCATCCATAGCCTGCCCCTTCCATTGGCTGAAACAGCGCGCTTGGCATTCCGCGCTCAAACGCGTAAACGTTAGATTCAAGCCTACCCCATCAAGGGCAAAAAGCGCGTTACCTGCATGAGCCACAACACAAGAATCACGATAAGAGCCTTCCACACCACCGCAATAGGACGGGCGAGCAGGATGCGGCGCACGCGCTGCGAAGATGCAGGCTCCCCCGCTTCCCCGTCAGCGGCAAAAGCTTCTTCGGCGCATTCATCGGCGCGCAGCTCAAGCCCACACGTGACGTTGGCCTGAGGGCACACTTCGGCGCATTCGCCGCACATAAGGCATTCGCCCGCCAGCACCTTGCCTTTAGGCTCGATGTTCACCGGGCACTGCGTCCTGCAGGCCGCGCACCCCTTGCGGCACTTCGGGCGCTGACGGCGCATACGGCCCGTTGGCAAGGTGGGAATAAGAGAGAACAACGCGCCCAATGGACACAAGAACTCACAGAAGAAGCGTTCCTTGAAAAGCATGCCCACCACAATAAGGGCCAGCAAGACAGCGCCTGTTGCCGTGATGCCCGAAACGGAGAGGTTGGCCAACTTGCCGAACACGGTCCAGGGGCTATTGTTGTTCACGGCGGTATAGAAGCCCATCAGAACCAGAGCGCATATGGCCACCAACACTACGTATTTCACACCACGCAAAACTATTTCGGCCTTCGCGGGAAGCTGAGGCCTTGTTATGCCCAGTTTCTTTGTCACAGCATTGCCTGCAGCATACACCGCATCGCCTAAAAAGCCGAAGCTGCACACGTACCCGCAGAAGAAGCGCCCGATGAGCACGGTAAGTACCAACAACAGCACCAAGAACACCGTGAACAACATCACCTCAAAGTCGTAGCCACGATGTGTGTTCATCACGTTGATCTGCATCAACAGGGTTTTAAGCCCCATGAAACCCGTCGCAAACGAAGAAGGGGCAAGGACGAAAAAAGCACCCTGCACCAGCCAGCGTTGCCTACGGCTCAGGCGAAGCTTCCGAGCTCTTGAATCAGCGGAAAGGTAACGCTTGGCAAGCACAGCTGCACTCACCAACAAGGCAAGAGCCAACAACGCCATAAGCGCCCCGAACCAAACACTGTTCGTTATGGCAACCGTGCCGGAACCGCTCATGGCATCTCTCACTGCGGCAATGATACCCTTCGAGGAATAGGTAACGCCTGAAATGGTATCCACATCGGCAGTTTGCTGGGAAAGGATACTGGGAATAAGCTTTTCCGCCCGTTCCACATAGGCGGCATCGTCGGCATGCGAAACGATACGCACATCGGTGATCTTGCCGCTTGCCACAGTAACGGCAACGGTGATGGTGCTTTGGTAGCCCTCACCGCTGCCATAGTACACGCCGTCGGAAAGGTTTTCGGCTATGCCCTGGATCTCGCTTTGCGATGCCGATGAGGTGCCCTTCGCCGAATCAGCCCAGGCACCCCCCGGAAAGCACAGCGCCACAACAGCCAAACAAAGAAGCGTCGCCATGCAATAGACGATGCTTCGCTTCATTACCTTATTCGGGCCCATATTCCAATCCTCTACTTTGTCCTAATACCTTCTACGAAAAACGACCTTGGTCAACTACCAGCGTTTCATCGGCAAACGCTGCGGCCGACATGCGATGGCTTACCATCACGATGGTTTTGCCTGAACGGGCTTCCAACAGCGAAGAAAGCACCGCCGCCTCGTTCAAGCTGTCCAAGTTGCTGGTTGGCTCATCCAGCAACAAAAAGGGCGCATCGTGCAGGAACACGCGTGCCAAACCTATGCGTTGACGCTCACCTTCCGAAAGGCCTTCGCCGATTTCACCCAAACGGGTGTCCAGCCCTTGCGGCAACCGCGCAACGAGATCATCGAGCGAAGCCTTATGCACGGCACAAAACAGCTCTTCTTCCTTTGTATCAGGGCGAACGAAGGCGATGTTCTCCCTGATCGTTCCGCTGAACAGCTGCGTTGTTTGTGTCATGGATCCTTCCAATGTGCGCAGGGCATTGGTCTTCAGTTGGGCAACGGGCACGCCCGAAACCTGCACCGTACCAGCCTGGGCGTCCCATACTCGCATCAACAGCTTCAGGATCGTCGATTTGCCGGCACCGCTGGGGCCGGCAATGTGAAGGAACCCTCCCGGCCGCACCGTTAGGGAAAAATCGCTGAGCACGGCATCGGCATCATAGGAAAAGTCCACGTTTTCAAGAGCGGCACCGCTGAATTCCGCAGGCGCTTCTCCTGAAACAATATCGGGGGTTTCGGGTTCTTCCTCCAGGAAGGACAGGACGCGATTCCCTGAAGCGACGATTTGGCTCAAGGAAAAGCCCAGATGCGCCACCGCGTTTGCCGGATCGAACGAAACGAAGAACACGGCAACGCATACCGCCGCAACGGTCACGGAAAGCGAACCTTCCAAAGTGAAGAAGAAGGCAGCCCCCGCAAAGGCAACAACGCACAGCAGAATCAAGGCCTCCGAGAAAGCCTGCGATGCTGCTTGCCTTCCGGCAATGCGGGTTTCTTCTACGGAAAGAGCACCCATCCTGCCGCCCAACTCTGCACGGCGCAGGACCTGCGCACCGTAGCGCAGCGTTTCTCCCAAGCCCGCAAGGCTTTCGTATAGGAACGATCCAAAGCGAACCGAACGCTCCTTAAGGCTCCTTCCCGATTCAGCGCCGATAGTGCTCAAAGCTAGCGGAACAACCCCGCCCACCAGAGCAAACGCAACAAACGCCAACAGGCCCAGCACCACCTGCTGGCTGGCAATGCCCGCCGCAACAAGCAGCGAAACAACAAGCGCTGTCAGCGCAGGCGAAACCGTCCGGGAATAGAACGCCTCGAGCAATTCGATGTCGTTGGTCAA
The DNA here is from genome assembly GCA_900547965.1 of uncultured Eggerthella sp. GTDB lineage: Bacteria > Actinomycetota > Coriobacteriia > Coriobacteriales > Eggerthellaceae > Anaerotardibacter. Next base: position 34,317 of record URJE01000003.1, on the reverse strand, counting down.
CAGCGATATCAAATCTCCCGCATCGCGGCTTTCGGTACGCGCCGGGGCAAGCACGCGCATATGCGCGAACACCTTCGACCTAATCACCGCCAAAACGCGGAACGTTTGGTCGTGGCATGACAAACGCTCGGCATAGCGGAACAACCCGCGAACCACCCCGAGCACTGCCACCAGGACAGCAACAAGCACGATGTTCCACGTGGAACCACTGCAGGAAATACCCATCATCTGAACGGCACCCAGCGCCACCATGCCGATAGCAGCAACGAACCCCAAGGTTGCCACTGCCGTTGAGAAAGCAAACGAACGCCCCAAACCCTCGCACAGGGAAAGAAGGCCCCTGAGCACCGAAAAGGTCGATCGGCGCTCCTCTTGCTCGGAGCCATTTGAGGCATTCAGTCCTTTCCCGGAGCCCGAAGTAAGAGGAATATCGGCTGGATGGCCTGCCGGCATGGCATCGGCCCCCTGCACCAAACGACGGATGCGGGCACCCTTCATCACCGAGCGCGTTGCAGCCGCAATAGTGGGCGGCATCTTCTCAAGCGCTTCGGCCATGGCCGCAGGAACAGCAGAATCCGTTTCAGTGTCTGCCTTGGAACAAGCCGCACGGACGCGCTCGGCCTGGTTGGCCAGAGCTTCCATATGGCGCTGTTGGCCCCAAAGGGACGCGTAGGCTCCCTCTTTCGCCGCCAATTCCCCATGGGTGCCCTGCTGCACCAACTGTCCTTGCTCAAGAACAAGGATGTTGTCTGCCCAAGCAATGGAAGAAAGACGGTGCGATATCGCCACCACCGTTTTCTCCAGCGAAAGCTGCTGGATACACGCCATGATCTCGCGCTCGCTGTCGACATCAATGTTGGACGTTGCCTCGTCGAAGATATACAGGGGCGTATCCCGCAGCAGGGCGCGCGCCACAGCCAAACGCTGGCGCTGGCCACCCGAAAGGTTCGAACCGCCTGCGGCAACAGGCAAGTCCAATCCACCCTGTTCCAAAACGAAGTCGTCCAAATGGCAGCGTCCCAAAACGCGCCACAGCTCGTAATCGCTTGCATCTTCATTGGCCAACTTCAGATTCGACCGGATGGTTCCCTTGAAGATATAGGAATCGGCAGAAACGCAGGTAACCGCAGAACGAAGCGAAGCAGCGCTCAGGCTGCGAAGCTCTTTGCCATTCACTCGCACACCGCCTTCATATGAGGGCAAGTCGCCGCACAGGATTTTCGCCAAGGTCGACTTGCCCGACCCGCTGGCACCCACCACGCCCACAAACGTGTTCGGCTCGATGGTGAAGGTTGCACCACGAAGCGCCTGCGCATCGCCATAGCAATACCCCAACCCTTCGCAGACGATCTCGACTTCGTCGCCGTCCAATTCCTCGCTGCCGCCCGATAGGGGCGTTTCGGCAAGCAAGCTGAAAACCTGGTCCAAAACCGGCGCCGCGCCCATAGCCGTATGGAAGTAGGAGCCCAGCACACGCATGGGCATGAAGAACTCGATGCTCAGAAGTAGGACGACAAGCGCACCGGAAAGGGAAAGCATGCCACCTTGAAGGTGGAACAACGCCACAACGATACCCAGCGCCGCACCGCCGAAGGCGAACAAGTCCATCACCGTCACGGAATTCAGCTGCATACGAAGCAGGCGCATGGTAGCTCGGCGAAAGCCCTCTGCCTGGGAATCTATCTTCTGCTGCTGACGCTCATCGGCCTGGAACAACTTCAACGTGCTGAGCGCACTGATGGATTCGAAGAACAAAGCCCCCAGGTCAACGTATGAATCCCAATAAGCGCCCATGGCGCGCTTGGCTACTTTCATGATCATAACGATGGAGACAGGAATCAGGGGCACGCATACCAAAAGCACCACGGCGATTGCTGGATCTATGAACAGGAACAACGCGAACAGCGTTAGCGGAGCCAATACGGCATAGAACAACTGCGGCAGATACTGGTCCAAATACAGTTCCAGCTTTTCGCACCCTTCACCGCAAATCTGCACAGCCTGCGCTGTTCCCACGCTTTCTCGATAGGCAGGCCCCAACGAAACCAACTTTTCGTACACCTCGGCACGAACCTGAGCCTTGCCAATCGATGCCGCCTGGTATGCGTCCGTGGGAGCCGGCATAGTTGGCCGCCGCCTGGAAACAGAACCGTGCTGCGACGGCGACAAGCGAAGCGCCAAGCCATGCCCAAACATCTGCTTCCTCGGGCACCGCGAGCACCATGTCCCCCAAAAACCTGGCAAGCAGAACCGCAAAAGCGGCATACGCGAGCAACGATGCCCATTTCCCCAAGACGGAAAGCACTACGAATTTCCGCGCTTCGGGAACAAGGGCAAGCAGGCGCTTGTCGAACACGAGGGAACTCCTTTCATAAGGCAAAACCGAAAAGGGCAAGATTCCTAGCACCTTGCCGAAACTTCGCCGTTCGCTTGGTTCGCCCAAAGGGAAAAGTGTGCAGCAGGCAACCGCCGCAAACAGCAAAAGAGGGCACCCGATGCTCGGGTGCCCTGTTGGGGCGTTATTCGAAGAATTCCTGACCCAGGTAGGTACCCGTTGCCGGAGCGTGGGGTACCGCATACACACCGCGGAAATCGTCGTAGTAGTACTCGTTCAAGCGGTCGTAACGGCCCATGTCATCGCGCAAAAGCCAGTATCGATACGGGTCGTTCACATACGTGCAGTTCAAGAAGCCCGCATTCTGATCGCCGTGGTCGTTCAGGCCCGACCAGTAGTTGTAGCTGCGGCGAAGCACCTTGAAGCCCAGGCGTTGGTCGCTCGTAATGGCCACGTGGCTGTTCGGGTCGATGAGCAAGTCGCCGTTCGCATCGCGGGCGTTCAAGTCAGGGATGTCGAATTCGTCGCCATCCGGGTTCGACAGAGGCGCACCCGTGTCCTTGCGGCGGCCGATCAGCTGCTCCTGGTCGGAAATACGGTCGGACTCCCACGTCTCAACATCGGCGATGGTGCGGCCATAGCACATGAATGATCCGTTCTTCAGCCATTCCTGCTTGGTATCCTTCACCCACAGGAAGTCTTCAAATTCCTGGTCTTCGGTGGGGTTCGTGGTGCCGTCGCGGAAACCGAACAGGTCGCGCGGAGTAGGCTGGTCGGAAGACTGGCGAATGGGCAGGAAGCCTTCCTGCATGAAGGTAAGCTTCGCCTTACCGCGGGCAATACGGGCCAAAGAGTGAACAGCATGGAAGATAACCTGGCGGTCGTCGGCGCAGATCTGCATGCCGATGTCGCTGCCCGTCTTCTGCTGCACCAAGCGCTCGTTGGTGATGCGATCCCACTCAACGAAGTACTCGTGCTCGGGCTTGAAATCTTCCAGACCGAAGCGCTTGTCGAACAAGCTCGGGCCAAAGCCTGTGGTGATGGTCAGCGAGCACGGGTCGAGGTCGGCCGTTTCGCCCATATCCTTCGGTACGGACGATTCGCTGAAATCGGGGCGGATCTTTCCCAAGGTCTTGCCCGACTGCATCGTGGCGATGGCCGCTGTCCAACGTGCCAGCAAAAGCTGCAGGTCGGTACGCGTAGCGCCTTCCCTCATGTCGAACATTGCGAACACGCAATAGCGCTGCGATGCATCGACAATGCCGCTGGGGTAATCCAGGTCGTAGTACTGCTGCGCGTTGTTCAGCTCGATGCGCGTGTAAGCAGCACCCGTGGGCGAATCATCGTTGAAGGTGTTGTCCTTCACCACATTGGTAATGCCACTTCCCACCAGGGCACCACCGACGATGCCAGCCGCTATGCCACCGATAACCTGGCGCCGCGAAAACTGGCGGCTCTGCTTTTCGGCCTTGGCAGCTTCAGCGCTTTTTTGCTCGCTGTCGCCGACAAGCTCTACGCCCTCGTTCTTTTCTTCTTCTGCCATAGGGCTCCTCTTTCCTTTAAGGGCAGGCTGCACCTCATGTTGCAGCGCAGCAATAAAACTTTCCCAAAACGAGGAGAGAGTGCCGCACTACGCAGCACTCTTCTCCCCAGTTCTCACGTCTATTTGCATGAGCACGTGATGAACCCGATTGGAATTCCGCCGAACTTACGCCGTTGCTACCTTTTCAGCAAGGGTTGCAAGGTCATCATGAAGGGCCATGATGCCTTCGGAAAGTTTGGAAGCATCGCTCTTCTGCAGTTCAGGGGTGTAGGCAACGTACCCGCCCAGAGCATTTTCATCGCGGTAACCGTCAAGCATGTCGGACACGGACTGGAACTCGCCGTCGATCTTGTTGACCAGGTCTTCGTCGATCTTCAGAAGGCCGTCACGCAGGTTAGCGTATGCCTGCTGAGCACCCTCGACGTTGGAGCGGAAGTCGGAAAGGTCAAGGTGGCTGTATTGGTCTTCCTCACCGGTGATCTTGGTGGTGGAAACCTCTTCAAGCAGGTCAGCAGCGCCGTTTGCCAAGTCTTCAGGAAGCAGTTCGTCAGCGAAGGAAGGAAGGACCTGCTCGTTCAGGATCTTGCAGTTCTCGGCAAGCTCGGCAGCGTAATCCTTGGTGGAATCGGTGATCTTGCCGTTTTGCCACAGGTCGCGCTCGATGGCGTGGAAGCCGTGCCAGCCAGCATCCTCGTCGTAGTTGGACTCACGCATGTCGATCAGGTAGTCGAGGAAGTAGGAGTTGTCAGCCTCTTCGCCTTCGGGAATGGTGTAGCCCGGCATAAGGAAGTTGTCTACGGCAGACTCAGCATGCTCGTAGAAGGGGCGTGCTGCAGCCCAAGCCTTCTTGGCTGCCTCAACATCGCCGGAATCCACTGCTTCCTTCAGAGCCTGGGTACCGTCCTGCAGGTACTGGCCCTGTTCCTTGATGTAGGAAGCGTACTCGGAAACGCCCTGCTTCATTACGTCCTGAGCGGAACCCTCAGGCGCAGCGGCAGCTTCGCCGGTAACCTTAAAGTCCTTGTAAGGCTCATCGGCACCAGGAGCGTACAGCTTGTAGTCGCCGCCATTCAGGGTAACGGTGAAGCTTACGGTATCAAGGCCAGGGGCAAGGTTTTCCTTTTCGCCGACGATCTTCTGGTTGTACAGAAGCTCGAACTCGCTGATGCCGGAAGCGCTTTCGTTGGTTACGTTGAAGGTAACCGGGCCAGCTTCAACCTCGGTCACGTCAACTTCCTGAGCGTTGTCCTTCAGGGTTACGTTGACCTGGGTTACGCCGTCGGAGCTCTTTTGAGCATCGGACTTGGAATCGTTGTTCCCTGCGCAACCGGTAAGGCCAGCGCCCAGCGAAAGGGCAATTGCACCGGCGAAGGCACCCGAAAGGATCCTACGGGCATGCGACGTCATTTCCATTCTTTCTCCCATCTGACGGGTGGCCCCGTCCTTGTCCGTGGCGGGAACCCCGCCTTGTATCCTGGCTAAATGCCAGGTCTGTTACCTGTATCCAAAGCCGCCGTTCTGCCAGCAGCCATGAAATCGTTGTTACGCGGAAACCGATTCCCGCTTGCGTTTACGGCTTTCCCAAGCACCGAAGGCCAGGAGGCCCACGGCAACGCCCACCAGGGCAAGCGGGCACCAAAGCCACCAGAGCTTTGCTTCCTCCGCATCAAGCTGCGCCTGTTGAAGGGCACCTTCCGCTGCGGAAACCTCGTCGTCGGAAACCTTCCAATCACCGTGAAGGGCGCCGGAAACGCTTACCGTCTTCGATGAAGTGATGCCACCACCAGTCAATGTGGCCAGAAGCTTTTCATCGCAGCTGGCGCGCAGAAGCGAGGTGTTGCTGGTGCGGGCGCTGTACGTAGCTGATTCAGCCCATGCGACTTCGAAGGGGCCAGGGGTACGCTCGGTATTCAAACCGCTGGGAACGCGACCGCCGTTCATCACGCGCAGCTCGTTCAGGGTGATGGTTTCCGGCAAATCCTCGTCAGGCTGCACGTTCACCGTACTTTCCCACTGAACCAGCGGCAGGCCATCAAGCTCACCATCGGAAACCTTGAAAAGATCGACCGACTGGGTCTTACCGTTTTCGGCGAACTCGATCGTGGCCGAATCGGAGGAAACCGCAGAAAGAGTTACCTGATCCACTTCATCGGATCCTGTTACCGTGCGGGTGCTACCCGCCACATCGGTATTCACATGGGGCGCGAACACTGCCAAGGCAAGGGCAACAACGATGCAGCAACCTGCGGCAATGCGCTTGGTAAGCTGGCGTTGCTCGAAGGAAAACGAGAACTTGCGCGGCCAGCAGTACACCACCATGACGGGGATAAGGTAGGCAGCCCAGGCCAGCACCTCGATAAGGCGCGGATCAGCCTGGATGCTGAACATTCCAGTAAGAAGAGCGCCCACCACCGAATCGTTCTGGATAAGCCAGGAAAGGTCTACCACCTGCAGCTGGCCGATGTTCACCCAGCCAGCTTCGTGGGCCGTGCGGAAGCAATTGGCAACGAAGCCCGCTGCCACGAGGATCAAGAAGGGACCGGTAACCTTGAAGAACGTGCCCAGGTTGAAGCGCGCACCGCCGTAGTAAATCAGGTATCCGATTACGATTGCGATAACCACACCCAAAACCGCGCCGGCAATGCCCAGCCATTCGCTGCCTGCGCTCGATGCCTGGAACACCGCCAGCATGAATACCGCAGTCTCAAAGCCTTCCTTGATGATGGCCAGAAACGCCATACCGGCCATGGCCTTTTCGCCGCCGGAAGAAAGGGAGGACTGTGCCTCGCTTTCAAGCGACGACTTCATATTGCGAGCGTTCGTGTTCATCCACAGGATCATCGTGGTCACGAACACCACGGCGACGATGCCGATAATGGTTTCAAGGGCTTCCTGCTGGGCCTGGGGCAGCGCGGTGGAAAACAGATTCAGGCCAACGCCAACACCGATGCTTAAGAGGATGGCGGCTACCGTGGCAATGATCAAAGGACGCAGGGAAGAGCCATTGCGCTTAAGGAACGCTGCAAGAATGCCCACGATCAGCGAAGCTTCCAACCCTTCGCGAAGGCCAATCAAGAACGCTGCCAAGAACAATGCGGTTTCCCCCTTTTTTAAGTTAACCTTTGTTTACAATTCGAGCGCATTTACGATAACGCTAAAGTTACCATTGGTCAACAAAAAAGTTACTTTAGGGAAACTTATTTTCAGGAGTGGGACATCAGAGCAGTTCAGAAAAACAGCCCGATAGAACGAGGCACAGGAAGAGGAAGACGGGCCTTAAAACCATCGAGGAGCAGAAACGGTAGCTGATATCGGAAAAATCACGTGCACAAAGCCGATAAATCCGAGCGCATCCTAACGAGCAGGCAATGCGATTCGCTATCTGCTTTCCTGGATTTCCTTTTTCTTCAGTCCAAACACTTTCTTTATGACTAATGTCGCCTTTCGCGATGCCCCGATGAAAGCTTCTTTTTCGGGCCCGTCCAAGATGGACAACCTTCCGCGTAGGTCCTCAACCACCTTGCTCTCCTGGTCGTGAAGCAAATCTGATCCCTTTGCGTCAGCAAATGGATGGTTGCATTGCGCCTTTCCGGATTGCGCTGCTTATCGATGAAACCGTCTTTGACCAAAAAAAAGAAACCGACCGAGAAATCTGCTCTCGCGACACAGCCAAATCATCCGCAATCTCAGTTACAGGCATCTCCCCAAGGGCTTCAAAGGCAAACAAGATTTCCATCTGGGTCTTCGACAGGCTCCGACAAGACAAAACAAGCTTATCGTCATTGTTCTTTTAGCGAGCGCCAGGACGGGAACTATGAACCAAATCGGCGGTTTTATCGGAACGGCGCTTTCGATATCCCTTTCCGCCGTTGGGTAAAGCAGCTATGCCAGTAACGACATGTTGGCACGCACGTTCGCCGGACTTCACCTCTCATCCCTAGTTGCCGTCTGCATCATCTTCGTGGGAAAGCGTGCTCTATGCCTGCAGAACGTGAAATCAAACACGTTCCCATCACAAATAACGGCAAGCTGGTCGGATCGCTTGGCAGAATGGAAATCCTAGCCGCACTGGCCAACAGGAACAGATAACCCAAGTCCTAAACAGCAACTCAAGTTCTTGCAATCGAATTGTTTTCATGGGGGCTTCATCCTGATATCTTCCAGCAGGACTCATGGGAATTCGTCATTTTAACGTCTCAAAAGAAAACCATGGCAGTATAATGAATCAACGATGCGGGCGTCGCCAAGTGGTAAGGCCCCAGCTTCCCAAGCTGGTATCCGCGGGTTCGAGTCCCGTCGCCCGCTCCAGAAGAATTTAAGGCCGGTCTTCAGTTCTGAACTGCGCCCCACAGGCGGCGGTTCATTCGGGAGCCGGCTTTTTTGATGGGCGTGTCTAGGTTTTTGGCAGCTCTACTGGGACATAAGCAAAAGCACATCCGGCCTTGCCCGTATCCCTCTTTCACAGGATTTACCCCATTGCCCTCGCTGGGGTTTTGTTGCTCTCGTTGAGGGGTTTGCGCCCTTTTCGCGGGATTTGCCCCGTTGCGGCGATCCGGTCATCACGAAAACAAAAGCCTCGACTTCATCGCCGCCAAGGATAGAGCCAAGCTGCACGCACGCAGGATATCACTAAAGACCCAAAAAGAATGGAGAACCTTTCCTTTTCGCTCTTACACCAGGGGTCGCCGCCCCGCTGGCACGGGAAGCGCCGCAGGCATCTACAAACGCCTGGAATATCATTCGCTGCGCATGGTCTTTCTGCCATAGGAACTCGGGATGCCACTGCACTCCCCACGTGAACTTTTTTGACGAATGATAGAACACCTCTAGCAACCCGTCAGGAGAATATGCCATGGGGCAAAGCTGAAATGAAAGATCACGAATCCCCTGGTGGTGATAGCTATTTACTTGAAGCGCGGTTGCTTTGAGCATTACGCTCAAAGGAATATCGGGCATCAGCGAAACCTTATGCCAATACCGATCATACGGACTTTTCATGCAGTGTGAAACTGCTGCCGGCATCTGAGAGGGGATGTCCTGATACAGCGATCCCCCCAACGCGGCATTGATGAACTGGGCCCCGTAGCATATTCCGAGCAGCGGCACATCCCTGTTCAATGCCTCAGACCCACGCTGCGAGGTACGCACTATTGCATCGATTTTCTTCATGACGAACGCTCCTTTACTGATCAAGACCAGTGAACGAGGGGTAACCAGACTCGCCGTGTACGGTAGCGTCCAGGCCACGCGTTTCCTCATCTTTGCCAACACGCAAACTGCCGCTGAAGAGCGCTTTGGCCACAAGCCCGATAATTGCCGTGGCGGCGCCCACATACACCACCGTCACCAACACAGAAAGACATTGATTGATAAGCAAGGTCGGGTCGCCGGTGTACAACAAGCCGCCGAGCCCATTGAAAGAAAGTTCAGGAATAGCGAAAATACCCGTCAAAATGCAGCCAACAATACCGCCTACGCCATGGCACCCAAATGCGTCTAGAGCGTCGTCCCAACCAAGCTTGCGCTTCAATACGGCAATGAAGAAGCCGCAGATAGCGAGAGCGGCATACCCATCAGCCGCCAATGCGGAACCGCCGTTGAAACCAAACCAGCCCACGAATAAAAGGCCGCAGCCCAACATCACCGCAGGAACGTTATGCGGGCGCACCACATGAATCTCGAAGCCCATGCGCATGCCCAAAATCAATGCCAAAAGAATGTCGTTGTTCCGGGATCGTACATGGCTCTTCCTTTCCGTTACGAAATAGGGTTTCAGGGGGAGGGGAGCTCGTAACAACGGTTATCCTAGGAAGCGCTTGTTTTCCCTTAGGTTTCGTTGATTCACGTAACAGCCTTTTGAATCAACGTCCAAACGAAGGAAACGGCAATGCAACGCAAAGGAAATGGGACATGCCTATAGTTCGTTGCCATACCTTGCTAGTCAAAACAGAGAGGTGCTTTTATGAGCAATTCACTTAACGGAAGGAAGGTTGCAGTTATTGGCTGCGGTTTTGTGGGATCCACCACTGCATACAGCCTTATGCAAAGCAAGCTTTTCACCGACATGGTTCTTATCGACGTAGACACCAATCGCGCCGAAGGCGAAGCGCTCGACATCAGCCACGGTATTCCCTACTACAGCCCCATGAACATCTACGCTGGCACCTACGAAGATCTTTCCGATGCCTCTATCATCATCATCACAGCAGGAGCCAACCAGAAACCAGGCGAAACGCGCCTCGATTTGGTGCAGAAGAACGTTGCGATTTTCAAGACCATCGTTCCGCGCATTATGGAGCAGGGTTTTGATGGCATTTTCCTGGTTGTCTCGAACCCGGTAGATATCCTCACTCAGGTAGTAATGGAGCTTTCAGGCCTTCCTCGCGAGCGCGTGATGGGCTCAGGCACCGTACTCGATAGCGCGCGCCTTAAATACACCCTGGGGCATATGCTTGATGTCGATCCGCGCCATGTCCACGCTCGTATTATTGGCGAGCATGGCGACAGCGAGTTGGCAGTATGGAGCGCCGCAAATGTTTCCGGAATCGCCATCAACGATTTCTTCCGCTTGCGCGGCATCGAAAACGCCACTGAAATTCGTGCATCGGTGGAAGAGAGCGTGCGCAACAGTGCCTACGAAATCATCGAAAAGAAGCGTGCCACGTATTTCGGCATCGCCCCTTCGGTAACGCGTATCTGCGAAGCCATCGTGCGCGACCAGAAATCGATCATGACAGTTTCGAACTACCGCACTGACGTACAAGGCGTTCCTGGCGTAGTGATGAGCATGCCCGCCATCGTCGGCAGCAAGGGCGTTGAGTTCTCTATTCCACTGCAGCTGAGCATCGACGAAGCCGAACTGCTTCATTCGTCGGCGGTAACGCTGAAGAATACCTTGAATCAGATCGATCTTTCTTTGTAATTTTTCAGACGCAAACAAGCGATGCCCGCACCTGCACAGTTGCAGATGCGGGCATCGGCATATTTATGCACAAGACGCTCAGCTGCTGCTTTTCACCATGGTGGCTACTGTAAACCAGGTACGTTCATATGGGCGATAGAAGGTTTTCATATCCGTCATTTCAACGTCATCCCTTGCCTCTAGGTCACGTACGTCAACAGGAATCCCCTCTTTCTGGGTTTGGCCAAGCACAATAAAGGTGCCCTCGTAGCCATCAAGAGCTGCATCCCAAGATTTCACGCTTGTGAGTGTCGGAAAATACGACTGATAAGCATGAGCCCAATTTCCCTGCTGCCACGCCAAAAACGTTTGCTTGATGTTCTCGCACTCCACCGCTGTAACCCCTTCAACTCCAATATCTGAAGAAAGCACCAAGGGGCGGTTGCTGGCTTTTGCCACTTCCTCCAAGTAATCGAGCGGCTCCTCGTTCTTGCTGCTATATGCATCATGGACAAACAGCACCTGATTGATGATTGAGACTCCAAGAAAAGCGGCAAGCAATCCGCATACGCACACCTTGCTATCCATACGAGAAAGCCAGAGCGCGACAGCAAATAACAAGGGGCCTATAGTTACACAAAGATAGCGATAGTAGACAATCAGGGAATCCATGGCAATGGATGCTACGAGCGCGCTGGCAAATACGCTCACATATAGCACGACACCCCATAGGGCAGGAAGCACAGAGGGAGTTAACGCCCATTTCGCCAGGCGGGAACCGCCCCTTAAGCTTGCCTTTCGCTGCTTGCAACGACGCAACCAATGCACCAAGCCATACAGCGCCGACGCGATAGCCACCACTGCGCATAGGGTAAGTGCCACAACATACTCAAACCCATAGGTATCGGCAAATATCACATTGCTGGTGTAAACTGGGTAGAACAACCATTCAACTATGGTGCGAGGAAATGAAACATTTGCCCAGTACGATCCGGACACTACCCCAGCCTGGTTTATAAAAACTACAAGCCAAGGAGCATAAAGCGCTACTTGAACAACGGCACCCACGACAAAAACCGGCAAGGCCCTTTTCGCACGTGAAATGATGAAAATCAACAAGTAGAGGTTAATGAACAGCGCTGCAAGCACACCGTAGTAATGCAGATATGCACTCGTTAGACTCGATGCGAATAAGATAAGCCACCATCTGCACGGCACACCGCACCATTCACGGCAGCTGCCGCCGTCATAGACCGAAGACACCCACCAGTTTTTATTTCCCTTGGTGAATTCCTTTCTTTCTTTTGGGTTTTTGCTGTGTAGCGTGCATGCAATCCGCCAAGCATATAGGGCGCACAACGTCACAGAGAATATCGCCCATGAATACATGCGGATCTCAACCGATATATAAGCAAGATAAGGAGTAAACAGAGCCAAGAAGCTAAAGATCAAGCCGGTTTTCCAGCCGAAATCGTGCCGTATCACGGTGAAACCGAGCATCGCTAAGGAAAGAATCCCCGCTACCGTAAACAGACGGTATATAAGAAGATTCTGTCCAAATAGCGATTCGAGCACATGGAGAGCCCAATAAAACAGAACAGGATGAACATCCCCTGACCCAATGTCCCAAATTTCAGCAAAAGAATTGTTCGCTATGGACACCGAATAGCTCTCATCGAACCAGACGTTTCCGTGAAAAGCTCCCGTCAGCAGGAAAGCAAGACCAACAACGAGCAATACAACATGAAACCACCTTGATCCCAAGAGCTCCGCTGTACGAGATTGCGCCACTATTTCACCGTCGCTTCTTTTGACTGTCCTGAAGATAATCAATTGTCGAATTCAGCTCAGAAACAAGCATCATGCGCTGCATCGTGAAACCCGCTCGTGGTAATCCCTATTCGACAAACGAAAAGGTACTCCCAAACAAACAACGATTTGCCCCTTTTTGGTTATTGTTTTTCTTATCGTTGAATTACAGCCACATTTCTATCATTCGCTTCCAAAAACACACTTCATGTCGTCTGCCATAATAAGGTTGCTACAGAAAGGTTCTCGAATGAAGAATAAGCAATGCACTACTTTTATTCATGCAGATGATTTCGGAATAACACCAGTTCAGGCAAAAGAAATCCTGTCACTCAGTTCTTCATGCAACGGAATTGGTGCGCTCAACAGCGTCAGTATTTTCACCAATTCCCCCGCTTTCGATGAAGCTGCCAGCCTTGCTCAGCCTTACGTTGACCGCGGAGCTCTGCGAGTTTGCCTTCACCTGAATCTCGTAGAAGGCCCATCTCTTTCAAATCCGGAACGCATTCCTCTTCTTGTAAACGAACATGGTATGTTCAAGAACAATTTTATCGGATTGCTTAAATTGGGCATCATCAATAAACACGCTGTATTCGACCAATTGGTTATTGAATGCCGCAATCAAATTCAGCGGTATTTATCGGCGTTCCCCAACCAACAGCTTTCGTTTCAATTGGACAGCCACCAACATGTTCATGCTATCCCTGTTGTTTACAAAGCACTCGCGCAAGCTTTAATCGAAGAAAACTGCCAAGTTTTGCGCTTGCGCGAGCCTATCGATCCGCTTTCTGTCTACCGAAGCAGCATCGGCGATAGCTTTAAGGAATCCGATAACACTCCTATGGCACAAATGCACAAACGTATCCCGATGGTCAATCGTGCGAAGATTTTTTTGATATCTGCCCTTTGGCGTAAATGTCCAGTTAACGATGTCCCATGGTCTTCCAACAAACCCTCTTCAGCACCTTTATTTTCAGGTGTTGCCCTTTCTGGGCGCATGGACGAATTCAACAAGCATCTCCTTGTCTCTTTCCAGCATGAAGCTGCTCGCCAAGACCGAGATGTTGAAATCCTGTTTCACCCCATCTCAGTGCCTGTCAAGGAATGCCTCGACCCCTTGAATGAACCGTTTGCGGAAGCATGCGCTTCAGAGTCAAGAAATCGCGAAGCAGCATTGATCAAGAAGTTATAGACATCTCGTTACTAGTTTTTGCCGTCAAACTACGAATTGTTTTCTTATCGTCTTCACTGCGTTTCACGTGAAACACGCTATTGCTTGAGGATGCTTGCGCTCTTTTAGCCTTTTATTCTGAGCGCAAAAGAAGGCCCAAGGTTTCCCTTGGGCCTTCTTCGTAAACACTCGTGTTTTGACCTTCTAGATGCTCTTCAAAATAGCCATTACGAAATTTGAAGCATCTTCGAGAGCTCGAGGATCGATGTTCTCGATAATGTCGTTATCTGCAGAATAGAGCGCTGTGTTTCCATCCGCCATACCGGCAATCGTCATCGCCTGAATACCGTGAGCCATTGCAACCGACGCAGCTGTTTCACGTGAAACGATGCGATCAGTATGATATCCCACCCCTGAGCGTTCGCTTGCCTGGCGAAGTACGCGCTTTAAACGGGAAGAAATCTTATAGGACTTATAAGCACCTTCCTGCTCAACACAGGAGAGGGCACCGGCACCAAGAGCCTCGAGGTTAATGATGATTGCACCCTTCATCTCGTCTGCATGCTCTTCCAAGAATGCGTTGATGCCCGAATGGGAATGCTGCTCCGCGCCAAGACCAACAAACCATACCTCAGTATCAATGTCAGGGTGGCGGAAATCCTGAAGTTTCTTAAGCTCGCGGTTGATCTGCTCGGCAGTATCGCCATCGCCATCGATGCGCAATGCAGGGTTAGCGTCAACAAGACCATCAGAATCGTAGACAGCTGCTTCGTCATAGTAAGCATCGTCTACCTGAGCATCTTCACCCTTGCGGAGGCGGTTCAGAGAAAAGGCACCGCCATTCCATCCACGACGATTGTCTGATTCGCGATAGTCTACGTCCACGAATTCATCCTCTTCCTCACGGAAGCTCGACCAATCACCACGAGCTTTGCCGACGCTGCGGGCATTGTAATCCCCATCAACATCAACCCACTCATTGACGGAAACTTCCTCTTCCTTGCGCTTCTTTCCTTTACGGAATCGGCTGAAGAGACGCCCAGCGCGAGACTTCGGCATATCGACATATCCAGGACCAGCGAATGCACCGGTTTCCGTGTATTCCTCGTCGTATGTAGAATCGTCAGCATCGTCGATATAGCGCTCTTCGGGAGCCACATCGGAAACCAGTTCATCCCCCACGGGAGCAAATGAACCAGTGCCACCTACGGTCGAGAAGGAACCTGTCGCAGACACTGCCGACTGTGAGCCTGTATCGAACGAAGGAAGATCGAGGCTTCGCGCTGCGGGCGTTGCATTGAACGCACCGCTATCCCCATCGATGCGAGGAAGCATATTTGAGAGCAACGATTTGTTGCCTGCGGAAGTGCCCTCATTCACCTCAGCCATAGGAGCGCGCTGACGCAAGTTTTCACCCGAAACACTACGAGCAGGTGCGACATCTGGCAATACAATAACTTGGCGGGAACGATCAGCCTGTTCGGCAACGGGAGAAACAGGGGAAACCATTTCTTCCATACCCACAATTGGAGAAGCAACGGCAGGTTGAGGCGCAGTTCTTTCGAGAGGCTCCTCTGCGTACCTTTCGCCCTGCGCTTCATCTGAATAGCCATAGGCATAGGCTTGCGCTTCCTCTTGCACGCGGCCAGCAGGAATACGTGCGGTTGACTCATCATCGCCGCCGTGGAAAACACCCATGTTAGCCGCATTGTCGTCTATGCGGCGAATCGGTTCATCCTCGTCGTCGAATTCCTCATTGTCCATAAACTGAGAGACATCGATCGGGGAAATGGAGGTGGTTACGCTTGGGGATACCGTCTGTTTAGGCTGGTCAACGTACTCATCAACATACGTTTCTTCGCTTTCAGAAACAACAGACTCTTCGTAGCGATCTTCGTTGTAGGGCTGCTCGTCCCTATATTCGTCGGAAGGATACTCCTCTTCAAACGACTGCTTACGCGACGTGATCGACTTCAAGCGGGAAGCAAAAGAGTGTTGTACCTGAGATGCTTTTTCGGTGCCAGAGTGAACTGCGTTATTGAAGAAATCGCCAAGCGAACCGCCGTGACGAGAGTGAACGCTCCTCTTGGAGGGCATTGCAGAGCGAGAAGATTCCTCGTCAACCGAATAAGTCTCAGGGGCATTCTCATACTCTTCAACAGAATGCATAGGCGAAGTTGCTGAATCGAGCTCCTCTTCGATTTCCTCAACTTCATTGCCTCGAGGAACGGAACGGTGAAGCCTTTGGGAATGGCGCACCGAAGGACGAGGGGAAGGCTTGCTCTGCTCACGAGAGTCGAAATGCTCGTTGCCCTGAACGGGCTCTTCGATAGCCTGGTGCTCGGGCTCAACAACAGTATCGAGATCTGCCTGATCTTTTCCGGCAAGTTGGTCCACTTCTTCGATAGCAGCCTCGTAAAGCGTTTCATGAGACACAGGGGCAGAAGCGTGGTTCAAGACAGGGTCTAACTTAGCCTCCTGAGCGGGAACAGGCTGCTCCTCAACATTAACAACAGGCTCAGGCTCAGGCTCGTGATCGAGCCATGGCGCAGGTGAGGCAATGGGTTTCGGCGCAGGTTTGCGCTCAACAGGCGCTGCGGCCGTATTGTTTCGGTGCCACTCTTGCTCGGCGGCCAAATCTTCTGCCGACAAAGCGACATACTGGCTATCCGCGGTCGGCTCAGCGAAGCGTTCTACCTCTTCCCCATGATCGACATGAGGTGCAGAAAACGACTCGATCTCGTTCTGTAAAGCGCGAACTTTCGATGACAGCTCCGATTGAGCCACTTCGGGCTCGGAAACAGGAATGGCAATGGGAGAACCGTAGGGATTCGAGGCATGATGCTCCATCATGCGCGCAGCAACGGTATCCGCATAGCGGGAGCGGTTAACCTTCGGGGTCTTTCCCGCATCAGGCTTGTTTGCGCGAGCTTTCTCTTGAGCAATCTTCGCCCAAGAGGGGGTATCATTGGCTTGAACGTGGGCTACAGGTGCCGGTGCAGCGGGCTGAGCGGCTTCTTTGGCAGCTGCAGCGGCAGCTGCGGCTGCAGCCTCGGCAGCTTGCTTCTTTGCGATCTGCTGCTTAGGAATGATGACCTCGCCCTTTTCCGCAGAATCAGTCTCTTTTTTAGTGCCTTCATCAAGCGTCGAGGAAACCATGGTGCGTGCCAGAGGGCTCGGCGCTGGCTCAGGGCGCTTTCCGACCTCGAAACGAACACTAGAAACCTCATCCTCATCTTCAGCGATCAGACCACCGCCTTTAACAAGACGGGAAGAGATATCAGTAACGGGAACCTTGTCGGCAACAGGCTTTCCTGTCAAAGCCGCAATAGCGGCTTTTGCCGCAGCAAGTGATTCTTGCGGCGACATCTCCGTTTCATATTCAAGAGAGGCGCCCTCCGGCACAACGCCCGCAGCACGCGCAGCCTCTTCGCCGTGTACGCGGTTTCCCTCTTCGACGCTACGCTCTAGAGCTTCCTCTTGGCTTACCAGGCCATTTCCAACTTTACGTGCAACATCAAGCAGAACCGAAACGCCGGAAGCGTTGTTGTTAGCAGACTGATTGAACGGAGCAACAATATGAAGTACAGAGCGAACCAAGGGAACGGCAAACAGCACCGCGCAGATAACCAACAGGAACGTAAGAATGGAAGACATAGCACCTGTATCGGCTGCGAACAGCGTAGAACGAAGCAACAAAACGAAAGCCGACACCACCAAAGCGATGGCGCTTGCTTTCTGAAGAATGGGCAATGCTGCAGCGAAGGGGGGCTTTTCCTCCGTTAGAACCTTGCCGCTATCGTAATTGGCCACTAAGATCACCTTGCGACGGCGGGCATTGGCGCCATTCGCCGGGGTGGGCTGATATTTAGCCACTACGTTCTGACTTGCACCTGTCCTGAACAGACGAGAAAGTACAGGTTTTCCCGTAATCTCCAAGCCGTAAAGAACCGCTGCAGCAATCGAGAGAAGCAGCCAGAGTATGCCCAGAGAAGGAACGACGATGGAAAGAACAGCACCGAGCAAAGCAACACCGAAACAGATGATGTTCGGGAGCTGATCGTTAGTTACGCACTGGAAGTCTTCCACTACCGTTGCGAAACCCGCCTCTTTCTGCATCTGATCGGCAAGATAGAGCGCAGCCCTCTGTTCCTCCTCGGTGCCCGCAGGATGCGGACCTATCTCTTGCGTAAGATAGGCGATATCGTCGATTATTTCAGCCATGGAGAGCCCCTTTGTTTCCACGCTTATATGAGTAAGTAGCGATTGACATGGATATAGACTGTACAAGTATACGTCATTTGTCTCGTTTCGCCTTTACGTGAACCGTTTGTTCACCTTGTCTACTGCAATACTCAAATAACCACCCTTCTTTCTGCATAAAAAACCTCCCATCCGCTCATCGGAGATGGGAGGTTTCACGTGAAACATCTCGGTTAGCCGGCTACTAAGCCTGCCCAAGATATTCTCTTAAATAAGCATCATTCGAGGCAGCATCCGAACGAAGGGCGTCGTAACGGGACACCAAATCAGCCGTTGCGCTGGCATAAGCATCAACCACTGGCTGACTAAACTGCTTCGGCAATGCCTTGGCCATTTCCACAGCCTCCTGATCGGCTTTGTTATAGGCATCGTTATGGGTCTCGGCAGTTGACTTATCTTGTATAAGGATTGCCGCATTGGAAGCAAGTGCTTCGTTAGTTGCCTCGATCCGTTTGGTTACATACGCCAATGAAGCATCGTAGCTTGCCGCGGGATAGAAACCCTTCGCCTCAGCAATACAGTCCTTCGCCTTCGAGAATTGAGCCTGGGCAGAAGTGGTGAACTCGGTTGATTTCGCTACGTTGTCAGCTGTTGTGTCTGAAACAACGGTTGCCGCCTGCGTCAACAACGCATTCCCTTCCTGAATGCAGCTCCATGCCTCGTTCATGGCATCGATTCCTTGCTTTGCCGCAATATCTTCTTTCATTCGCTGATCGGCAACATCGAGAAGCTCCTCGCGAACGGCAATAGCGTTCAAGGCTCGTTGCGCAGCTTCCTTGTCGCGCTGGGATCCATCGAGCTCCGACTCTGCCTTCTGGGCATACACACGAGCCGATTCGAGCTGGTCTTTGGCTTCAGGGATAGCGGCGCTTAACTCCTGCGCACGAGAAACCGTGTCGTCCCCAAACGTATCCTGAAAATACTTATCGATAGCAACCGTGGTTTCATCGCTCTGCTCAATGAGTCCACAAGCCTCACGCAGTACGCCGACACTGGTGTTTAACCGCTCGTACTGCTGGTAAGCCCAATATCCTCCCACGCCGATAGCGCCCATGCAAACAACAGCCACAAATGCAATGCTAAAACGTCGATACCACTTACGACGCTGCTTCCTGCGAGCTATCTCTGCCTGAGAATCCGCCCCTAAAAACGATGTACGTTCAGAAGGCTGCGGCTTCGTTTCTGCTGAATTTCGCTTAGTGGCTTTTCCTGCTCTTGAGGCCTTTTCCTTGCCTCCCGCAGCCGAGGCAGCCTTCCCGAAGCTCGGAAGGTGCCACTTGGCACTACGGGTTGGTTCATTCTGTGCTGCCGCTTTCTGCTCAAGGACATTCAGGGAAAGCTCATTGGGCTTTCCCTGAGAAAACTCTTTCAAGTGAAGAACCTGGGTTTCCTTATGCCCAAGACCTCGGCCACTGCGCTTTTTCTTACGAGCCATCACGAAAGAGGACTTCCCGAGGTGCGCACAAGCGACTCGACCGCTGCGTGATCGGCAACCTCAGCGACGATATCCGCGCAAGGCATCATGACAATGTTGTTGCTCGGCAACGAATTCAGGAATTTCTTGCCGTAATACTTGGTTATCAGTCGCTTATCAGCTAAAACCACGATACCGCGATCGGTGGACTTGCGAATAAGCCTTCCAACCGCCTGCTTCACCTCGATAACAGCATGAGGCAACGAGTAATGGGCCCAAGCACGATCGTCGCGCTGCTGACGCTCGCAGGAAAGAGGATCGGTGGGCAACCCGAAGGGCAGCTTGGGAATAACAACACCCTTGAGCGTTGCACCCGGGGCATCGAAACCTTCCCAGAAGCTTTTCAAGGCAAAAAGGCTCAGATGCTCGTCTTTCAAGAAGTCATCGCGAAGACCCTTAACGGAAACACCCCATTTTTGGCACACCAGACGCAAGTCGTCTTCCTTCAAAGCGGGATGCACGCTATCAAAGCACTGTTCCATTTCACGCCTGTTGGTGAACAGCGTGAGCATCGAGCCTCTTTGCGCCTTGTGCAGATCAACGAGGAAAGACTCCAACGTGGGAAGATAGGCAGGATCTTGGGGCTCGGGCATATCGGTTGGAACGTATACCCGCATATTGGCATCAAAATCAAAGCTCGAATCAACCTTCAGCACATCAGCGCGAGAGTCTTCCCCTTCATTGAAGCCAACAGCGCGTTCGAATGCGTCGAATTGGCCGTCAACCGCCAGGGTTGCCGAAGCGTATACAACACTGCGCGTTTCGGCGTAAAGGCTTTCATTCAGCGATTTACCAACATCGAGCGGCTGAACCGTAAAGATCTCGTCCAACGTGCCCTTTGTGCGATTGAGGCGAACCGAATACACGTGATTGTCGCTGTCATGGAAGAACATTTCGTCAAGGGCGTCGTAGGCCTCCCTCAATTCAAGAGCAGCCAAGGCGAGTTCCCTTTGGGCGCTTGTGGTGTCTTCGATCTGCTCTGCATAAGCAACAATATCGCGACAAGCACGAATCAACTTTTCCAGCGTGTCGTATACCGCACGCGCACGGTTCACAACACCTCGATAGGTGTCACCATGGCGAATCTCGTCATTAAGCCAGAGGTCGAGATATTCATATCCACGCGAACGAGTCTTTGAATCGAACACCAGAAGATCTTTTGCACCAAGACAAAATTCTTCTGTTGCCATTGCGAATGCACCCGCACAGGTGCGCGCCTTGGCAATAAGGGACTCATACAGCGCACGACCTTCCTCTGGAGCCTGAGCACTACGCTCAACTCGAGAAAGGACATTGTGCGACCCTTCTCCGTTCATACGCAGAGCAAGCGCCCTCAGTGAATCGGAAGATACCGAAAGAGCAAGCGCTCGTCGCGCCTCTTCCTCTGCGCCATGGGCCTCGTCTACCGCCCAATAACGAATAGGAGGCAATAATCCGCCTTCAAAACGGACATCCCAGAAAAGCAGACTGTGGTTTGTCACCACAACATCGCAGCGCTGAGCTTGCTCACGGGCGCCATGAACAAAGCAGCTTCGCCCAAAGAAGGGGCACTTATGACGCAAACATTCGTTGCTTTTGGTTCCAATGCGCCAACGCGGAATGGCACGATAGTCGATTTTCAGAGCATCCATATCGTCGTAGTCGCTCTGTTCCACGAACGAAAGCAACCCTGCCAAAGCGGGAGCCTGGTTAATCTCCTGTTTACGATAGTGAATCACCGACGGCCCCTGGTTAACAAGGCTGTCCACCTTGCGAAGGCAAGGATAGTGGCTGAATCCTTTCAGGGGAGCGTACGTGATACCAAGAGCCTTCGAGAGAAGCGGAAGCTCCTTGTGAACCAGCTGATCCAGCAGTGCGTTGGTCTTTGTGGCAACGCCTACAGTGATGCCGTTTTTCTGTGCCGCCAAGGCAAGGGGAACCAGGTAAGCCATCGACTTGCCAACGCCGGTACCGGCCTCCACGGCGAGATTACGAGACGATGCTAAAGCACGGTTTACCGCAAGCGCCATTTCTCGTTGCTCATCACGCAGCTCATACTCTTCGTACAAAGTACCCAAAAGACCCTCGGGAGAAAAGGCTTCGGAGATTTCCGCATCGGTTGCAAAAGAAAGCTCAGGGGATTCGCCGACCGAAGAGGGGAGCTTCTCGCCTGCGGGTAAAACCTCTGGAACATTAGCATCAGGACGCAAAGGGGCAGAAGCTTGAGCGACCGCAGCCTT
This sequence comes from uncultured Eggerthella sp., assembly GCA_900547965.1. Classification (GTDB taxonomy): domain Bacteria; phylum Actinomycetota; class Coriobacteriia; order Coriobacteriales; family Eggerthellaceae; genus Anaerotardibacter. The sequence continues at coordinate 12,602 of URJE01000003.1, read as the reverse complement.
ACGAGAAGCACGCAGGCTGTATGGCCCCTCGCTAGCCTTCATAGCGGCAAGGCACTTGAATACACGCTCAGTGTTCCAGGTGTCGGTATCGCACATGTCGGCGATATGCTGGAGCAAAGGGGTGGGCATGTTGTCGACCGCGGCCAAAAGCACACGGTACACAAGACACGTTGCCGCCACGTCATCATCGGCACGATGGGTAGAATCAGGCCCACCAAACGCACGCACCAGATCAAGCAAACGGTGCGAAGTCAGGCGAGGCAATGCAATTTTGGCCAGATCGAGAGAATCGATCCAGTAATTCTGCTTCAGTACTTCGCCTGTAGGATATTTGGTACAGAACGTCCTATCGAAATTTGCGTTGTGTGCGACTACATCGGAAGAACCGACGAACTCCACCAAACCAGCAACGGCAGTGTTGGGGTCGGGGGCATTTGTCACATCTTCATCGCTAATGTTGGTAAGATGTGCAACTTCTTCGGGGATAGGCTTCCCGGGATTTACAAAGGTTACGTACCAACCAGTGATTTCCCCATGAACCATGCGCGCAGCGGCGATCTGAATCAACTCGTCATGATTGAATGAGAATCCCGTCGTCTCGGTATCGATAACAACGACATCTTCATCCAGCTCACCAAACGAGTGCTCCTTCGCGTAGTTACTGAGCGAATGGTAGCGATCGCGAATGCGTTGAGGAGTGTTTTCGAGAATGTAAGTGTTAAGCCTTGAAGCGGCTTCTGCATTTTGTGTTTCCATACTAGTAAGACTATCATTTATGGAATTCTTTATCTCTAACGCCTGAATCACTTCTAGGAGAAAACATGTCAGATATTGGCTATTTTTCCACATACGCCCGTTTTGAAACCGAAAGCAAGGAAGATGCTGCGGCATTTCTTGGCGCAGACAACATAATTGGAGACGCGTTCTCTATCGAACAGGAATACGTCGAGGGCAAGCGCACGGCATGGATCGTGAACCCTTTCGGCAAACGCATGGGTACCATCGACGAGAAAACCGCCGAAAAAGTCGACCTTTGCAACGCCAAAGGCTGGAACACCGTCGCCTTACTTGCTCTTGTTGCCTTCACCGAGAAGCCAGAACCCGGCCTTTACTGGGGTCAGGTTCTTATCATTTCCTATGATCCCGAATACGAAGTCGCCTTCTCTACGTTCATTGAAAACGTCGGAAAACAGCTTGGTGAAGGGATTCGCCCCGACGTTTCCCTCGGCCGCGACTCCCTTAAAAAGGTTGTCGAAACGCAGGGCGAATGGGTTCCTTCAGGACGCGTGCCCTTCCCCAACAAGAACAAGGGCACCGCTTGGGTGAAAACGCAACGCACAGGAACGGAGCGTTTGGTAAAGCAAGCACGCAAGGGAAACATAGGCTGCACGGTGATTAGCTGGATATTCCTCCTCGCTGTTGTTGCCCTTATCGTTTTCGGCCTTCATTCTTGTGGAGCGTTCTAACATAACCTCTACCTAACATCGCCATAGACAGCCCGCGATGTTTCACGTGAAACATCGCAACAAAAAACTCCTTGCCCTCGAAAATGGACAAGGAGTTTTTACATTGCATACAGACAGATTGAAGATTACTTTTCCAGAGCGTAGGAAATGAGCTTAGTGCAGAGCTCAGCGAAACCCATACCAGCCGCACGAGCTGCATCGGGAAGAAGAGACGTTGCCGTCATGCCAGGAATGGTATTTGTTTCCAGAACCCAGAAATTTCCTTCGTTGTCTTTAATAAGGTCGCTGCGAGAAACACCACGACACTCAAGCGTTTTATGGGCAGCAACAGCAAGCTCCATAGCTCGCTTAGTATCTTCCTCCGACAAGGGCGCAGGGCAGATATGCTGCGAGCCCCCCTGAGCGTACTTTGACTCGAAGTCATAGAACTCATGGGAAGGGATGATCTTAATGACGGGGAGAGCGAACGGATCTTCGTTGCCTAACACAGCAACAGTGAATTCTTCACCCGAAATGAAGCTCTCAACAAACGCGCGCGTGTCCACCTGGAATACCTCGTCAATTGCATCAGCAATCTCCTCGGCACCTTCGCATAGGTACACACCCAAAGCACTGCCCTCTGTAGCGGCCTTCACAACACAATGCGAGCCCACTTCCGAAATAATGGCATCGATGTCGATATGATGAGAGTCGAGCATCATAGAACGAGGGGTGGGGATGCCCGCACGCTCATAACAGAACTTCGTCTTAGGCTTATCGATGGCAGTGGCACTCGACCAAACACCAGGACCGATATAGGGAAGCCCGATGGTTTCCAAAAACCCTTGGATGGTGCCATCTTCGCCGTACTTACCATGGAGAGCCAGGAAGGCAACATCAAAATCACCTTGGACCAGGGCAGACAGATCCTTTTTGTTGGCAGGGTCAAAAGCAGTTACCGGAAAGCCCGCCTCAAGCAAAGCCTCCTTCGCCCCTTCACCGGAAGCAAGGGAAATGGAACGTTCGCCACTCTTGCCGCCTGCAAGCAGAGCAACGCGAATTTGTTTAGGATCGAAAGAACAAGACATGGTTCTCGCTTTCATACAAGTAAAGCCCAAGGCACAGCCACCAAAAGGCTTGATACGTTAGCCGATAGTGAGTATAGCAAACGCACGTTACCACTCTGCTACCACCACGCGGTAACCACTTGGTTGCGTATAATACTAGCTATGAATAATGCAATCCAATCATTCAACCTGTCTGAGATTCCCGCCATCCTGGAAAGTCTCGGCCAGCCGCGCTTTCGCGCCAAGCAGCTCACCTCCTGGCTTTATCAGAGAGGTGCTCATTCCTATGACGAAATGACCAACCTGCCTAAAGGGCTTCGAGAGGTTTTGGCAAACGAATACCCCTTAATTGAGCCGCAAGTGGTTAACAAACAGGTATCCAGCGATGGTACCCGAAAATATGTCTTCGAATACGCCGACGGTGCCAAGGTAGAAGCTGTTGGCATTCCCTCCTTCGATAAAAAGGAGCGCAAAGACGAGCCTAAGCACCTTACCGTATGTTTCTCTACCCAGGCGGGGTGCGCCATGGGATGCGCTTTTTGCGCTACAGGTCGCGAGGGGCTTACCCGCAACCTTTCTTCAGCCGAAATGATTTGTCAGATCGTTGCTGTTCAAAACGATTTCGGCTGCCGTGTCACAAATCTGGTTTCGATGGGGCAAGGCGAGCCATTTCAAAATTATCAGGCAACCCTAGAAGCACTCCGCTTCGCCAATGCAAAGGACGGCCTTGAAATCGGCGCCCGCCACATCACGGTATCAACATGCGGCATCATTCAGGGGATCGAACTGCTCGCAAACGAACCCGAGCAGTTCACGTTAGCGGTATCCCTTCATTCGGCGCTGCAGGATGTTCGCAGCGAAATCATGCCGCGCTGCAGCAATATCCCCTTGCCTCACCTGAAGAAAGCGCTTCAGTCATACGTTGAAAAGACCGGTCGTCGCGTTAGCTTCGAATATCTCCTCATCAAAGGGGTCACCGACACAGAGGAAAACCTCACAGCCCTTATCGATTTCTGTGATGGACTCCTGTGCCATGTCAATCTTCTCTCGGTCAACGAAGTTGAAGGAAGCCCTTACAAGCCAAGCTCCATTGCAACGCAGCAGCGTTGGGTTAGAGAGCTGAAAAGCGCGGGCAAGGAAGCAACCATCCGCAATTCGCGCGGAAGCGACATCGATGGAGCCTGCGGTCAGCTGAAAAACAAAATGTAGCGAGCCGGAAAAAACAGGGACAAGTGCCGTTTTCCGACCCAACAACCAGGGCCCTGCTTGCGAGCTTTATCGCAAGCAGAGCCCTGGTTTTGTGCGCTATAGCGAAAATGGGGATCTGCTACCTGCCCCCATTTCCCATCTGCAACAGGCAGAAGGTTTTTCGCAAGCGAATTTACTGCTGAGCGGATGAGGACTGCGCAGACTCTTCGATAAGATGAAGGATGCGCTGGAGTTCTTCTTCGTCCTTGAATTGGATCTCGATCTTGTTCTTACCCTTAACCGTCTTAACTCGAACAGGAGCGGAAAGGAAGCGAGTAAGCCCCTTGGCTGCCTTCTTGAAGCTCTGAGGAGCAGGAACGCGCTTCGCAGCCGCCGAACCAGCCTTTTCACGACCGTTCATTAACCGGGCTAATGCTTCGGTTTCACGAACACTCAACTTTTCGTTCTTGAGCTTTTCGGTAAGCTTCTTCCTGCCTTCCGCATCATCAACGGAAAGAATGGCACGAGCATGGCCAGCGGTGATCTTCTCCTCAAATAAAAGCTGCTGAGCTTCTTCAGGCAAATCAAGCAAACGAAGGGCATTGGCAATGGTGGAACGCCCCTTTGAAACTGTTTGGGCAACCTCAGATTGCGTCATCCCCCTACGTTCCATAAGGCGCTTATACCCATAAGCCTCTTCAATGGGGTTAAGGTCGGATCGCTGGATGTTCTCGATCAGAGCAAGCTCAAGAGCCTTGTCGTTGTCTGCTTCCCAGAAACGAACAGGAACCTCTTCCATCCCTAGGCTCTTGCAGGCCCGATAACGACGCTCGCCTGCCAAAATCTGATATTGATTTCCGATCTTGCGAACCAAAATAGGCTGAAGAAGGCCTTCTTTTTTAATGGACCCAGCAAGCTCCTCGATCTCACCCGGTTTGAAATTAGTACGAGGTTGATCGGGGTTGGGATGAATCAGATCAAGTTTGACCGTCGCCGTGAGTCCCTTGGAGTCAAACGGCTTGCCTTCCCTCTTCGGTGCTTCCGCCGCAGGTTCGGGAACCGACTCAACAGGCTTTCTCACCTGACGCTCCGCCGCTACCCGCGGCTTAGGAGCAGGAGTTCTCGTTGAAACCGAACCAGCAGAGCTAAATGTTCCAGAGCCGGCACGCATGGCGGGCTTGCGCGCTTCGCGTGAAACAACCTTAGCGTTTTCGAGTGCATCTTCGGAAATGTAGATGTCAGAAGACGGATCAACCGGTTTCCCTGAAGATCGTTTAGAGGCACGTTCATGGAGGGCCTGATGAAGAACACCAGCGGATTCCTGCTTCTTCTGAGCAGGTTCTTCGCTCAGCGGTTCAGGCACACGCCTTTCCTGCTCTTTGGGAACCTCAGCAACAGAAGGTTTCTGGGCATAGGCGGGGCTATCGTCAAACAAGGCATTGAGGCCGCGCCCCAAGCCACTTTTCTGCTTAGCCACGAGCAATCACCTCTTTGGCAAGATCGTTGTAGGCAAGGGCCCCCTTGTTATCGGGAGCATATTCGAGAATCGACTGTCCATAACTAGGAGCTTCAGACAGTTTAACGGTACGAGGAATCAGGGTCTCGAAGACCGCATCGCCGAAGAACGAACGGACTTCATTAACCACCTGATTGGCAAGATTTGTGCGGGAATCATACATAGTAAGAACGATTCCAAAGATATCCAAGCTCGGATTCAGGATACTTTTGACACGTTTCATCGAATCAAGGAGTTTTGTCACACCTTCCAATGCGTAGAACTCGCACTGGATCGGAACCAGGAGCTTGTCCGCGGCAACCAAGGCATTAATAGTGAGCAGGCCAAGAGAGGGCGGGCAATCAATAAGGATATAGTCATAACGGCCGCGCAGGCTACCGAGAGCATTCTTTAAACGATTCTCTCGCGCCATCTCGTTTACCAATTCAACCTCTGCACCAGCCAGGCTGATTGTAGAGGGCAGAACATCAACGCCTTCGGCGACGCAAGAAAGAATCACTTCTTCAACAGGCGTTTCACCAAGCAATACATTGTAAACACACCCATAAAGAGCTCGTTTATCAATGCCGTAACCGCTTGTCGCGTTACCCTGTGGGTCAAGGTCAACCAAAAGAACTTCTTTGCCCATGGAGCCTAAAGCAGCTGCAAGATTCACCGCGGTAGTCGACTTACCGACGCCGCCTTTCTGGTTGATGATAGCGAGGATCTTTGTCTGCCCTATTGCATGGGACACCTTCGGCTTGTCGCGGAAGGAGACGAAAGTGCGAATACCGTCATCCTCTTCATCTTCGGCTTCAGCGACGTCTTCCGCAGAAGCAGGTATCGTTTCCTGACCGGCCTCCTCTACAGCCTCTTCATGTTCGGAAGTTCGCTCAACCACCTCTGCACGTTCGTTGATTTCGTCATAGCTGCTCTGAAGAACCTCTTCCTTGATCTCTTCAGGGTTCTGACTGCGCTCGGTCACGGAAGTCACGGGAACATTTTTTGCTTTTTTTCGACTACCGAACAGCCCCACGAGCTCTCCTCTCTTTTTGCCTACCAGACAAACTTTTGCTTCACCTGAGTACCCACAATAGGTAAGCAAATGTTTGCTGTTTCACGTGAAACAGCAAACATTAAAAACAACAAAGCACCCACCACCCCATCAGAAAAGATGGGCACGGCGCTATACAACAAAACCAGCGAAACACGACTCCGTTTGACGGGCGGCATAATGGGACAACCCAAAAGCGGTGCAAAACGCCCTTTTGTTTCGGTTATTCGATAATACCCTTGCCATACCCATTAGAGAATAGAAAGGCATACGGTTTTTCCTCGAAGCACCGCATTTCCATTCCCAAATAGCAATCTCTCAAACACCACTCATCCAGAGCAGATGAACAAATAAGAGACGCCTCGGAAAAACAAAGCCATGTAAGGCCACATAACAGCCAAATGCCAACCAGGTCGACTAGAGACTCAAATAAACAAAAAACAGCCCCTCATAAAGAGCCTCAAGGGCTTTTCAGCTTAGCAAGCTTCGCATCGAAGGTCTTAGGACCCAAAAGAGCAAAAAGTCCCTGGAACAATTCCAAGGACTTTTTTCTTAAAATGGTTTCTTTTGAGCCATGCCAACTCTTCGCGGAAGCTTCATCGAAGGATTGCATCGTTTTTTGAAGACGATGATAGCTCGACTTGTCTCCCCATCGGAAAGAGTGAAGCCTCTCGAAGAAACGAACTCCATTCCCAATTTACGGGCAACAGCCTGAGCATGCTCGAGTTCTTCGGATTCGCTGTGAGTCTTATAACATACCAAGCTTCCGCCCTTTGCCAACAAGGGCGATGCAAGCTCGAGCAATGAAGCCAGAGAGGAAAGTGCGCGGGCGGTAATCAGCGCGAAATGGTTAGGCTGCTGCAACGCAAGATCCTCGATGCGCCCATGATAGGTTGAGACAATGTCGTCAATGCCAAGCTCAACGGCAAACGAATCAAGAGCACGCGTCTTCTTCCCAACGGAATCAGCGAGGAGGGTTTCCCTCCCTGTCATGATTGCCAGGGGAATCCCAGGGAATCCAGCACCAGAGCCCATATCAAGATAAGGCCCCTCCATCGCCTCCTGAACCTCCGGAAGACCTGCAAGCGAATCTTCAACATGCAGAATCTGAGCAGACTCCCAATCAACGATTCGGGTAAGATTCGTTACCTCGTTTTCCTCGATAACCAGCTCAAGATGCTTGTCGAGCAGCTCCCTCTGCCTTTTGTTGGGCGCAGGTTGTTCAGCACTCATGCCAGGATCCTTATCGTGGGCTTACCACGACACGACGGGCGCGACCTTCGCCCTCGGAAACGGTTTCGACGCGATCGTCCCCGCGCAGGGCAATATGCACAATGCGACGCTCATAAGGAGTCATGGGACGGAGTTTGATGCTGCGGTCCTGGTCTACTGCCTTATCGGCCGCATTCAAAGCAATGTCCTCGATCTTCTGACGCTGGCGAGCCTTGTATCCTTCAACGTCAACCACGATGGGGTAGCGATGACCAACGATGCGGGACGTAATAGACGAAATAAGGAACTGAAGCGAATCAAGCGTACGACCATGACGACCAATCAAAACAGCCAAATCGTCGCCGGTGATGTCGAGGATAAGCTCGCCTTCATCACCTTCATACTCTTCGATGCTCACTTCTCCGACATTGAAGTACTTCAAGATATCCTGAATGGCCTCAATAGCCGTATCAGCGATCCTGTCCACTTCCTCTTCAGAATACTGGCCCTCACCTTCGTATTCCTGAGATGAGGATTCGTCCTGAACCATGTTCTCTTCTTCCATTGAAAAACTCCTTACATTCAAATCTCCCCTCCGCGGTAGAACCACGAAGGGGAGGAGACGGCAAAAAATATGTGAAGTAGCGTTACTTGCTCTTCTTGTGAGGACGAGGCTTCTTTTCCTTGCGAACCACGTTTACTTCCACAGGCTTAACTTCAACCTTTTCGGCTTCGACTTCTTCGTCCTTATGCTTCATAACCTTAGTAGAGATTACCTGCTGCAGAACACCGAATACGGAAGATGTTGCCCAGAACAGCAAAACGCCGGTAGGAGAACCCCAGCCAAGCCACAGCATGAACAGGGACATGATGCCCATCATGATCATGGTCTGAGTCTTCTGCGGGCTGTTCGTACCCATCTGCTGAAGCAGGGAAGGCAGGAAGGTGCAGAATGCAAACAGAAGAAGCAGGATGCCGTAGGGCAAGAACTCCAGGAAGCCCTGACCAAACATCGCGGAAGGCGAAGAAAGCAACGAGGGCAGAACGTTGTAGAAGGAGTAGGTCATGCCTTCGGTACGGGAGCCCATTTCCTGCAGTACCTGGAACAGGGCAACGAAAATAGGCATCTGAAGGAACAGAGGCAAGCAACCAGTAATAGGGTTGAAGCCGATCTCTGCGTAGACCTTCTGCATTTCCTCAGCCTGACGCTGCTGATCGTCAGCGTACTTTTCCTGGATCTCCTGAATGCGAGGAGTGAACTGCTGCATTCGATACGAAGAGCGGATCTGCTTCTGCATAAGGGGGAACAGGATAAGACGGAGAATAAGCGTTACGATGATGATCGCCAAACCCCAGTCGGCAACGAAGCCGTACATGGCATCGATGCACCAGAATATGGCGTCTTTAAACGCGTCCCACATGTGTACCTTTGTCCTCTCGGTTCGGGGGGTTGATTACTAAAGATGAAAGGTATCCGGCACGGGGTCATACCCGCGGCCTCCACCTGGTCTGCAGCGCAGAATGCGCTTGCATGTGAGATACAGACCTTTAAGGAAACCGAATCGCTGAACCGCGACAAGCCCATATTCCGAACAAGTGGGAATGAACCGACAGGTTGCGGGGAGCAGAGGCGATATAGCAAGGCGGTAGAACTTGATCATCAACAACAGAAGCCCCTTGGGGATAGCTGATATTTTCGACCAAAGCTTCAAGACCAAAAACTTGCCTTAATACGATTCCATGATCTTCTTGCATGCTGAAACCAGCTTCTGGTATTCAACGCGCGTTGTTTTCCTGTTAGCCATGAAAATGACATTCAACTCCGGCCAAGGGCCACCGATATCGTGGCAAACAGCACGCAAGCGGCGCTTCGCTGAGTTGCGCCACACCGCGTTGCCGTTTTTCTTGCCTGCTATAAAAGCAACACGGCCACTAGGGCCGTGTTGGGTATCTCCCCGGTACACGATCATAGTTACGCAGGGAGTTGCATGTCTTTTTCCGTGCGAGAACAGGTAGGAGATCTCAGTGCTGGATTTGATGGTTCCTAACACGGTTTCTCACAAGGAAAGTTAGGCACAGAGACGCTTGCGGCCCTTTGCACGGCGAGCAGAGAGAACGGCGCGGCCGCTCTTGGTAGCCATACGTGCACGGAAGCCGTGGGTCTTTGCGCGCTTGCGGGTGTTCGGTTGATAGGTGCGCTTCATTACTTTTCCTTTCAGATTTACAGTAACTTCGAAATTATACGATGAAGAAGCTGCGCGTCAACAATAAAGAAGGAAGACAAGCACCCTATTTTGCGGGTCACCACAGAATGCACACGCAAATGACGATGATGCTACGCCCTGCTAAGGATATTCAGCTCGACGCTATCAAGGATATGCCCCTGTAGAGCCCAGTGAAACTCGTTGAAATAGAAGCCAGGCTGAAGACCCATCTCGCAATCAAGGGCATACACCGTAAGCGTATAGCGGTGATCCTTGTCGGGCGGGCACGGTCCAATATAGCCGCGAATCACCGCTTCGCCTGTCTCTTCGGCACGGGACAGGCAGCTGTTCGACCCCTGCACGAAGTCGAATTCGCCACTGTGGCTGGCGTTTTCGGGAATCAAAGTAGTGTCAGGGCTTATCTCGCATGCAGCCCAGTGAATCCAAGCAAAACCGCATACGGGAATGGAGTCGTAGTCAACGAATGAAAGAGCAAGGGACTTAGCCCCCTCCGGCACACCTGAAACCTCAATGGGAAATGAGCAGATGTTGTTGCCGTCACGGCGCAGCTCCGGAGACGAATATTTTCCAAAACGATCGGGCAGCATGCCGTTTTCGTCTAACGGGATAGCGATCTTCATAGTTTGTCCACCTCACTTCTCCCCAAGGAAAGCAACTTATACACAATTTGTTTATATAGCATTGTGGATAATGTTGATAACTTTCCAGGTGTTTCAGGATACTTTCCTACCATTATCCCAGAGACCTCGGCTGCCCTCTGCAGAAACGAAATATCGATTTGAAAACAGAGATGGATAATCGTATTAAAGCACCTAAGAAATATGCTTTGAACTGGTCTTTCGTTGTTATCAACAGTATCGTTTCCCCGCTGTATACACAACAGCGCAACGGTTTAAACATCTTGACTTCCATAGCTAAAAGTGAAAGCGCGAAAGTCACTTTTCCAAAATAGTTTTCCAGAATGCCTTTCAGGTTTTTCACATTTTTCTTCAGTGGTTTTCAATGTTTTCCACATTTTATTGAAAGAATGTTGAAAACTTCGAAAACACGAGGAAGAGACGGTGGAAAGTTTGAAAAAGTGTGAATAACCGTCTAAAATGAATGAAAAATTAGCTCGATCTATGCCTTTTAAGGGATATCGGTCGGGCTCTTTTTCTCATGTTTTGAAAAAAAATCGGAAAGCATCATGAACCAAGAAAACGCACCACATATGCAGCCGATGGAACAAGCGGAGGAACAAGGGGCGGGGGGAAACCCTCCCCGTAACGAGGGGCAGCCTGTATTCGAAACGGCGATGCCTAGCACCCACCCCTCCCAAACGTCCATTCCCCCCTACGGGTACGGGCAAGGACAATTTCCTCCCTACCCTGCGCAGGGCGTCCAAGCACAACCTTACCCAGGCATGCCCTACGGAATGCCTTATGGTGGTTACCCACAACCCGGTTACCCTGCACCAGCGGGCAACCAGCCCCTCATCGCGCAAGCAGAGAGAGCCGACGGTCAGCCCCTACAAGAGCAACCGTTTCCTGCCAACGCAACCAACGGCCTAGATCCACAGCCTGGAACCCAGGGCGTGCCGGGATACCCTGCTGGATACCAACCGCTGCAAGCCGGCTATCCTCAACAGGCGTTTCAGCAGTTCACCCCCACAACGAATCCCTACACTGCACAGCCAATGGCAGCGCAAGCGTATCCTCAAACGATGCAGCAACAAGCCGCTGACCCCCATCGGGGCGAGCAGCCATTTGTGCCCTCCTTCGTGGAAACAGCAACGTACGACGAGGGCTACGCCCACACAATGAACGGCGGAATTATCGAAACCGTCGAAGACACGGCGCCCTCGCAGAGCTTCGATTATCACCACATAACCACGCCTGCACGCATTGCCATATACGATTCGTTGAAAACAGCGCCGCGCGTAATACAGATACAGGGCGGTCCCACCCACGAATACATTGAGCACATCGCTTCTTTGACCTACAAAAACGCTAAAGAGGCGGGTGGGATGATCCCCTACACCGTAATCAGGGAAGTGTCGGAGAACTTCATTCACGCCAACTTCAATGAAGTGGTGGTGTCTATCTTCGATCAGGGCAACACCATTCGCTTTGCCGATCAGGGTCCAGGCATCAAGCACAAAGACCTTGTGCAAGAACCAGGATTTTCCTCCGCGATCGAGCCAATGAAACGTTACATACGAGGCGTAGGGTCGGGCTTGCCCATCGTGAAAGACTACTTAAGCACCTCTCATGGGCATATCGAAATCAAGGACAACGTGAATCAAGGCTCGGTGGTTACCATCAGCCTGGTTGCATCGCGAACGACAGACGAGGAAATCGAGGCAGCGCAGATTCCCGACCTTACCGAAAATGAGGTTGCCGTGCTCAAAGCCCTTCTTCCAAACAATACCCTCGGCGTAAGCGAGGTTAGCAAGGCCACCGACATCGCCGTGGCTAGCGTGCATACCGCTTTTTCGAAAATGGAAGAAGCGGGTCTCGTGGAAAAGGTGAATAAGAAAAGGACGCTTACCCCACGAGGCACGCAGGTTGCCCTATCCTTGTAAGCAAAAGACGGCGCATCCCACGCCAACGGAATGGAACTACGTAGAACCTTATGGATATCGAACAGACGTGGACAGACCTGATGCGACAGCTGAAGTCGTATCCCACCATTAACGCATCGCAGATCGATGCGTTCTTCTCGCGTGTCCAAATCCAGGCAGCAAGTCCTGGTTTCATCATGCTCACCTCGGACAACGCCTTTATCAAGGACTGGATCGAGAAACATTATTTGAAAGATATCCAGAAAGCGCTCAACGATCTATACAACCTGGACTTTCAGGTGCTTATAGAGGTTGACCCCACCGCTGTGGCACCTGCGCCGCAGTCTGCGCCTGTCGCAGCCCCATCGGCTCCC
>URJE01000002.1 GCA_900547965.1 uncultured Eggerthella sp. | reverse complement strand
CCACCATCGAGATGATGTCGAAGCGGACGGACACGTCGGTTTCCTCGTAGCCGGCCATATAGGCAATCGCGGTGCGCTCGAACTTGGCGCGCTTCGCTTCGGTGCCCGCCTCCGCCGGGAAGCCTGCCTCGGCGCCCGTCCTGGCGTTCACCTCGACGAAGACGACGGCCGCATCGTCGCGGGCGATGATGTCGGCGCCGCCTGCGGCGCATTCCCAGCTGGTCTCGAGGATTTCGTAGCCCCTCGACTCCAGGAACCGCTCGGATGCCTTGATCGCCTTGGGCTTGAGTTGCTCTGCGTTCATGGTTGACCTCCATCGAATCTTGGCTGGACCCTTTGTCCTGCCTTGTGATTCGAAGGCCGCGCCTCGGGGCGCGCGCAGCAAGGGAGGAAAGCCGAAGGCGTCTTGCCCCAACCCTCTCCGCCGCAAGTTCCCCTAATTCTTTTTCAGCCCTGCCCTCTGAATATCCTGCAAAAGAATTCGGGGGAGTTTCGGCGCCCTTGCGGCGTGGGTCCCGTTGCGCGAACGTGGCGAATCCAAGGAAGGCGAAGGGCCTTTGCCGGTTCGGAGGCCGGCCCTGCTCGCAGAAGGCGGAAGCGGAAGGAGTCTAAGCGTTTGGCCGCTTTCGTTGCGGTTGGGGTCGAGGGAAGGCGGGAAGCGGGCCGGCTAAAGCCTGTCCATCGCGTCGATCATGTCGTCCTCCGCTTTGAGCTGCGGGATGGTCCCTTCGGGAGCCGTGCCCGCGAAAAGGTCGCTTAATAGCTCGATTCGCCGGATGAGCCTTTCGTCCATGCCGCCGGCATCGCGCAGGCGCGCTAGCTCCGAGTAGACCATAGCCATGCGGTCCTTCAGGGCCTTGAAGGTTCGGACGTCCGGTTCGACCACGAAGCTCACGTTGCTCGCCGCGCATTCAAGGACCTCTCTCTGCGTTTTCCCCGTCGCGGCGCAGAGCAGCTTAATCCGGTCGCTTTCCTCCGGGGACACGCGGATGGCGATGCTTATGGTGCGCTTCCTCGCGCCGTTGGGGCACGGCATGCCTACCACCCCTGCCCGTCGAGCGCTTCCGCCATGTCGTCCTGCACGTCGGGGAACAAGTGGGCGTAGCGGTAGGTTATGTCGATGGCTTCCTGACCGAGGCGATCCGCGACGGCGAGGGCGCTGAAGCCCATGTCGATCAAAAGCGATACGTGGCTGTGCCTCAAGTCATGGATTCGGATACGCTTCACGCCGGCCTTCTCGCTCCCGGCTTTCATTTCCTTCGCGAGGGTCGATTTCGTCACCGGGAACAAGCGGTCCTGCGGGCCGACTGACCCTTTCTTCCTTTCAACGTAATCCCTCACTTCATCCGAGAGGAACTTCGGCATTTTGACGACGCGGACCGACTTGGGCGTTTTCGGGTCGGTGATGATATCGCGTCCCTTGAGCCGCTGGTAAGATTTCGTTACGCTGAGCGTCCCTTTGGAAAAGTCGAAGTCCGACGGCGTCAGGGCAAGGAGCTCGCCTTCGCGAAGGCCCGTCCAGTAAAGAATCTCGAATGCGATGAAGGCCGGCGGGCGCGCCATCATTGTCTCTGCGAAGCGAAGGTACTCGTCTTTGGTCCAGAACTGCATCTCCTTTGCCTCCTTCGCGCCCATCTTCATTGTCTTGACCGAGGGATTCGGGTGAAGCCCGTAGTAGCGGCAGGCGTGGTTGATGACCGCGGTGAGTTGGTTGTTCACGGATCTCAGGTACGTCGGCGAGTAGCTTTCGCCGTTCTTTCGCGGCGTGCTCATGAGCTCGTTTTGCCAGCGGACGATGTCGATGCTCTCGATGTCGCACATGCGCATCTTCCCGAAGAAGGGCAAGAGCTTGGTCCTTATGACGTGCTCTTTGTTCATCATCGTGTGCTCCCTGATGCGCGGCGATACGTCTTCCCGGTAGATTTCGACGAACTCCCCGAAGGTCATCTCCATCGTGCAGTCGCACGCCGCGATGAACTCGTCTTCCCATTTCTGGGCTTCTTCGGCAGATGCGAAACCGCGCTTGCACTTATGGACCTCGTTGCCCGTGCGGTCCTTGCAGCGGAACTGGGTCATCCACGTCCCGTTCTTAGCGACGCTTACGGTCATCCGAATCACCCTCTTCCTTAACGTTGCCGACGAAGTACACCTCTTCGAGAATCTCGGAGCTCACCTTTCCCGGAATCACCTTGCAGCCGCGGCCCTCCATGACCTGGTTGAGTTCCCGGATGATCTTGTAGGCCCCGCTGCGCTTGACGTTCAGGCGGTCGGCAACCTCGTCGACGTTCATGAGGTAGTGTTTCATCTCGCCCATTTCATCTCCTAACATTTCAGAACTGAACGGCTGATTTGAAGCGTATCCGTTCACTATTGAACTGTCAATAGCATACCGTTCATTTTCGTGCTATTCTGTCTACATCGTTTACGGATGGGGGCGGAATGCGCACTGGAGAGCTGATAAGGAAATACAGGAAGATGCGTCGGATGACGCAGGCTCAGCTTGCTGCCGCCTGCGGCATGTCGGATTCGGCTGTCAGGAATTACGAGCTCGGGAACCGCGAGCCCGGCGAAGAGCAGGTACGCGCTATTTCCAATGCGCTCGGAATCGCGCCAGAGGCCCTGGTCGGCACTTCCATCGAGAGCGCCAGGGAGGCGCTTGAGCTTTTGTTCAGGCTTGAAGATGGGGTGGGCCTCAAGCCCATGTGCGTCGACGGCGCAACCGTCCTGGCCATCGATCCCAGGGCGAAGAACGCCCAGAAGCTTGCCGCCGCCATTGAGGCCTGGAAGGCGAAGATTGATTCGCTTGATTCGGGCGAGACGACGGTCGAGGATTACGAGCTTTGGAAGGCGTCTCTGACCTCGGATTAAGCCGCCTAGGGGAATAATTTCCCCTCTAGATTTAAGCCGCCGTCCGCTATTCCCATGCGTTTATCCCCTTGTTTTCGTAGCTTCCGGCTGCCTAGCCGAAAAAATATTCCCCTTGTTTGAACAGGGGTTTTATAGTTTTGCACCCCTCTTGATCAGGGGTGATTCGCGATTGATTCAGAATCACCGTTTTCGGCTGAGATTCGCGTTTGCAATGGTGGCGGGCGGCTTAAACGTCCTCTCGTCTTTCGCCGTGATTGCCCATCGTCGCCATATATGCGCAACTGCATCGCATCTCGGGAATATTCTTGAATCGTTTTGCCAGTTCATGGCAAAGAAAAACCCTTGGAATCCAAGCGGTTCCAAGGGTTTCTTCGTTTCATTGTTCCTGAAAGTTTCCAGTGGCTTTGCTCGCTTCTGCTTACTGCTGGCGGCTCGTGCCGACTAGGGAGTAGTAGCGAGTGGCTTCCCGAAAACAGCTTCAGGCTATTCCCACTCAATCGTGGCAGGCGGCTTAGACGTAATGTCGTAGCACACGCGGTTGGCGCCAGGAACTTCGGCCACAATGCGGCTGGAAATCTTAGCCAGCACATCGTAGGGGAGCTTTGCCCAGTCAGCGGTCATTGCATCGCTCGATTCAACAGCGCGCAGGATGATGGGGCGCTGATACGTGCGCTCGTCACCCATAACGCCAACGCTCTTGATGTCGGGCAGAACCGCGAAGTACTGCCAACAGCTATGCTCGCTGTTGCGTTCGCCCGTTTCCTGGAACAAACGCTCGTTGTATGCGTCCAGCTCTTCGCGAACAATGGCATCAGCATTCTTAAGAATCTCAAGCTTTTCGGGGCTTACTGCGCCAATGATGCGAATGGCCAAGCCAGGGCCAGGGAAGGGCTGGCGGTGAACAATGTGGGCGGGCAAGCCAAGGGCGGTGCCCAGCGCGCGAACCTCGTCCTTGAAGAAGTGGTCAAGCGGCTCAATAAGGTCGAAGTGAACTCCTTCGGGGAAGGGGATCAGGTTGTGATGGCTCTTGATAGTAGAAGCCTTGCCGCCGGTTTTGCGAGCGCCAGATTCAATGATGTCAGGATAGATAGTGCCCTGAGCCATGAACTGCACGGGCTTGCCATCTTCTGCAATATCCTGCGCAACGGTGAAGAACTCTTCCCAGAACTGGGTACCGATAATCTTGCGCTTTGCTTCGGGGTCGGTAACGCCATCAAGCAGCTTGGCGTATCGTTCTTTGGCATGAACATGAATGAAGTCCACATCGAACTGCTTGGTGAATACTTCTTCAACCTCTTCGGGCTCGTTCTTGCGAAGCAGGCCATGGTTTACGAATACGCATACCAGCTGCTTGCCAATTGCCTTAGCGCACAGAGCCGCAACAACGGAAGAATCAACGCCGCCAGAAAGACCTAAGATAACGCGTTTGTCGCCAACCTTTTCGCGGATAGCGGCAACGGAATCTTCGATGATGGAATCCATGGTCCAGTCGGCTTTCAGTCCTGCGATATTGAACAGGAAGTTGGAAAGCATCTTATTGCCGAACTCGGAGTGCTTAACTTCAGGATGGAACTGTGTGGTATAGATGTTGCGCTCAGCGCATTCCATGGCTGCAACGGGGCAGATGTCAGTGGAAGCGGTAACGGTAAAGCCTGCGGGAACCTCGGTTACGGCATCGCGGTGGCTCATCCACACCGTTTGCTCGGCAGGGGTTCCTTCAAACAGCGCTCCGCCCGTAACGTGCAAGCCTGCTGCGCCGTATTCTCCCTTTTCGGTATGGCCCACGGTGCCGCCCAACTCAACGGCGATGGTTTGATGACCGTAGCAGAAGCCAAGAATCGGTATACCCAGTTCAAGTACGCCGGGGTCGATCTTGGGGGCATCTTCTGCATAGACGCTGGCGGGACCGCCGGAAAGAATAATGGCGCTAGGCTTCAAAGCTGCAATTGCTGCTGCTTCTTCGTCGCAGGGTACGATCTCAGAGTAAACGCCCAAATCGCGTACGCGGCGGGCGATGAGCTGGCCGTATTGGGCGCCAAAGTCCAGAACGATAACCTTCTGATCCGGAGAGGTTGCTGGCATGTGTTCCTCCTGCTTGACAGTATGATTTTTAACTTTGAAATTTTACCAAAACCGAAAAGAGGAAATGTGATGTTTCGGAAAAACTAGCGTCTTTGCCCCTTTTTAGCTTTTCTTCCTGATCGTCCTTTGTGCCGTTTTACCAGGGGATAAGAATAGTTTGGATCCTGCAGTCCTTTGGTCTGTATCCCATTTTCCGTATTAGAAAATGCTGTCATTGGTGTTTTTACCCAAAGAGAGCTCACTCGCGTTCAATTTTGGTTCAATTACGCAAATATGGATTGTGTCAATCTTGTTAAATGCCTGGTAAACCGTATAATCCAGCCAATTATTCGACTCTCGTGAAAGGGGTGTCAAATGAATGGCAACGACAAAGATGCGCCTCAGTCGTATCCTTCAGCCGCCTTGGGAATAGGAGAAGCGCTTATTAGCCGTAAGCGACTATTGATAAGCCTGCTTTCTGATAGGGAAGCGGTCCGCGTGATATGTGCCCCTCCTTTGTATGGGAAAACGGTACTTGCCAATCAATACGCAAGAATCGCTTTCCCTCCGGCAAGCGTCACTTGGATACAGGCATCTGAGCCGGAATTTCTTGTAAACCTTGATTCGGGAAATATCGAAGAGGCATTGGATTCCGATAATTATTCACCTGGAAAGCTGGTGGTTTTCGACGGCATTTCAAAGCTCAAGGGCAAAAGGCGTACAAGTTTGGTAACGCTTATGGGCAAACTTCACACCAAGCAATGTGAGGTGATGGTAACCACTGAAGATTCCACGCTGGCAGCTGATGTTGAACTGCCGGTCGTAGTGCTGGACGCCCGTGAAATGGCCCTCTCTTCCGATGAATTGCCGAAGTACCAGGATCACTCTGACAATCATGAATCTCTTTTTGAAAAGGGCCACATGCCGACAAAACGTTCCGTACCGCCTGTAGCTCTCGATAAAGAAAGAGGCGCTGATAGATTCCTTAAAGCGCTCCTTCGCCAAACACCATCCTCTCCAGAAGAATCGCTGGCATATTTGGCCCTGTTCTTTGGAAGCGGCAGTTTATCGCAGATCACTGACTTCTTTGACGAACGCACCCAACCCGATATTTCATTGGTTGAAAGTCTCTTTCCTTTTGCTGGGGTAAGGCTCCTTTCGTCATCATTTTCTGCGTTTGAGCTTACCGTAGAAGCCCGACACGAGCTTATGGCTGCACACTATTCTTCCATCGTTCCATTTACTCGTTTCGAAGATGAAGCGGAATTTCTTTTAGCCTGTGTTGACTCGTGCTTGGTGTCTGGCAAGCGTGCGCTTGCTTCAATGGCGTTTGAAAGTAGAAAAATCCAGCAATGGTATGCGGAAAAGCATGGTCCGGAAACTGCCAATCTTTCGCTGCCAATCCCCGCAAACGAGCATTCCTTTGGTGAGGGTGGAGCATCAGCAGATGCGGTAAAGACCGAAACCACTTCCCCTGTTCGGATTGATTTGTTTGGCCGTTGTGAGGTAACGCGTGATGGCGAAAGTGTCTTGTCGAAAGGGGAACTGCGTCGCAAAGCGAAGCTTGTTATTGCCTTGCTTGTAGTCAATGATGGCAAAGAATTGCCACGTACTTGGATTGAACGCATCGTTTGGCCAGAGTCGGATCCTGCTTGTGTGCGTTCGAGCTTCTATAACTTGTGGAGCTATATCAGACGTATTCTCACTCCGCCTGGCGAAGAGCCGTTTGGGTCGCGTCGTTCGCGCGACACGGTTTCGCTTGCTGGATTAAATTATGTAAGCGATGTCGGTGAAGTTCACGCGCAGTGTCTGCTTCTGAATGGATGCACTGATCCTGATATTTGCAAAAGGGCGTTAGGCAAAATTGAGCGTCTGTATTGTGGTCCGCTTCTACCAGGTGTTCAAAACGACCAAGTAGATGCCTATCGCATCACGTACCAGAATCGCGTGCTTGATGCTTTGGTTGATGGGGTTCGAGCGCTTATACGTGTTAACGAGCTTCGATTGGCGCAGCATTATGCTGAGTTTGCTTTCGCTATCGATCAGACGCGGGAAGATGTTGTGTACCAATATATGAAGGTTCAACAATTGCTCGGGCAATTTGCTGGCGCCATTTCGACCTTCGTCAGTTGTCGACGTGCCCTGGTAGACCGCTTTGGCATCGATGGCTCAAGCAGACTCGAAGAACTATATGAAGAAATCCTTGAGGAAGTTTCTGCTTCGGGGGCATCCGCTGAACCTTTTAAGAATGATGGCGCGTCACTTCAGTAGTAAGGCAAGGGTGCGCTGGTTCGGTAACAAATGGCTCACCAATAAGCGGAAATGGCGTGTATTCGAGATATGTAGAAGATGCCGCGCTGCGCATGCGAGTGTGCCTGTGATAGAGTGGAGCAGTTAAACGAAAGAAAGAGAGATCATGGGTTTCTTTTCTAAGCTTCTTAGTGTGGGTGAAAGCAAGCCTCTCAAGAACTATCAGCGCAGGGTTGCCGAGGTAAATGCCCTCGAGCCTGCTATGCAAGCACGTTCCGATGAAGAGCTGGCTCACCTTACCGTCGAATTCCGTGAACGCTTGTCGAATGGCGAAGATCTAGATGATTTGCTTCCCGAGGCATTCGCTGCTGTTCGTGAAGCCAGTGTGCGCACCATCGGACTTCGCCATTTCGATGTTCAGCTCATTGGTGCTATGGCGTTGAACGATGGCAAAATCGCTGAAATGCGCACCGGTGAAGGTAAAACACTCGTTTCTACCTTGGCTGGCTACTTGAATGCCTTGCCTGGCAACAACGTTCATATTGTTACCGTCAACGATTACCTTGCCGCACGCGACTCTCAATGGATGGGTCGGATCTATCGATTCCTGGGCATGAATGTTGGTTTAATCCAGAACGGCATGGGCCCCGAGCAGAAGATTCCTGCGTACCAGGCCGACGTTACCTACGGTACTAATTCCGAATTCGGCTTTGATTATTTGCGTGACAACATGGTTGCCCGTGCATCACGACGTGTGCAGCGTGGTCATTCTTTCGCCATTGTCGACGAGGTCGACTCCATCCTTATCGACGAAGCGCGTACTCCGCTTATCATTTCTGGCGCAGGCTCTCAGGCTGCCGATACGTATAAGCGTTTTGCGGCTGTTATGCCTTCTTTGAAACGCGACGTCGACTTTGAGATGGATGAAGCGAAAAGGACCATCTACACCACTGAAGCTGGTTTGGAGAAAGTTGAGTTCCAGCTTGGCATCGAAGATATTTTCGGCGATCCGAC
Source organism: uncultured Eggerthella sp. (assembly GCA_900547965.1). Lineage (GTDB taxonomy): Bacteria > Actinomycetota > Coriobacteriia > Coriobacteriales > Eggerthellaceae > Anaerotardibacter. Next base: position 43,734 of record URJE01000002.1, on the reverse strand, counting down.
GGGCCAGCTGCCCAATCATTTGCAGCAGGCATTGAAGGCCCAGTTCCTGTTCCATCGCGATGTCGATTACGTGGTGGTAAACGGTGAGGTCAAAATTGTTGACGAGTTCACCGGCCGTATCATGGAAGGCCGTCGCTACTCCGAAGGTCTTCATCAGGCACTGGAAGCAAAAGAGCATGTATTGGTTCGTCAGGAAAACCAAACCCTGGCAACCATCACGCTGCAGAATTACTTCCGTTTGTATGACAAGCTTTCCGGCATGACCGGTACGGCAATGACGGAAGATTCTGAGTTCCGTCAGATCTACAACCTGCCTGTTATGTCCATTCCCCCCAACAGGGAGGTTCAGCGTATCGATGAGGACGATCTTATCTATCGCACGGTAGATGCCAAATTCAATGCTGTTGCTGACGATATTGCCGAGCGCCATGCCGCTGGGCAGCCGTGCCTGGTTGGTACGGTTTCCATCGAAAGTTCAGAGCGTCTAAGCCGTTTGCTTTCCAAGCGTGGCATTAAGCATGAAGTGTTGAATGCAAAGAACCACGAACGTGAAGCTGCCATTGTTGCTCAGGCAGGTCGTACGGGTGCGGTTACCATTGCCACGAACATGGCTGGTCGTGGTACCGACATCTTGTTGGGCGGCAACCCTGAAGCCATGGCTCAGGCTATGCTTCTCGAACGTTTTGGCGAAGATGAGGATCCTACGCCTGCTCAGGTGAAGCAGGCAGAAGCTGAGGCCGAGGCTATTACCAAGCGCGAATCAAAAGAGGTTCTCGCTGCGGGCGGCCTGTGTGTAATTGGTACCGAGCGTCATGAGTCACGCCGTATCGATAACCAGTTGCGTGGCCGTGCTGGTCGTCAGGGTGATCCAGGTGCGACGCAGTTCTACCTTTCTCTCGAAGACGACCTTATGCGTTTGTTCGGTGGTTCGCGCATGGATTCCATTGGTCGCATGATGGAAAAAACCGATATGCCCGACGATATGCCCATTAAGGCATCTATGGTTTCTAAGGCAATTGAAACCGCGCAGCGTCAGGTTGAAGCATCCAACTTTGCTGCGCGTAAGCATGTTCTTGAATACGACGACGTTATGAACCTGCAGCGTAAAGCAGTGTATGCAGAGCGCAATGCCATTCTCGACGGTAAAGATCTTACCGATCGTATGCCTGATATCATTGAAGACATCGTAGAGTCGCATGTTTTGGAATGGTGTCCCGCTAAGCAGGCGAGCGATGACTGGGATCTGGATTCCTTGAACAAGTGGGCTATCCAGATGACCGGCATTGAGAATTTCACCGTAGATTCTATCGACCACGATGATGATGTGAATGCGCTTATCGACGGTCTGGTGGAATATTTCCAGGGTCTCTTCGATGCGAAGGCGAAGGAGATCGGCGCTCCCTTCTCGGATATCGAATCGCAGGTTATGCTGCGTTTCATTGACACGCGTTGGATGGCTCACCTTCAGGAGATGGATTACCTCAAGGCTTCTATCGGCTTGCGTGCGTATGGCCAGCGCGATCCTCTTACCGAATATCGCGACGAGGCGCATCGAGCGTTTGCTGGCCTTACTTCTTCGATTTACGAGGATTTCCTGCGATTCCTGCTTCGTGCTCCTATCGTCGTGCAGGTTGCCCCACAGGAAGAGTCCGGCCCTCTTGATGGTAAGGTTTCTTACTCAGATCCCGAACAGACCCTCAATGAAGGTTCGGGGGTACGCAGAGGCGCTCCTCAGGGAGGCCCAAATCCTGCTCCTGCTGCGCCGAAGCCTGAAGCTCATAAGCCTCAAACCTATGAAAAGGACAAGAACGACCCTTACGCAAATGTCGGTCGCAACGATCCTTGCCCATGCGGTTCTGGCAAGAAATTCAAGAAGTGTCACGGCGCCAATCGCTGAACTAATGGGGGATAGCGGAAGCTTCCCCTTCTGCAGCGTTGTGCTGCAATCGATGCCCCTGCTGTGTTGGTGGGGGCATCGTGATGTTCAGTCAGTTTCTGAAACCGAGAGGAATCGTAGATGATGACCCTTGAAGAGGCAGAAAAACGCACCGAAGAAGCGCGTGCTTATCTGCACATAGATGAAAAAACGGCGGAGCTCGCCAACTTGGACAGCCAGATTGCCAGCCCTGATTTTTGGAACGATACCGATAACGCTCAGCTTGTTAGCAAGCAGGCTTCCGATATTCGTGACGTAATTGAGCGTTATGAATCTGCCTGTGGATTGCTCGATGACATCAAAACCGCAACCGAGCTTGCCGAGGAAGCCCCCGAGTTCGGTGAGGAAATCGAATGCGATCTTGAACGCTTAGAGAAGATGCTCGATGATTTCGAGGTTGAGTCTTGGTTCAATGGTCGCTTTGATTCCTCCGATGCGATCCTTTCCATCCATCCTGGTAGCGGTGGCTTGGAAGCCCAGGATTGGACCGAAATGCTGTATCGCATGTATTCGCGCTACGCCGATTCTAAGGGCTGGAAGGTGAAGGTTCTCGATCTGGTTTCTGGCGAAGGCATCGGTCTCGACCGTGCAAGTATTCAAATCGAGGGACGCAATGCATACGGCATGTTGCGCAGTGAATCGGGCGTCCATCGTTTGGTTCGCATTTCGCCCACCGACGACAAGAAACGTCGTCACACCACGTTTGCTGCGGTTGAGGTAATCCCAGTTCTTCCCGATAACGATATTTCCGTGGAAATTGATCCGAACGATGTCCGCGTTGATGTGTACCGAGCAAGTGGTCCCGGCGGTCAGTGCGTCAACACTACCGACTCTGCTGTTCGTCTCACTCATATTCCTACAGGTATTGTGGTTACCTGCCAGAACGAGAAGTCCCAGCTCCAGAACAAGGAAGCAGCTTTCAGGGTTCTACGTGGTCGCCTGTACGAACTTGAGGAAAAGAAGCGTGAAGCTGAACTTGCCGAGCTGAAGGGTGAAAAAATGGACAATTCGTTCGGCAGCCAGATACGTAACTATGTTTTGTATCCGTATCGACTGATCAAGGATACCCGTAGTAATATCGAAAGCGGCAATGTCGAAGCGGCGCTCGATGGCGATATCGACGAATTTGTAGTCGGATACCATCGTTGGAAAGCTTCGTTGTAATGCAAAGCCAAGTAATCGACCGAAAGGAAGCCATGAATTCTCTGGCAGCTAAGGAAAAGGCCTGTGCCATTCGCACGGACATCATTGAGATGCTGCACGAAGCGGGCAGCGGCCACCCAGGCGGATCTCTTTCCTGCACCGATATCCTTGCAGCGCTGTATTTTGGCGGTGTGATGAACCACAACCCCGAAAACCCTGAAGATGAAGCGCGTGATCGCTTCATTCTCGCCAAGGGCCATGCGGCACCAGCAATCTACGCAACGCTTGCCGAAGCTGGCTACTTTCCTGTTGAGGAGCTGAAAACGCTCCGCAAGTTGGGTACCCGCTTGCAGGGTCACCCCGATTCTAATCTTCTTCCTGGTATCGAAGTTTCTACCGGCTCTCTTGGTCAGGGCCTTTCCATTGCGGCTGGCGTAGCTGCTGGTTTTAAGCTCGACGAGGTTTCTAACCGTGTTTTCACTGTTATGGGCGATGGCGAAACCGAAGAAGGCCAGGTTTGGGAAGCAGCAACATTCGCTGCTCATCAGCAGCTGGGCAATCTTATTGCCGTTGTCGACCTCAATGGTCTTCAAATTGACGGCAAGGTCGATCATGTGTGTGCTAGCGGAACTCTTGCCGGTAAATTTGCTGCTTTTGGCTGGGAAGTCCACGAGGTGAATGGCCACGATATCGACGCACTCATCGAGCTGTTCTCCGCGCTTAAGGCATCCGAAACCAAGCAGCCTAAGGTTGTTATCGCTCATACCATCAAGGGCAAGGGCGTTTCATTCATGGAAGACCAGGCTGGTTGGCACGGTAAAGCACCCAACGATGAAGAAACCGAACGCGCGCTTGCTGAGCTTGCTGAAGCTCGCGCTGAGCTGAATGGAGTGAAGTAACGTGGTAAAACTCGCTACCCCTGAACAGGCACAGGAAAAAAAGGCAACGCGTGCTGCATTCGGTGTAACGCTTGCTGAACTTGCTGCAGCCGGCAAGAAGGTTGTTGCGGTAGATGCCGATCTAACTGGCTCTACCACCACAAAAAAGTTTGCTGAGGCCTGCCCCGAAAATGCGAAGCGCTTGTTTAATGTTGGTATCGCTGAACAGAACATGATTGATGTTGCCGCTGGCCTTTCCCTTACGGGAAACATTGCCTACACGGGTTCGTTCGCAGTATTCGGAACCGGTCGTGCTTACGATCAGATCCGCAATACCGTATGCTACTCCAACCTCAATGTTAAAGTTGCTCCCACCCATGCTGGCATTTCTGTTGGTCCTGATGGCGGTTCTCACCAGATGCTTGAAGACATTTCCCTCATGCGTGGTTTGCCCAATATGCGTGTGTTTGTCCCCGCTGACTATGCTGCTTGCTGTGCAGCGATTCGCTTGGCTGCAGAAACTCCTGGTCCTGTTTATATCCGCATGGGACGTGCTGCTGTTCCTGCTGTGTATGCTCCCGATGTCGAGCTCGAGGTTGGTCGTGCATACGTACTTCGCGAAGGTACCGATGTCACCATCATCGCCTGCGGCGTAGAAATTGCTGAGGCTATGAAGGCTGCAGACGCTCTTGCTGAACAGGGCATTTCCGCTGAGGTTATCGATGCTTTCTGCGTAAAGCCCCTCGATGCCGAAACCATCCTTGCTTCGTTGAAGAAGACCGGCTGCGCAGTAGTAGCAGAGGAACATTCCATTTACGGTGGCTTGGGCTCTGCTGTAAGCGAACTTGCTGCTGAGCAGTTCCCGTGTCCCATCGAATTGGTTGGCGTCCGTGATCGTTTTGGCAAGTCTGGCGAGTTCAACGAACTCCTTACCTACTTTGGACTTGACGCTGATGCCCTTGTTCAAGCTGTGGAAAAGGTTCGTGCCCGAAAGCATGCCTGATATACTCATTTGCAGTCTCAGAATTACACCCTATGAATGGAGCATACTGTGACGAATGAACAGAGTGGGGTTCCAATGGGCAAGCATGCCCAGCAGCAGCCCCCAGTAAATCAGGTTGCGTCTCAGCTTTCGCAGTCGCTTCCTGTAGTGAACATCGAGGAAACAGCTCCTCAGTACACGGGTAATCCGGTTATCACGCTTGATCACGTTACCAAGATCTACGAAGCGCAGCCCAACAATCCTGCGCTGAACGATATTTCGCTTCATATTTTCCCTGGCGAATTCGTGTTCCTGGTAGGTCATTCGGGTTCTGGCAAGTCGACCTTTATCAACTTGCTTATCCGTCAGATCAAGCCCACCAAGGGCAAGATCTATATCGCAGATGAAGACCTTACCCAGATGCGCAATTGGCGTGTTCCGTACCTCCGTCGCAACATTGGCTGCGTTTTCCAGGACTTTAAGCTCCTGCCGAATAAGACGGTTTTCGAAAACGTAGCATTTGCGCTTGAAGTAATTGGTAAGTCGCGTCATGTTATCCGTACCCAGGTTCCTGAGGTTCTGCGCCTGGTTGGCCTGCAGGACAAAATGAACAAGCGTCCCGATCAGCTTTCTGGTGGTGAACAGCAGCGTGTATCCATTGCACGTGCCATTGTGAACCGCCCTCCGCTGCTCATTTGCGACGAGCCTACGGGTAACCTCGACCCGCAGAACTCGCGCGGCATTATGGACCTGCTCGAGCGAATCAACCGTACGGGCACTACGGTTCTTGTTGCTACGCACGACCGCGAAATGGTCGACAATATGCGTCGTCGCGTTATTGCGCTTGACAAGGGCGTTCTGACCCGCGACCAGGACAGGGGAGTGTACGGTTTCGATGTCTAGTATTTTTTATTTCTTCCGCGAATCGCTTACGGGCTTTACGCGCAACCTTTCCACTACGCTTGGATCAATCATTACAATTTTCCTTTCGCTGTTGATCATTGGCATCTTCTGCATTGCTGGTGCCGTGGTTAACAATGTTGTTGCATCGGTAGAAAATCAGGTTTCCATTACGGCATACGTAAAGGACGACGCGAGCGATGCCGACATCGAAAAAGTAATGAAGTCTATTGAAGGGTATGACGGCGTAGAGAGCGTTTCTTTCACTACGAAGGATCAGGCTCTCGAAAACTTCCGCAAGTCTACTTCCAACCCTGAGATTGTCGATCAGCTTGACGGCGAAAACCCTCTGCCTGCATCCATTGACGTTCAGCTTGATGATGCTCAGAGCGTACAGAGCATCGCATCTGAGATTTTGGCGAACCAGGATTTCGTTGATATCTGCGACAATGCAGACGATCCGACTGATTCCTTGCAGTACGGCCAGAAGACGGTTGATAAGCTCTTCTCGCTTACTAACGCTATTCGTACGGCAGGTATCGCCCTTATTGCATTGCTGATCTTCATTGCATTCATCTTCATCAACAACACCATTCGTTTGGCAATTCTTGCTCGTCGTAAGGAAATCGCCATCATGCGTCTGGTTGGCGCCTCGAATGGCTTCATTCGGGGACCCTTCTTGGCTGAAGGTGCGCTTCACGCTTTGATCGGTGCTTTGCTGGCAATTCTTGTACTCGAAATTGCCCGCAACCTGGTGCTTCCTCAAATGGCAATTGCCCTTCCGTGGTTGCCTATCGGTGTCGATTTGGGCATGTTCCTGCTCATTTATTTGGCTATGCTGGTAGCAGGTTTGGTTATCGGCCTTTTGGGTTCGTTGTTTGCGATGAGCCGTTATCTGAAGGTCTAAAGAAGGGCTGAAATGTTCAAGGAATCGAAGGCACGTTAGTGAACGATTTCAAGAAAACCACCAAGGTGGAATCTTCGAACAAACGAAATGCAAGCATCGTGAAGCGTCTCGGTGCTTGCATTTTCATATGCTTGGTTTTTTGCGCGGGCTTCTTCGTTCGCGGCAATACCGATTTGCTTAATGCTATGGGGCTTTCGTCTCTCGATGTCGACACCGAGGTGAATCCCGGTCTTACGGTTTCGGGGGATACCTACGATTCTCTTTCGGCTCGTGTGGCCGAAATGGAGGGCATCTTAAAGAAGAGCAGTATGGATGATTACGATCTTGGCCAAGTTACGGCTAAGGTGTTGTCCTCGTATGCTGAGGGTACCGGCGATAGCTTCCTCAAGTACTATGACGAAACGAGTTATCGCGCTTATCTTGCAAGCACCAAAAACCCTGAAGCGGGCATTGGCGTGCTCTTTGGAGAAAACGATGGAAAGTGCTTTGCGTCGGATGTTTTCGAAGACTCTTCCGCTGCTGCGGCTGGTATCGAGACTGGTGACTATGTGCAATCTATCGATGGCGTGTCCAAGCCCTCTTGGAGCATTCCCGAAGTGCTCGATGCTCTCTCGCGCTCGGAGGGTGAAAGCGTATACGTTACCTGGAGCCGTCCTTCCCAAAAGCAAGGTGAAAGTGGAACCACATTTTCGACCACTCTTACGTTTTCTTCCAGTTCACAAGAAAATGTTACCTGGAGCGTTCACGACGGAGTCTGCACCATTGACATAAAGCAGATTACTTCGGATACCGCAGCTACGGTTTCTTCGGCGATAACCGATTCGTCTTCGCAGGGTGCTCAGGCGTTTATCCTTGATCTTCGCGATGTTCCAGGTGGTTATTTAACTCAGGCCGTCGACATCGCTTCTCTGTTTATCCCCAGCGGTGTTGTTGCGCAGATTGAAACGGTAAATGGAATCAGCTCTCGCAGTGCAGATGGCGACAGCATTACGAGCGCACCCCTGGTTATTCTCACTAACGGTCGTACTGCTGGTTGCGCTGAAGTTCTTGTTGCTGCACTTCAGGAATCTGGTCGTGCAGAGATTGTCGGTGAAAAAACTCAAGGAAAAGGCTCTGTTCAGGCTATGCAGCCGCTTTCGTTTGGTGGAGCCATCCGTTACACTGCGGCATTTTACTTAACTCCTAGCGGTCGGCAGATTGATGGCAATGGTATTAGTCCCAATGTTGAGACATCAAATGCCTCTACTCAGGAATCGGTTGCTTTCGATTCGGCTCGCTCCCAGATTTCATAAGGGTGGAAATGGCACGACGTAGTTCCAAGGCTCGTAGGCATCCTAAAGCAAAACCACAAGGCATTCTTGAGCTGAGCGCTCAGGGATTCGGTTTCGTCAAGACGGCGGAGGGGGAGTTTTTTGTTCCTGCTTCAAAGGTAAACGGTGCGTTCCCTGGCGATTTGGTTGAGGTTTCACGTCTTTCCGGGCAATCTTCCGACAGGCACTACTCTGAAGTTTCCCGAAAGCCTTCTGCTCGCGTTGCGCGCGTTATCATGCGTGCGCGAGATACTCTTATTGGACGTTATGAAGTTGCTGAGCCTTTTGGCGTTGTGGTGCCCGAAGACCCTTCTGTTCCTTGTGACATTTTCACGCTCAGAAGCGATGCCCCTCAGGTTAATGACGGCGATTTGGTCGAGGTTCGTATAATCGAGTTCCCTACGCGAAATTCTGCTGCTACGGGCACGGTGGTGCGTGTGCTTGGTTCGGAATCGGATGCCGATATCGCTATTGATCTGATCATCGCCGAACATCAATTTGAAACCGAGTTTTCTCCAGCTGCTATCGAGGAGGCCGATCAGTGCTCCCTCGACGCCTCACTTGCCACAGTTCAAGGGTATCGCGATTTACGCGACGACTTTATCTTTACTATCGATCCTGTTGATGCGCGAGATTTCGATGATGCGGTTTCATTTGAGCGCAAGGGTAACAACTTTGTCCTTGGCGTGCATATTGCCGATGTGTCTCGCTTTGTCGCCTATGATTCATCTCTCGATATGGACGCTCGACGACGTGCAACTTCAGTGTATTTGGTAGACCGGGTCCTCCCCATGCTTCCGGAAAAGCTAAGCAATGGGCTGTGCTCCTTGATGCCTGAAGAGGATCGCTGCACCATCAGCGTTAAGGCCGAATTGTCTCCAAGCGGTTCTGTTCTTTCGTACGAGGTGTTCCCCTCTGTTATTCGCTCAAAAGCGCGCCTGTCATACGATCAAGCTCAGGCGCTCCTTGAGGCGTCTAACCGCTCCCGTTCTGTGGAGAAATGTAAGCAAGCTCTTGCTGAATGCGAAGTGCCGATTGGGACAAAGGCTTTGTCTGAAGAAGCGGTGCTTGCCCTCATCGATCGCGTGCCAAAGCTCGATACTCTGGCAAAGGCTCTGTTTGCCCGTCGTAAAAAAGATGGCTGCATGGATTTCGATAGGGTCGAGGCAAAAGCTAAGCTTGACGGGGAAGGGCATCCTCTAGAAATCACCTATCGTCGCCGAACTGCTGCAACAGAGCTTATTGAAGAACCTATGATCTTAGCCAATAGCCTTGTTGCTCAGTGGCTTACCGAAAAAGGCTTGCCCTGTGTGTACCGAGTGCATGACGCCCCTGATGGAGATGCACTGCGCGCGCTTTACGAAGTTCTTCAGGAATCTTCCTTGTTTTCGGATGTGAACAAGCGCCTTTTCTGCGACGGCAATCCTCATACTTTGCAGGATGTATTAGCGCGCGTGCAAGGAACGCCTCAGCAGGAGCTGGTGAATGTGCTTCTGCTTCGCGCGATGAAGCGAGCCGTCTATCGTACCGAACTGAGCGATCATTATGGCTTGGCCCTTCAAACGTATTGCCATTTCACCAGCCCAATTCGCCGATATCCCGATTTGTTGGTGCATCGAATGCTCAAAGAGGCGTTTTTCGGTCACAGTGCAACCTATGAGGCGCAGCGTAATTCGCTTGCTTGGATGGCCGAGCATTCGTCTTATATGGAGCGCGAAGCGGAAAAAGCCGCTCGGCAGTCTCAGCTCACTAAGATCATTGAGTATCTTGAGCGGTTTACAGGGCAAACTTTTACCGGCGTTGTTTCTTCGGTTTCCACCTTTGGCCTTATGGTTCGCTTGGAATGCACGGCAACGGGTTCTCTTGCCATTGAGGATCTTGGTGAAGAGTATTTTTCGTTTGATCCTGAAAGGCAAATGCTTAACGGAGCATCAACAGGCGTTCGTTATCGTCTTGGACAAACAATCCAGGTTGTTCTTGTTTCCGCGAAACCCCGTGAACGCAGATTGCGTTTCAAACTTGCCACCTCTTATGAGTAATGCTTGTGCTATGGCTCTATTATGTTTGATTTCCTAGTGCGGGGTATAATTCCTCAGTACTCGATATTGTTATTACTGGGCTTGTGCCCCTTAAGAATCGTAGGTCTATTATGGCTAAACTCGCAGACAAAACGTATTTGAAGCGTTTGCTTGAAACGCCTTCTGTCACGGGCACGGAATCTTTGGTTGCTCACTTGGTCCGTGAAAGGCTGGCTGAATGCGCCGATGTGATTGAGACCGATGTAATGGGATCGGTCCATGCTCGCATGCTTGGCAACGGCTCAGCTCCTTCGGTGATGATTGCCGCCCATATGGACGAAGTCGGCCTTATGGTAAAAAGCATCGACTCCCAGGGTTTTCTTCGTGTTGTTCCTGTCGGAGGCGTTGATGCGGCTATTTTGCCGGGGCTTCGCGTCGATGTGCATACTTCACAGGGTATCTTGCGTGGAGTCGTGGGTCGAAAGCCTATCCATCTTATCGAGTCCGACGAACGAACCAAGGTGACCCCCATTAGCGGGCTCTTCGTCGACCTCGGACTTCCGTCGCGTAAGGTGCGTGAATCGGTACGTGTTGGGGACATCATTACGTATGGCGTTGGTTTCGAGAAATACGGTAAGGGGATGGCCGTTTCGCGAGCTTTCGATGACAAAGCGGGTGTGTACGTGATTACCCGTGTTATGGAGGAGCTTAAGCGCGCAGACGGCTCGTTAGGCGATTACATTTGTGCTGCTACCGTTCAGGAGGAAATTGGATCTCGAGGGGCAAATACGTCCGCCTTCAGCATCGAGCCCGATGTGGCCATTGCCCTCGATGTAACTCATGCGACCGATTATCCCGGTATCGATACCGACAAGTATGGTTCGGTGTCCTGTGGAAAGGGCCCTGTTATTGCTCGCGGTCCCAATATCAATCCGGTGGTATTTGAGCGCTTGTGCGCCGCCGCTGAAGCCGAGGGGGTCAGGGTCCAATTCGAAGCCGAGCCAGGCGATTCGGGCACTGATGCTTCAGAGATGCAGATTCAGCGTGGTGGCTGTGCTACTGGCCTGGTCTCTATACCGCTGCGTTATATGCATACTCCCACTGAAGTGGTTAAGCTGTCCGATATCGAGGATACGGTAACCCTGTTAAAGCGCTTTATCCTCGATCTTGATGAAGATGTGTCCTTCGTTCCAGGAATGTAAGAATGGCCAAGAAAGAAACAACCAAAGTAATCGCAAAGAATCGTCGTGCATTTCATGATTATGAGATCTTGCAAACGTACGAAGCCGGTGTGGTTCTTACGGGAACCGAAGTTTGTTCGTTGCGCGAAAACAACTGCCAGCTTACGGATTGCTTCGCCCTTATTCGTAAGGGTGAGGTTTGGGTGAACAATTTGCATATCTCTCCCTACAGCCATGGCAATCTGAACAACCCCGACCCCGATCGGAAGCGCAAGCTGCTTCTTCATCGAAACGAAATTCGTGACCTTGAGCGTAAAACCCAGGAAAAAGGTATGGCATTAGTACCGATTAAGATTTATTTTGATCGCAATTCTCGGGTGAAGATAGAATTAGCTGTCGCTCGTGGTAAAAAACTGTACGACAAACGTGCTTCGATGGCAGAGCGAGATTCGAAGCGCGAAATCGAACGTGCCATGAAAGAGCGTTATCGTTAGGAGCCGCTTTGAACGAAGATATCTACCAAATGATTGATACTTTGCATGCGCGTTTGGACGATGTGCGTGCTGCAGTGGATTCCTTGGACTCTGATGCCCCGGGTTATGCAAAACGCTTGGATAAATTAGATGATTCCCTGTACTTGTTGCAGCTTGATTTAGAGAAGCATGCCGAATCCGCTTTGCAGGAAGAGGAGCCTAGCTCGTCTGCTGAAGAGGATGACAATGTCGAGAAGGCTTCTAAGACTTCAGCATCTGAGGCAGATGACGAAGAGGGTTTTTTGTCTGCCAAGGCAAAAGACAACCTTAAAGACGCAGGTAAAACCATGGCTGGTATTTATCGCGATGGAAAAGAAGTAGTAAGTGAGCTTTCAGGCACCATGAATGAAATCAGGGGTCTTTTCAAGTTTAAGTAGCCCTGCTCCATTTGATCGATGTTGGTCGTTTCGTGGCGTGTTCGACGTTTAGGAAGCAGTGTATCAGTAAAGAAGGGCAACCATTGGTTGCCCTTCTTTTTTCTTGCCTTATCGAGCAACGCTAACTAGGTAGGGGCAAAGGATAGTTCTTCTTTACCTTAAGCTCGGAGAGGTTTTCTCGATATAAGATTACGCTTTGCGGTATCGCTATAACCAAGAAATGCCACCCTTTCGGGTGGCTACATAATTGAGAAGCAAATGCCCTCGGTAATGGGGAAGAAAAACGCTAAGCGCGCTCTACCTTACCTGCCTTCATGCACTTGGTGCACACGTTGGCGCGCTTTACCTTGCCGTCAACCTTAACGGTGATCTTCTGGATGTTAGGACGGAAGGTGCGGTTGCTTACGCGATGAGAGTGGCTGATGCTACGACCAGCAACGGGTGCCTTACCGCAGATCTCGCATACTTTGGACATTCTTGATCAACTCCATTTACTTCGTATTTTGATACGGCTGAATACCGCTGATTTCCAAAAGCCTGAATACTATACCACATACTCAAGCTTCAACCAAGATAATTCTTGGAGGTTTGGCGATCAAGCAGCAAGGATAGCACTCAATTGTCAAATTGATGTTGGAATAGTGGTATTGCATAGGAAAAAAATTTAGATACTTCGACAAACTAAGGACTTTTGAATGTTCGGTGCGCAAGGCCTCCCAAGACGTTCATTCGTGCACCATCAGCTATACTGGTTAACTGGTCATTCGTCATTGGGCGCCCGCTCATGTGGCAAAGCGTCTATGAAAGGATAGATAAATGGGTAACGAAATCGCAGGAGACCTTATCGTTTCTGAAGATGTCATTGCAGATGTTGCTGGTCATGCGGCATTGGAATGCTATGGCGTTGTGGGTATGGCGGCCCCGAATGCCGCAGATGGACTGGCGAAAATCCTTCCTCAGTCTCGCCTTCGCAGGGGCATCGTTGTTTCCTCCGACGAAGAGGGCACTACGGTAAGCCTCTACGTTATCTTGGAGCACGGCGTGAACATCAATGTGGTGTCCACTAATCTTGCCGAGCAGGTAACGTTCGCCCTGAAGGAATTCGTTCGCACGCCGCTCAAGGGCGTGGAGGTTCACGTTCAGGGAATCAAAGTTCGCTAGGACGCACTGCTTAGGTGTATTAGGTCATTCGAGGAGTACAACTTAACTATGAGCAATTACACATCTAACGACATCATCAATGCCATTGCTGCTGCAGCGAAGGCATTGGAAGCTCGTAAGGATGAGATTAATCGCCTGAACGTTTTCCCCGTTCCCGACGGCGATACGGGCACTAACATGTCCCTTACCTTGGCTATGGTTGTGGAAAACCTGGCAAAGCTCCCTATTGGCGCTTCTAGCGAAGATCGCCGTCGCGCTATTACCACTGGTGCTCTTATGGGCGCGCGTGGCAATTCTGGTGTAATCACCTCTCAGATTATGCGTGGCTTGTGCGAAGGTATTGCCGATCATGAAGAATTCGATATCGTTGCGGTAGATGATGCTTTTTCGTGCGCAGTAGAAGTTGCTTTCAACGCTGTTCGCAAGCCGGTAGAAGGCACGATCCTTACCGTTCTGCGCGACACTGCCGCTGCTGCGCATAAGGCTCGCAAGAAGAAGATGGAGCTTGATGAAGGTCTGCAGTTCATTGTAGGCGAGTCCTACGCTTCCGTGCAGCGTACGCCTGAACTTCTTCCTGTGCTGAAGGAAAATGGGGTAGTTGACGCCGGTGGCTTCGGCATCGCTATTTTCTTTGATTCTTTTGTCGCTTCCCTTACTGGTCGCGCCGAGGCTATGGTTGATGAGCTTGCATTTGCCCGTACGGCTGCTCCGAAGGTTGAAATCGAGCAGATCAACGACTGGGAAGGCTCCAAGTACAAGTACTGTAACGAGTTCTTGGTCAACTCCGAAACGCTCGATCCCGAAGAAGCACTCGACTTCCTGCAAACCATGGGCGATTGCGAGCTGTGTGTGGGAAGCACACCGAAGTTCAAGGTTCATGTTCACTCGAATACGCCTGACAAGGTTCTTGCGTACTTCTTGGAGCGTGGCGAAATCTTTGAGGTATTCATTCACAACATGAAACTGCAGAGCGAAGAGCGCACCGAAAAGCTTGAAGCAGAGCAGGAAGCTGCCCATAAGGCTATCGGCTTTGTCGCGGTAGCTGCCGGTTCTGGTAACGCGGCTATTCTGGAAAGCCTTGGTGTCGATTATGTTGTGTCTGGCGGCCAGACCATGAATCCGTCCACCAAGGAACTGCTGGATGCGGTGAATGCAGTAAACGCGGATTCTGTAATCATCCTTCCGAACAACAGCAATATCATCATGGCTTCCCAGTCGTGTGCTCAGGTTTCCGAAAAGCCCTGTGCTGTGGTAACAACCAAGAGCGTCCCCGAGGCTTTCTCTGCTTTGTTTGCCTTTGACGAAGATGCAACTCTTGAAGAAAACGTTGAGGCTATGACCGAAGCCTGCGAAGACGTGAAGACGGGTGAAATCACTCGCGCCATCAAAGATTCAAAGGACGTTCACGGCAACCCTATCCATGATGGTGACGTTATCGGCATTGCTGATGGCGATCTTGAGGTTGTTTCCGACTCTATTGAAGACGCCACCATTCGTGTTCTTGAGGCTATGGATGCCGAAGATGCAGATACGCTTACTATTCTTGCCGGTGAAGATTATTCCGATGAGGAGTTCGAGGCTCTTTTGGCGCGCATTGAGGAAGAATTCGAGGATCTTGAAATCGACTCTCACCGTGGTGAGCAGCCGCTGTATCCTATCGTTCTCTCTGTTGAATAGCACCCTCATTAGGAACGGCATACGTGTCGGTGAATAGAACAAATGATTCCCTGAAGGCGGTCCGCGGCGCAAGCCCAGACCGCCTTCATGCTACCTTGGCACTTGATGCTCCGGTCTCCTCGGTTAAGCAGGTAAGTCCCGCACGTGCGCAGGCTCTTGCACGAGCGATGGGCGTCGCTACTGTTCGTGATTTATTGCAGTGCTATCCATTGCGGTATGTTGACATGTCGAAAGTGGTTACTGCGCAAAGTGCGCAAATTGGGACTCGATGCACGCTTGCGGCTCAGGTTTATGAAATAAAGCTCAAACGAATCCGTTCAAAGCTGACGCTTACTGAAGTGTCCCTTGTTGATGAAACGGGCTTGATCATTGCTTCATGCTTCAATCAACCTTGGCTTTCCGAGAAGATCGGAAAGGGTGATTTGGTTGTCGTTTCGGGGAAAGTTGAGTTTTCCTACGGTTTTAAGCGAATGACCAATCCGCTTATTGAAAAGCATGAACCCGGGGAAGAGGTCCGAGGCAGGTTTTTGCCTATTCACCCTTCAACCTCGAAGATCTCGCGAGCAATGATGAAGCGAATCGTGGGGAACGCATTGGAACAAGTGCAGGGCACTTACGATCCTCTGCCTCTCTCATTCCGTCGCAAGTACCGTCTCTATTCGCGTTTTGAGGCATTTCGCGGGATCCATAAGCCCGTTTCGCTTGATGATTCCATTCAGGCTCGCCGACGCCTTCGCTACGAAGAGCTTTTTTTCCTTGAACTGGAGTTGGTTGATCGCGAACGGAAGCGTGCAGAGCAGCATGCTCCATTCCAACAGACTCTTTCCGATATCGACGTGAATCGGATTAAGGCTTGCTTGCCCTTTAGCCTTACTGAAGATCAGGAAGCGGCGGTGGGGGATATCCTTGCAAGGATGGCTGAGCGGTATCCTATGAACCACCTTTTGCTGGGCGACGTTGGCACGGGCAAGACTGTTGTTGCGGCATTTGCGCTCGTGTGCGCTGTGCTGAGCGGCCATCAGGCTATACTCATGGGCCCTACCGAGGTCTTGGTGTCTCAATACGGTATTTCCCTTGGCCCAATTCTCGATGCTTGCAACGTGCCCTGGTCAACTATTATGGGGCAAACCCCCCGTGAAGAAAAAGAAGCGGCAATTGCTCATTTTGCCCGTGGAGACATCAAGGTTTTGTTTGGTACGCATGCCTTGCTCCAAGATAACGTTGTTGCGCAGGATTGTTCGCTTGTGTGTATTGATGAGCAGCAACGCTTTGGCGTCGAGCAGCGCCAGGCTTTGATCGCCAAGGCTCCAGGTGCCGATATTCTTTCAATGACGGCCACTCCCATTCCGCGCTCGCTTGCGTTGGCTCGCTACGGTGGCCTTTCTCTTTCTTACCTTCATCAGCCTCCTGCAAAGCAAGGCGGGCGCAGTACAAAGGTATGCCATTTCTCGGAGGAGGGGATAGCGTATGATGCCTTGCGCGCTGCTCTATCTCGCGGTGAACAGGCATACGTTATCTGCCCTCTGATTGGTCTTGAGCTGCCCAAAAGCACGCCTGCCGAACGAGACGAAGATGATGATGCGTCCATCGAATATGCGGCAATTGAATGGGGCATCGAGCATGATGCGATTGGTGACACCTTATCGGCTGCCACTAAGCACGCTGAGATACTGCGCTCTCAAGTCGTCCCCCAGGCTTCGATTGCTCTTCTTCACGGTAAGATGGCGCCAAGCGAAAAGAACGAGGTGATGCGACGGTTCCGTGACGGGGATATCGACGTGTTGGTGTCTACTACCGTGGTCGAAGTTGGCGTTGACGTTCCGAATGCCACGGTTATGATCATCGAAGATGCGGATCGTTTTGGTTTGGCTCAGCTCCACCAGCTGCGTGGTCGTGTCGGTCGTGGCAGTTTGCCAGGGCAGGTTTTCTTGGTGTCTCGCTCACGTGCCCCCGAGGCGTTGGAACGTTTGGGTGCCATGGAGGAAACCGAAGATGGATTTGCCCTTTCTGAAATGGACCTATCCCTGCGTCGTGAGGGTGATATCTTTGGAGACCGACAGCATGGCGCTTCGCCATTGAAACTGGTTAACGTTGTGCGAGACAAAGCGGTTATCGAAGCTGCGTACCATGATGCGCGAAGCGTCTTCGAGACCGATGATTTAATGGAAGATGAACGAGCAATTGTTATGCAGGAACTGCAGACCATACAGGAGATGAGGAACCGATGAGGATCATTGCTGGCGAATTTCGCGGTCGCTCTTTGAAGTCGCTTAAGGGCGACGAAACCCGCCCCACCACTGATCGTGTTCGTGAAGCGCTTATGAGCTCGCTTGTGAGTGCGCGAGGAACATTGGAGGGCGCTCGGGTTCTGGATGCTTTCGCTGGCTCGGGTGCGTTGGGTCTGGAAGCATTGAGCCGTGGTGCCACTCATGTTCTGTTTTCGGAACAAGGTAGAGAAGCGGCTCGTATCGTGGAGAGCAACATAACCTCGTTGAAACTTCCCCGTGATCGCTATACGCTTCGCCGTGGAGATGCGTTTGGCCTTCCACAGGTTAAGGGGCCAGCCTTTGATCTGGTTTTTCTCGACCCCCCATACGCATTTGAAGCCGAAAAGGTACTTGGCTTGGTTCGCGGGCTTGATGAAGCGGGGCGCATCGCTTCTGGCGCTTTGATTGTCTATGAGTACGCCAAAAAAGACAAAGCCGCTGTTGAGCAGGCATGCGATGCGCTAGAATACACGGTGGTATCCGTAAAGAACTACGGAGACACATCGCTGGTAACCCTCAGGAAGGATGCATAATGAAACGAGCGGTTGTACCGGGAACATTCGATCCCATTACCGCAGGTCATTTCGATGTTATATCGCGTGCTGCACAAATCTTCGATGAAGTGGTTGTTGCTGTTGCCAAATCGGCAAAGAAAAGGCCCATTTTTGATTTGGAAACCCGCGTGGGATTGGTGGAAGAAGCAGTTGCGGGCCTTTCCAACGTGCGTGTGATCAGCTTCGAGGGACTGCTTGTTGATTGCGTTCATCAGCTTGATGCTCATGTTGTAGTCAAGGGATTGCGCGCTATTACCGACTTTGAATATGAGTTCCAGATGACGGCTTTGAATTACGAGTTGAGCCGTGATTTGGAGACGTTCTTCATTATGTCGCCTCCGAAATTCATGTATCTTTCCTCTTCAATCATTCGTGAAATGGCTTCTATGGGGGGCAGCGTAACGGGCTTTGTTCCTCCTTGCGTGGAAACTGCTCTACGCGAGTATTTCGCCGACGCTTATCAGAAAGGGGAAGGCTAGTAGCGAATAACGCTCAGCGTTTTCGTTGTGACTTTTTTTCGCATATTGACGCTTTTTGATACACTAGCGACAAAGTGACGTAAACTAATTAGTCGCAATTATGTCGTTGTATGCTGTTTTGCGTGCGCGATTTCGGAAGGATGTATATGGACGAAACAGGAGTATTGAATCTCATCGAGGAGCTTTCTATGCTCATCGAGGATTCTAAGCCGGCTTTTGGTAAAAGCGGGCTTAGGCAGGTTGATGCTCAGGCTGCATTTGAGATCTTGGACGAGATCCGCGACACGTTCCCTAGCGAGTTCGCTCAGGCTCGTCAGGTTATTCGCGAGCGTCAGGCTCTTCTTGATGAGGCTGAAGCCCAGGCAAGCCGTTTGATCGAGGATGCTCGTAGCCAGGCTATTACTATTGCTAGCGAACAGGAAATCGTTCGTATTTCCCAGCAGCAGGCAGATACCATTTTGGCGGAAGCTCGTGAGCTTGAGCGTGAAACCCGCGCTGGTGCTGAAGATTTCGCCGATGAGGTATTCAGTCATGTGGAACAGAGCCTTGATACTGCGCTGAACAGCGTTCGCCGTTGCCGCGATCGTCTCAATGCTAATTCCATCAATTCGGGACGCTAATGGAATCTACGCACATAGAGGTTCCTGCTCAGCTCTTCGCTCCTGCGGAGAGCTTGTCTTTTGCAGGCACGTACGATCTTCCTGAGCTCGTGCAGGGCGTTGATACCTACACATTCGAGCATCCACTTACTTGGGATGTGACTGTTTCCAACACGGGTGGCGCTCTTTTGGTTACGGGCATTGTTGTGGCGGATGCGGTAACAAGCTGCGTTCGTTGCCTCGAGCCTGCAGAGTATCGCTTGGAAGGCGAGGTTGAGGGGTATTATCTTATCCCTGATTCCGATGTGGAGCTTACCGAAGAAGAAAAGGAAGAATATGAGCTTTTAGGTGAAGATCATATTATTGATCTTTCGCCTCTGCTCGTAGCGGCGCTTTCCCTTGAGCTTCCTCATACTCCTTTGTGCGACGATGAGTGCAAAGGTTTGTGTGCTGGTTGCGGTGCCAATCTCAATAATGAAGAGTGCACGTGCGAAAAAACGGAAGAGGAAAAAGACGATTTCCACCCAAATCCGTTTTCTGTACTGCGTAATATCAAGTTTGAAGAATAGTTTTTGTAATTCAAAGGGTTTATCTCTTGATTCGAACAAGTTCCTTTGCTAGGATACTTTTTCGCGTAATTAGAATCTTCAGGTTTACCTGTAGCATAGAAGGAGTTTAATCATGGCAGTGCCAAAGCGTAAGACCGGTCGTGCTCGTACCCACGCACGCAGGAGCGAAAACGATAAGATCGCTTCACCTTCCCGTTCTGTGTGCCCTCAGTGCGGTGAAGTAAAGCTTCCCCATCGCGTATGCCCTAATTGTGGCTTCTATCGCGATCGTGAGGTTATCCAGACCGCTTAATGCACGCCATTAACGTGTAAGGGAATCCCCCGGATTCGTCCGGGGGATTTTTGTATGGGCTGGTTTTAGTTTTAGCTCCGCATCAGCAAAAGTACGCTGACTGCACGATAGCAAGGAGATGTAATGGCTCAACGAGTGGTTATAGCTGTTGACGTATTGGGTGGCGATATCGGGCCTTCCGTTGTTCTTCCAGGAATCGAGAAGGCGCTTCAGGCGGATCCAGATCTGGAGGTAATCGCCTGCGGACCCGCTGAAGTGGTAGAGCCATTTGCGGAAAAGCGCGATCGCGTTCGTGCTCAGGCAACCACTGAAGAAATAGCCATGGATGAGCATCCTGCTAATGCGGTGCGTAAAAAGAAAGACTCCAGTTTGGTTGTTGGCAATCGTCTTGTCAAAGAGGGTCAAGCCCAGGGCTTTTTCTCTGCTGGTTCTACGGGAGCGTGCCTTGCCGCTGCAACCTTGGTGGTAGGCCGCATTAAGGGCGTTTCTCGACCTGCTCTGTGTACGGTTATACCTTCGCCCGTAAAGCCTGTAGTAATGTGCGATGTGGGCGCAAATGCCGATTGCAAGCCCGCATATTTGGTTCAATTCGCTCAGATGGCAACTACCTACGCCCGTCAGGTCATTGGTATCCGCGAGCCTAAGGTCGCTCTTCTCAATATTGGTTCGGAAGACACCAAGGGTTCAAAGATGGCTCAGGAATCCTTCGAATTACTGAAGAGTGAAGTTCCTGAATTCGCCGGGAATGGTGAAGGTTCCGATATTCTTGCTGGCAAGTTTGATGTGTTTGTCACGGATGGCTTTACCGGCAATGTGTGTCTGAAAACCATTGAGGGCGTAACGAAGATTTTGTTCGGTGAGATTAAGAAAGTTATGATGGCCAATCTTGCCACGAAGCTTGGTGCCGTTGCCATGAAGGGCGGTCTTTCCAATTTGAAGGAAAGCACTTCCGCCGACACGTATGGCGGAGCCCCCATCCTTGGTGTTAAAGGCGCTTGTCTGGTTGGTCATGGTTCTTCGAACGAAACGGCAATCATGAATGGTGTTTTAACTGCTGCTCGTGCGGTACGTTTGGATGTTTCGGGGATAATCGAGCGAACCGTAAACCAGACAAAGCAAGCCGAGTAAAATAGCAAAGAACTTAGATTATTAATTCAAGAAACGAATGACGAAACGTGAAAGAGCAACCCGAACATACTGAGAAGCTTGATAAAGCTGAAAAAATCTTAGGACATGAGTTCTCGGATCGGTCGTTGCTTTTAACGGCTCTTACGCATCCATCGGCAGCAGAGGGCCATTCTATTAGCGATTCATATGAACGCCTTGAGTTCCTTGGAGACAGCATCTTAGGGGCAATCGTTTCTTACGAGGCGTATCATGCATATCCGAATCTCGATGAGGGTGGTCTTACTCGAATCAAGGTTTCGCTTGTTTCCGGCGCGTCGCTCTCCGAGGTCGGCAAAGAACTTGGCTTGGCTGACTGCATTTTCTTTGGTTCTTCCGAGCGTGGTACCGGTCGTCGCGGCTTGCATTCTGCGTTGGAAAATGTTTATGAGTCGCTTGTTGCTTCGCTCTTCTTGGATGGCGGTATTGATGCTGCGGCTTCTTTCGTAAAGCGTACGCTAATCGTTCGCATGAGCGAAGATATGGCGAAGGAGCCCGAAAACCCCAAAAGCGTCCTTCAGGAGCGTTTGCAGGAGGACGGCATTACCCCAACGTATCGCTTGGTTGAAACGCAGGGGCCGCCCCATGACCGCACTTTTGTAACTCAGGTATTTGTAGGCGTTAAGTCTATTGCAAAGGGTGTTGGACGCACGAAAAAGGAATCCGAGAGCCAGGCAGCAAAGTCTGCTTTGGAGATCCTTGGTTCTTTCTTTGAGGGCAAAGATTCCACCGATAAAAAGCGTAGGGCGGAAGCTAAAGCTGCCATTAAAGCCGCCAAAGCCGAGGAAAAGGCTCGTAGGCAGGCTGAGCAGAAGGCTCGCAAGAAGAAGCAGCAGTAAAGGGGCTTTAGGTGTATCTCAAATCGCTGACGTTGAAGGGCTTTAAGTCTTTCGCTGATCGAACGGTTATGAGATTCGAACCGGGCGTTGCTGCTGTGGTAGGCCCTAACGGATCTGGCAAATCGAACATCTCCGATGCTGTGTTATGGGTTCTTGGTGAACGTAACGCTAAGAATTTGCGCGGTCAATCCATGGAAGATGTCATTTTTGCTGGTTCTTCTGCCCGTAAACCTGTGTCTGTCGCGGAAGTTGAGCTACTGCTCGATAACACTGACGGTACGCTTCCTGTTGATTTCGCTGAGGTTTCCATTGGGCGTCGTATGTACCGCAGTGGAGAAAGCGAATACCTCATTAATGGTAATGTGGTTCGTCGTATGGATGTTCTTGATATCCTTCACGACTCCGGCATGGGTACGGGCACTAATTCCATTATCTCCCAAGGCAATTTGGATTCTGTTCTTTCATCTCGCCCAGAAGACCGTCGCGCTCTCATTGAGGAAGCTGCCGGTATCCTGAAGCATAAAGAACGCAAAGCAAAAAGTGAGCGTAAACTTGCTCAGATGGACGCTCATCTTGCCCGCGTTAATGATATTACTGCTGAAGTTGAGCGCCAGCTCAAGCCCCTTGAGCGCAAGGCGAAGAAAGCTCGTTTGCATAAGGATCTGTCTTCCGAGCTCGCCAATTTGAAACTTGCTCTTGCTGTTGACGACCTGCGCGTCCTGCAGCAGAAGTGGGATGCTGTTCTTGCGTCAGAAAAAGAACTTGAGGCGTCCCAGAAAGTATTCAAGAAAGAACTTGAAGCATCTGAACATGCTCTTGACGTTCTCCAGCGCCAGCTTCATGAGCGCAGCAATCAGGAGAACAGCCTGAACGAGCGCTATCGTCGCTCGCAGGCTTCATTTGAGCGTCTGAATTCTACCGCTATGCTCCTAAGAGAGAAACGCAGCGGTTATCTTTCTGAAATTGAGCGACTCACTCGTTTTCTCGAAGAGGCTCCCGTGCGTCGTAGTGCCGCTGAGCATGAGCTTGCCGAGGCCCAGGAGACAGCCGAAAAAGCTAAAGCGGAATCGGTGAAGGCAGAAAAGCTTCGTGGCGATTTGGAGATCTCATATACCCAACGGGTCAACAAACGAAACGATCTACGTAAGAAGATCGATACTTTGATGTCCGAGCAGCGTGCACTGGTCTATCGCCAGGAAACCGCTCAGGCAACTCAGCAGGCACTGCGTGAAAACCTTTCGGAGCGTCGTGCTCGTGCCCAAGTTATTGACGCCCATGTTGCCGATGCTGCCGAGCGTCTTTCGACTGCTAAAGCACAATCTGAAACATTGGAAGCTCAGGCAAGTAGGCTCGAGGGCGATCTTACGCGTGCTCGCGAAGAAGAAGCTTCAACGCGCGAAAAGCTCAATGCGCTAGTTGTTGCGCGCGATGGTGCTCGCCGTGCTCTCGACGAGGCTCGTACTGCGCTTACGAAGTCTACTGCTGAGCGGGCTGCTCTTGAGGAGTTGGAACGTTCAAGCGAAAGCTCGAATCCTGCTCAGGCGAAGATGATGGAAGAAACTCAAACGTTAACATCGGACTACTCCCTTGTTTCTCATGCGGTATCTGCTCCTGCTGGCCTTGACATGTTGGTTGAAGCGCTGCTTGGTTCCGAATTGCAAGCTGTGCTGGTTTCTAACGATGCGGATGCTGAGCGCCTTGTTAGTGCAGTTGCTAACAGCGATGCCGTTGGGTCGGTTGCCGCATTAACGCCTGTTTCCAAAGAATCCGGCTCTTATCCCTGCTTGGGTCAACGTCGATTGGTCGATGAGCTCGATATCGACCCCCGTTTCTTATCTCAGGTTCGTGGCTTGATTGGCGATGTTTTCATTGTCGATACGATTTCGGATGCGATCTCATGCGCCCGTAATGCGCGGGGGGCTACCTCGCGTTTTGCTTCACTTGATGGATGCATTGCCTCAACTGATGGCAAATTATCCTTTGTTCGTTTCACTGAAGCCGACAAACAAAACAATGCCCTTGCTCGTCGTCGCGCTCTTGCTCAGGTGATCAAGGAAGAGGAGCGGTGTCGCGCTGATTACGAAGCTGCGCAGTCTGAAGATGGCAGGGTTGAAACCGAGCTTCGCCAGGCGCAAACAGCGTCGTTGAAGCTTTCAGAGTCTCTTGCAAATCTTAAGGGACAAAGCGAGTCGGCGCGTCGTGATGCCGATGCATCGGCGCGGGCGCTGCAACAGCTCGAAGGTGAGCACCAACGCTTGATAAAAGAGCAGGAAGAGAACATTGCATTCTTCGAAAAGGCTCAGCCCGACTCAGACGAGTTGGAGCGCACTTTGTTGCAAGTTACCGCCGATTTGGAATTGAATAAAGAAAAGGTATCTAAGCTGGAGGAAACGCTTTCTCCGATGCGTCGCGAAATAGTTTCTCTCTCCGAGCGCTTAAGTGATGCTCGTCTTGAAACGGCTCGAGCGACTCGCCTACGCTGATCGAATGGTATCCACCCGCAAGCAGGAGATATCTGCATCTTCACGGGAAGATGCAAGTTCTATGCAGCGTATCCATGTTGCGCGTGTAGCGGCAAATAGGGCAGATGAGCTTTTGGCCACTCTGCATTCCTTGTCTGATGCTGCTTCTCTGGTCTCGATGCGTTTAGAGCAGGAATCACGCAGTGAGAAAGAACAGTCCCTTTCGCTCCACGACAAAATCGCACAAGTCACCAAGGAGTCGCGAGAAGCTCGTGAGCGTTTTGAGTCTGTCGTTTCGCGCATTTCCGAGGTCCGTATTGAAAAGGGTAGGCTTGAAGTTCAGGTTGATGCGGGGGTAAACGTTATCGTTCGCGATTACGGCACGCCTCTTGAGGTTGCCCTTGCTGCTGATTCTCTTGAAAATCGCCAAGAAGCTGAAGCACAAGCTTCTTCGCTTGAACGTCGCATCAAGAACATGGGTGCCATTAATCCCGATGCCGCCGAAGAGTTCGAGCAGGTAAGCGAGCGTTATACCTATCTTAGTTCTCAGCTTGAGGACATGAGGCTTGCTCGTAAGACACTTGCCCGAATCGTCAATGTTATTGACGAGCGAATGCGAGACGATTTTGTTGCTACGTTCGAACAGGTGAACGCTAACTTCTCTGATATCTTCTCTACGCTGTTTCCCGGTGGGCAGGCTCACCTTTCTTTGGTTGATCCTGATGACTTGGAAAACACGGGTGTTGATGTTAATGCTCAGCCGGTAGGCAAACGCGTGAAGAAGATGTCGTTGCTTTCCGGTGGCGAGAAGTCGATGACTGCTATGGCGTTGCTGTTTGCCGTATATCGCATTAGGCAGACCCCGTTCTATATCTTGGACGAGGTCGAGGCGGCGCTCGACGATACTAACCTGCGTCGACTTATCGCTTACATTAATGTGGTGCGCGACGAAACCCAATTCATTATGATTACGCACCAGCGTCGCACTATGGAATCCGCCGACATATTGTATGGTGTCTCAATGCAGGCTGATGGCATTACTAAGGTGATCAGTCAAAAGCTCGACAATGCTACCCGCAAGGAGGGTTAAATGGGATTTTTCGATAAGATCAACGAGGGCCTTCATCGCTCAAGAACCCGCCTGAAAGAGCAGATGAACATCTTGCTCGATCGTGGGCCTGATGTTGACGACGATTTTTGGGATGATCTTGAGGAAACGCTGATCCTTGCTGACATTGGTGCAGCTGCTGCCGATAGCATCATTGAGGAATTGCGGGATCAGGCAAAGCGCAAGGCGCTTCCCGATGCCTATGCGGTGTTCGATATGCTTACCGATCAGATGGCAGCGACGTTTACCGAAGCGGAAACTGATATCTTCGAGGAGAATCCATCTCTGGTTTTGTTCGTTGGCATCAATGGAGCAGGTAAAACTACCACTGTTGGTAAGCTTGCTGCTTCTTATCACGAGAAGGGGAGGAAGGTTCTCCTGGGCAGTGCAGACACGTTCCGCGCTGCCGCTATTGAGCAGCTTGAGGTGTGGGCAAAACGCGCCGACGTTACTATTGTTTCTCGCGAACGAGGCAGCGACCCTGCAAGCGTATGTTACGAAACCATCGAACGAGCCGAAAAAGACGGTTCCGATATGGTGCTCATCGACACTGCGGGACGTCTCCATACATCGGATGACCTTATGCGTGAGCTGCAAAAGGTCGTCAACGTTGTGCGCAAACGCTCAAACGTTCCTGTATACACGGTGCTTGTTATAGATGCCACAACTGGTCAGAACGGCCTTCAGCAGGCTCAGAAGTTCAACGATGCGCTTGATCTAGATGGCGTTATCGTGACCAAGCTCGACGGCACCGCTAAGGGCGGTATTGCTCTTGCGGTTTCTCATGAGCTCGAGCTTCCGATTTTCAAGATCGGCGTAGGCGAGGGCATAGACGATTTGCAGGATTTCGATGCGCATGATTTTGCTCGTGCGCTGATTGGAGATATGGCTGATGTTCGATAACCTTTCCGATAAACTTCAGTCCATCTTCTCCGGCTTACGCGGCAAGGGCCGTTTAACCGAAGAAGATATCGACACTGCCATGCGCGAGATTCGCATGGCGTTGCTTGAAGCCGATGTTAACTTCAAGGTGGTAAAAGAATTCACTAAGCGCACTAAAGAGCGCTGCCTTACGGCCGAGGTTCTTGATTCGCTTACGCCTGCGCAGAATGTCGTCAAGATCGTTCTTGATGAGCTTACGGCTCTTATGGGTGAAGAAAGTAAACCGCTTCAGCTTTCCAGTCGCATTCCTAATGTGATCATGCTTGTCGGCCTGCAAGGTTCGGGTAAAACCACGGCGGCTGCTAAACTTGCTTATCTTTTAAAGCAACAGAATCACAGCCCGCTTCTTTGCGCATGTGACGTGTATCGTCCCGCAGCAGCTGATCAGTTGCAGACGTTGGGCGAAGAAATCGGCGTTCGCGTGTATCGTGGCGAAGGGAAGGACCCGGTTAAGATCGCCAAAGAGGGCGTGCGCGATGCCATTGATTCACTTCGCGATGTTGTGATCGTTGACACGGCAGGCCGTCTTCATGTTGATGAAGAAATGATGGCCGAAGCCGAAGCAATCAAGGCAGCTGTCGAACCCGATCAGATTTACATGGTCGTTGATGCCATGACTGGCCAGGATGCGGTGAATGTTGCAAAGGCATTTGCTGATCGAGTTGATTTCGACGGCGTAATTATGTCCAAGATGGATGGTGATGCCCGCGGTGGTGGCGCACTTTCCATTAAACAGGTTACGGGAAAGCCCATCACCTTTATCTCTCAGGGCGAAAAACCCGACTCCCTTGAACGTTTCCATCCTGATCGCATGGCTAAACGCATATTGGGCATGGGCGACGTGGTCAGCATCATCGAGTCTGCTTCGAAGCTTCGTGCTGAAGAAATCGAGCAAGAGGAAGCTGAGCGCATGGCGCGAGGCAACCTGACACTCAACGATTTTCTGCTCATGAAGCAGCAGATTGGCAAAATGGGTGGCGTGCAGAAGCTCATCAGCGCTCTTCCAGGCGGAGATAAGGCTATGCGAGAAGGCCAGGTCAATGAACATGCGCTTGATGAAATGGCGGTTATCATTGGATCTATGACCAAGCGCGAACGTGAACATCCGGAAATCTTGAACGGTTCTCGTAAAGCCCGAATTGCCGCTGGCGCTGGCGTCAAAGTTTTCCAAGTTAATCAGCTGCTAAAACAGTTTATGGAAACCAAGAAGATGGTTCGGAGCATGATGAACGCCCAGGAAGCCCAGATGGCCCGCAAAGGCAAAGGTAAGGGCAAGAAAGGCAAGAAGGGTAAGGGCGGCAAGCGCCGTATGGGCCTTCCCGGAATGGGCGGTATGTCTATGGCCGATGTGAAGAAGATGCAAGAGATGATGAGCGGTCTTGATGAATCCGCCTTCAAGAGGTAATATCAGTAATCGCTGTTTTGCGACCTGTGCAGCATTAGCCTGTCAGGTTGCTCTTAAAAGTTTAGAAGGAGTACAACTCGATGGCAGTCAAGATTCGCCTCGCCCGTCACGGCGCTAAAAAGGCACCTTATTATCGTATCGTTGTAGCTGATTCTCGTGCTCGTCGCGACGGTCGCTTCATTGAGCAGGTTGGTTCTTACAACCCCACCACCACCCCTAAGCATGTAAAGATCGACCTTGAAAAGATTGACAAGTGGATCGCTGACGGCGCTCAGCCCACCGATACCGTTGCACGCCTCATTGAGGCAGAGCGTAAGAACGCTTAGTGATGGCGGAATCCAGCGAAGACATTTCGGGTTTGGTTGAAACCCTGGTTTTGCCTTTGGTTGACGAGCCCGATGCGGTAAGCATCGAGTCTTCTAACACCGAGACGGGCTCCGTCCTTATTGAGGTGCGTGTTGCTCAGGCAGATGCTGGCAAGGTTATTGGCCGTCAGGGTCGCGTAATCAAGGCAATCCGCACGCTTGCTCGCGCTGCGGGTTCTCGTCATGGTCTCGATGTTGAAGTCGAGCTTATCGACGAATAGGTTCAGGTGCCATGGGTTCTTGGACTAACGTTGCAGCTCTTTTACGAGCTAAAACAAATGAAGGAGGGCTTTCCGTCAAACTGACGGAAGGTCTTCCTTTTTTGCTTGAAAAAGGGATGGAGGTTACCTTCGTTCCTCCCGTATTGCGTATTCCTCGCTCTGGCAAGGTGTTAGATGTTGAGGAGATTGCGGAAGGCCGATATTTGGTTTGGTTTGATTGCATCGACAATCGAACCGATGCCGAAAAGCTGGAAGGCCATTTCTGCTTAGTGCGTACTTCCTGTTTACCTGAAAACTATATGGATAATCAGGATATCGATCTTACGGGCTTTTCTGTTGTCGACGAAAACGCCGGCGTCATAGGCAGGGTGGTTCGCATTGACGAAAACCCCGCTCATGCTTTGCTTGTAGTTGAGCGAACCGACGGTGCCGAGTTGCCCGATGGCAGGGAAGATGAGGTTCTGATTCCTTTGGTCGATGAGTTCTTGGTAGCCGTCGAAGAGGAAATGGGGGAGATACGAGTGTCTCTTCCTGACGGTTTGCTTGATTTATAGGAGCTCACGTGAAAATTGAAACCCTTTCGGTGTTTCCCCAGTGCTACGACTCAGTCATGAACGAGTCTATTATGCGCATCGCGCAAGAAAAGGGCTTCCTCGATTTCAAAGCGCATGATTTGCGCAATTGGACTCACGATAAGCACCGCACTACCGATGACGAGCCTTACGGTGGCGGTCAGGGACTCGTAATGAAATGCGAGCCTATTTTCGAGGCTACAGACGAGTTGTTTTCTTCCGTCCAAAAGAAGCCCTATGTTATCTTCCTTTCCCCTACGGGAGAGCGCTTTGATGACGCCATGACCCTTGAGCTTGCTCAGCAGGAGCATCTGTTCTTTATTTGCGGCCATTATGAAGGCATCGACGAACGTGCTTACTCGCTTGCAGACAAGGTTATCTCATTGGGTGATTATGTTTTGACCAGCGGCGAGCTTGCCTCGATGGTTGTGATTGATGCTGTAGTGCGCCGTATAGACGGCGTATTGGGTGATGAAGGCAGCGCTGTTGACGAAAGCTTCTATGACGGGCTTCTGGAATATCCTCAATATACGCGCCCCGCAAGCTATCGAGGCATGGATGTGCCCGATATCCTTCTTTCCGGTCATCATGCAAAAATCGCTCAGTGGCGTCGTGAGCAGAGTTTGCTGCGTACCAAGCGTTGGCGTCCTGATTTGCTTGAGGGTGCTAATCTTTCGAAAAAGGAACGCGATTTCCTCGATGCGGTAGAGTAGAAGTAATTTGTCAGTGATGCGTTGTTTGCTCTATCATTGGAGTATTCGACTGTTGGTTAACACCCTTGAAGGGATGGGATAGGTTTGGATTCCGGACAACACGCTGGCGTGCGCCGTCCCGGTATTATTCAGCGATTCGTTAATTTCGTTGTCTGCATTGCCATAGTTTTGGCGGCGGCATGGGGCATTAGAACATTCGTTGTGGAGCCTTTTGAAGTGCCATCCGCTTCTATGGAAACCACCATCATGACTGGCGATAGGCTTTTTGCCGAAAAGGTTAGCTACCATTTTTCGGAACCTAAAGCGGGCGATATCGTTGTGTTTTCTGACCCCCAGGTTCCTTCTCGCGTTTTGGTGAAACGGATCATAGCCACAGAGGGCCAAACGGTTAACTTGGTCGACGGATACGTTTACATTGACGGCGTAAAACTAAACGAGCCTTATACGCAGGGTTTGTCGTACCCGCTCTCAAAAACGGCTAGCAACATCTCCCTCTCATATCCCTATACAATTCCTGCTGGCAAAGTATGGGTAATGGGGGATAATCGCGAAAACTCTTCCGATTCGCGTTACTTCGGTCCGGTCGATTCTGATTCAATTTTCGGAAAGGCCCTGGTAACGTACTGGCCGATTAATCGCATCGGACTGCTGAATTAGTTTACATTCATCGTTTATCGATAAGGAGCATTATGACTAACCACGAAGTAGGTAAGGCGAATGCCGATGCCTCTCAGGTGCTGTCGTTCCAGGACATGATTCTGCGACTTCAGCGCTATTGGGCAGATTTGGGTTGTGTAATCATGCAGCCGTACGACAACGAGGTTGGTGCCGGTACCTTCCACACCGCCACCACTCTGCGCAGCCTTGGTCCCGCTACGTGGAAAACTGCATATGTGCAGCCTTGCCGTCGACCCACCGACGGTCGTTACGGCGAAAACCCCAATCGTCTTCAGCATTATTATCAATTCCAGGTTCTGCTGAAGCCTTCTCCCGATAATGTTCAGGACTTGTATCTTGAATCGCTTCGCGCTATCGGTATCGAAGTTGAAAAACATGATATTCGCTTTGTCGAAGACGACTGGGAGAGCCCGACGCTTGGAGCTTGGGGTCTTGGCTGGGAAGTGTGGCTTAACGGCATGGAGGTTACCCAGTTTACCTACTTCCAGCAGGTTGGCGGTTTTGAGTGCCGTCCGGTTCCTTCTGAAATCACCTATGGCCTTGAGCGCTTGGCCATGTACATTCAGGGCGTTGACTCGGTATATGATTTGGTATGGGCGCGCGGTGCCGACGGTACGGTGTTTACCTATGGTGATGTTTTCTTGGAAAACGAGCGCGAGTTTTCCGCATACAACTTTGAAATCGCCGACACTGATTTGCTTTTTGGCGAGTTCGATCGTTACGAGGCTGAGTGCACCCGAGCCCTTGAAGCCAAGCTTCCGCTTGCTGCTTATGACTACGTTTTGAAGTGCTCTCATGCTTTCAATTTGCTTGATGCGCGTGGTGTTATCAGCGCCACTGAGCGCATGGGCTATATTCTGCGCGTGCGCACCATTGCGAAGGCATGCTGCGCTTCGTACCTTGAACATGTTGTCGGTCAGGCTCCGGAGCCTGACAACTCCGAGAAGAAGGGGGAGTAACTGATGGAAAAGCGTACGCTTGCCTTCGAAATCGGTACCGAAGAAATTCCGGCTTTCGACCTTGCTGGTGCAGTAAAGCAGCTCTCCGTCATGGTTCCAAACCTTCTCGATGACGCTGCTATTCCTCACGGCGACGTGAAGATCTTCTCTTCTCCTCGCCGCCTTATCGTGATTGCTGAGGAAATTCCTGAGGCTACGGAAGAGAAAAACGAAGTATTCAAGGGTCCTTCCGCCAAGATCGCTTTTGATGCTGATGGCAATCCCACCAAAGCTGCCCAGGGCTTCGCTCGCGGCAAGGGTGTAGATCCTTCTGCGTTGGTTGTAGAAGACGGCTATGTGTATGCTCGTACCCATACGCCATCCGTGAATGTGTCTTCGCTGCTTTCTTCGGTGCTTGATAAGATCATTCATGGTCTTTCCTGGCCCCGCTCGCAGCGTTGGGGTGCTCAGACCGAATACTTTACCCGTCCGATTCGTTGGATCGTCGCTCTATTCGGTAGCGAGATTATCGATTTCACCTTTGCTGGACTTGTTGCCGGTCGCATCACGTACGGTCATCGTTTCCTGGCTCCTGGCCCATTTGAGGTTGCCGATGCGGACTCCTTGGTCGATGTCGTTCGAAACGCTTACGTTGTTCCCTCCGAAGCCGAACGTGAGCAGGTTATTCGCGAGGGCGTAGCCAAGGCTGAAGCTGAAACCGGCTTTGCTGCAGTGTTGCATCCTAAGACGCTTGTTGAGGTTATTAATCTTGCCGAGTACCCTACGGTGTTGGTTGGTGCGTTCGACGAGGAATTCTTGAAGGTTCCTGAGGAAATCATCGTTGATGCCATGTTGGTCCATCAGCGTTATTTCCCGCTCTATGACAAGAGCGGCAAGCTTACCAACCGCTTCATTGTGGTAAGCAATGGCGATCCCTCATGTGCTGAAACCATCATCGACGGCAACGAGCGAGTGGTTCGTGCTCGCTTGTACGATGCCAAATTCTTCTACGACGAAGACCTGAAGCAACCTCTTGAATCCTACGTTGATCGCTTGGGCGAAGTGGTATTCCAGGAAAAGCTGGGCACTATGCTTGATAAGACCAATCGTATCCAGCGCTTGGCCGATCACCTTGCGGAAGACGCGGGTCTTGCCGATCAGGATCTCAGCGATGTTGAGCGCGCTGCTCGCCTTTGCAAGGCAGACTTGGTAACGAGTGCTGTGGTCGAGTTCACTAGCGTTCAAGGCGTTATGGGCAGCTATTATGCTGCTGCAAGTGGCGAAACTGCCCAGGTTGCTCAGGCTATTGAGCAGCATTACCGCCCTCGTTTTGCGGGCGACAATGCGCCCGATACGGTTGTAGGTAAGATTGTGGCTATAGCTGATAAGCTTGATACGGTATGTGGCTTGTTTGCAGTTGGCCAAGGTCCTACTGGCTCCTCTGATCCGTTTGCCTTGCGTCGTAGCGCTATTGGTATCGTGGCTATGCTGTCGGGCGAAGATGCTGTTGAGGTATCCCTCGTGCCTGCGATCGATGCTGCGTTGGCCTCTTATGCTCAGCAAGGTATTGAGTTCGATACTGACGCTGCTCGTCGTGACGTAATTGATTTCTTTATCACGCGCACCAAGGTTATGATGCGCGATGCTGGCAATAGCATTGATGCAATCGACGCCGTGCTTTCTGCGGGTGTTCAGGAGCCTGTTGAGCTAATCAATCGAGTTTCGGCTCTCGAAGCTGCTCGTAGCGAGCAGCCCGAGGTATTTGAGGATCTTGCAACGGCTTATGCTCGAGCAAACAACCTTTGCGATTCTGCGCTCGGCACTGAAGTTAACGAGGGTCCTCTTTCTGAGATTGAGCAGGCTTTGGTCCATGCAGTTGTTCAGGCCGAAAGCGATGTTGCTGCTGCTCTCGAAAACAACAATTACGCTGCTGCATTGTCCGAGCTTGCTGCTTTGCGTAAACCCATTGACTTGTTCTTCGAGAACACGATGGTTATGGACGAAGACCAGGCATTGCGCGAAAATCGCCTTCGTTTATTGAACAGCTTCGTTGCAGTATTCGCCAACGTTGCTGACTTTGCTCTGCTTTCCAAGGTAAAATAGTCGCGTTAGCGGGCATTTTTCGCTTACGTGTATCCTGAGGCGGCCCAGTGATGGGTCGCTTTTTTATTATGGAGGGAGTTTCATTTTGCAGAAATGGATAACACAAGGAAAGGCTTCAGATACCTTTCCGGTGATCCACGTCGTTTCCGATTCAGTGGGTACGACTGCTCAAACATTGGTTCGCGCCGCATCGTCATGTTTCGAAGTATACGATCCCGCAATTGAGATCTTGCCACGCGTGGAATCCTGCGACAGCATGGTTCAGGACCTGGAAGCTCACCTTGGAAAGCATCTTGAGTTGGGGCGGATTCCTTTCGTCTTGTTTTATACCCTTATCCGTGCCGACTTGCGTTCCTGCATGGAGGAGTTTCTTCACGCTCATTCTGAAGAAGTGATTGGCGTAGACCTTATGAGCAATGCGCTATGTGCGCTTGCGCAAGCTACAGGTAGGGAGCCGCTTCAGGAGCCTGGGCGATTGCACTCGGTAAACGAGTATTATTTCCGTCGTATTGATGCAATGGAATTTACCATTTCTCATGACGATGGTCGTAACCCTCAAGACCTCCGCGATGCCGATATCGTTCTTATCGGAGTGTCGCGTTCTTCTAAAACGCCGCTGTCGATTTACCTATCGCAACTGGGCTATCGTGTGGCAAATGTGCCGCTCGACCCCCAAAGCGAACCGCCAAAAGAAATCTTCGAAGTTGATCCTACACGTCTATTCGGGCTCATTATCTCGCCTGAGATTCTGGCAGACATTCGCAAGCGCCGCCTTGGAAATGCCAGCAACGTGGCTTCTTCATATGCAGATTTGGAGTGTGTGTATCAAGATTTGGAGTGCGCAAGGGCTTTGATGCGCAAGCTGGGATGCATCATTGTTCGCACCGATAACAGGGCAATTGAGGAAACAGCGCAAGAAATCTTGCGGTATTATGAAAACGCTCATCCTCAGGTTTTTGGACCTGGGAAATGAGGGAGAAATGTTTAAGTCTAAGGAGAAGATGGTGACAGACCAACTTAAGCGCGTCTACGCTTTCGGCAAAGACGCAAATGGGAAGAACGTTACGGAGGGCAACACCAACATGAAGGCCATCCTTGGCGGCAAGGGCGCTAACCTTGCTGAGATGGCTAACATCGGACTGCCGGTACCTCCGGGATTCACGATTTCCTGCCAGACTTGCATGGAGTATGCAAACTCCAACAATACCTGGCCCGAAGGCGTTTTGGACACCATCCAGGAATACCGCCTCGACCTTGAAGAGCGCATCGGCAAGAAGATCGGTGACGCAGAAGACCCTCTGCTTGTTTCCGTTCGTTCTGGCGCTCCTATGTCCATGCCTGGCATGATGGACACCGTTTTGAACCTTGGCCTCAATGATCAGTCTATCAACGGCTTGATCAAGCAGACCGAGAACCCCCGTTTCGCTTGGGACTCTTATCGTCGTTTCATTCAGATGTTCTCCAACGTTGTTATGGGTCTTGATGGCGATCTGTTTGAGAACGCAATCAACCTGATGAAACGTTCTCGTGGTGTTGAAACCGATACCGACCTTACTGCTGAGGATCTTCAGGAGCTCGTTGCTGAGTTTAAGAAGATCTTCTCTGAGAATGTAGATGCTGCAGAGTATCCTTCTTTGGTTGTAGATGGTACGGTTCAGTTCCCCCAGAGCCCCGATACGCAGCTTCAGCTTGCTATCGAGGCTGTATTTGGTAGCTGGAACAACCCCCGTGCTATCCTGTACCGCAAGCAGAACAAGATTTCCGATGACCTTGGTACCGCTGTAAACGTTCAGTCCATGATCTTCGGCAATAAGGGCAACACGTCTGCTACGGGCGTTGCCTTCACTCGCAACCCTGCAAATGGCGAAAAGGAATTCTACGGCGACTACCTTGTCAACGCACAGGGTGAAGACGTTGTTGCCGGTATTCGTAATACCAGCCCCATTGCAGAGCTCAAGGAAACTCCTGGCCTCGAGGAAGCTGGTCGCGAACTCGAAGAGGTATTTACTATCCTCGAAAACCATTTCCGTGACATGTGCGATATTGAGTTCACCATTGAGCAGGGCAAGCTCTGGATGCTTCAGACCCGTGTTGGTAAGCGTACCGCTGCTGCAGCTCTGCACATCGCAATCGAGATGGAGCAGGAAGGCCTCATCACCAAGGAAGAAGCTGTACAGCGCGTAGATCCCGAGCAGCTCGACCAGCTGCTGCATCCTCAGTTCGACGCTAAGGCTGATTACGACGTAGTTGCAAAGGGTCTCAATGCATCTCCTGGTGCTGCCGTTGGTGAAGCTGTGTTCTCCGCTGATGATGCGGTAGAGGCTGCCAAGGAGGGTCGCAAGACCGTTTTGGTTCGCTGGGAAACCACTCCTGACGACCTTGCAGGTATGATTGCCGCTGAGGGCGTTCTTACTTCTCACGGTGGCAAGACTTCCCATGCAGCTGTTATCGCTCGTGGCATGGGTGCTCCTTGCGTTTGTGGCGTTGACGCTCTGAAGATCGATGCAGAGGCAAAGCAGGCTTCTATTGCTGGCACCGACATCGTAATCAAGGAAGGCGACGTTATTTCGCTTGACGGTACTACCGGCATCGTAGTTCTTGGTGCGGTTGAACTGGTTCAGCCTGAGCTTGCTGGCGATCTTGACACCATCCTTGAATGGGCAGACGAGTTCCGCACCATGGGTGTTCGCGCAAACGCCGATAACCCCGAAGATGCTCAGCTCGCACGTGATTTCGGTGCTCAGGGTATTGGCTTGTGCCGTACAGAGCATATGTTCTTGGGTGAGCGCAAGCAGATCATTCAGACCTTCATCCTTAATGACGATGAAGCTATTCGCGAAAAGGCTTGCGATGACCTTCTGAAGGCTCAGACTGGTGACTTCCTGGGCATGTTCCGCGCTATGGACGGTCTGCCTGTTATCGTTCGTCTCCTCGATCCTCCGCTGCATGAGTTCCTCGAGTCTGCCCGCGCTCTCGACGTTGAAATCGCTCGCCTAGAGGCTACCGGTGGCGATCCTGCTGTTATCGAGAAGAAGCGCGCTCTCATGGAGCAGATTGATAGCTTCTCCGAGGCTAACCCGATGCTCGGCCTTCGCGGCTGCCGTCTGGCTATCAAATATCCCATTCTTGCTGAAATGCAGGTTCGCGCTATCGCTACTGCAGCTGCTCAGCTCAAGAAGGAAGGCCTTGATCCTAAGCCTGAAATCATGATTCCTCTCGTTTCTGTTGTTCCTGAGCTTGCTAAGCTCCGCGAACAGGCGGAAGGCGTTATCGCTCAGGTTGCTCAGGAAGAGGGTGTAGAGCTCGAGATCAAGATTGGTACCATGATCGAGCTTCCTCGTGCAGCGGTAACTGCCGACGAGATTGCCGCCAAGGCTGATTTCTTCAGCTTTGGTACTAACGACCTGACTCAGACCACCTTTGGCTTCTCCCGCGACGACGTTGAGGCTGAATTCATCCATCAGTATCTCGCTGAGCGCATTCTGCCCTACAACCCGTTTGCTACGGTTGATCCTGGTGTGGCTAAGCTTGTTAAGATGGGTGTTGAGCTCGGTCACCAGGGTAATCCCGATATTGTTTGCGGCGTTTGCGGTGAGCACGGTGGCGATCCTGATTCCATCAAGACCTTCTATGGTATTGGTCTCGATTATGTCAGCTGCTCTCCTTATCGCGTGCCTTTGGCTCGTCTTGCCGCAGCTCATGCTGCTCTTGCAGACAAGTAATCGCTTTCCAAATGCGATTTGATATCTCGAAGGAGCCCTACGGGGCTCCTTCTTTTTTCAAAATGCGCCATTGTTTTTGTCGTCTCTGTATTCCATTTATGCATCGTTGTTTCGACGATTAATGTAAGACCGATTCCATCACAGCTTTTGTTATACTAAGTAGGCACTTTTACAGGGGAATAACCCCATTTGGGGGCGACTGGTTTCGACATGGTAAGTCGGATCCGAGGAGCAGGTCGTGGTCTCCTCGCCACGTTAAACAGGGGTACCGTCAAGTTAATTGGCGAAAACAACACTCAGGGCCAGCTGGCCCTCGCTGCTTAATTTAATCGCAGCGTGACGACGTGAAGCTTTCCTTCGCCTTCACCTTCGTTATCATTTTTAGAGGGATGCTGTTTGGTACGTAGCTGGTATGACCAAGCAAAAGATTGAACCCGCTAGGATGTGCGCGGACCTGTCAATGGGTCTTGCTCGTCTGAAATGTGAACATTGAATAAGCTTGTAGAGCCTCGTTGATGATTTAGTATGGACCGGAGTTCGATTCTCCGCGCCTCCACCAGATTTTATTGGGCTTGCCTATGGCAAGCCTTTTTTATTTGGGACGATATGACGCTGCGCGCTACTTTGATGGCACGGTTAACGATCCATGCAGGCTGGGCGCGTGAAAGCACGCCGGGGCCTGCTTTCACGCTATCCGTACTCATCACTGCGAGCTCGCGGTTTGTTCTGATCTCGAAGTTTAGTAACGTCCTCTTGGGCGTTATGCTCAAGTTTGCTTCACTCCTTGAGCATTGCGTCATGATGGTCTCACTTTACGTAGTTTCGTGGTATCGTTTGTTGCGCTATTTTCGAAAGGATCGGTATGCTTCGCATCAATCATGCAATTCTGCACGTATTCGATTTTACTTCCTGTGTAAATATCTTTTCGCAGGCTGAACTTGACCTTGAAAGCAAGCAGGTTAAGCAGTACATCACCAAGCATGTGCGCAAAGGGCTTACTCATATCGATAACAAACGTGGGGAATTTTCCGTCGACAGCTCATTTGCTCCTGAACTGCGCGCCTATTTTCAAGGTGAGCGGCAGTTTATCGATCTTTCCGTTCAAATTGCTGAATTTATTT
Organism: uncultured Eggerthella sp.; assembly: GCA_900547965.1. Taxonomy (GTDB): domain Bacteria; phylum Actinomycetota; class Coriobacteriia; order Coriobacteriales; family Eggerthellaceae; genus Anaerotardibacter. The sequence continues at coordinate 5,618 of URJE01000002.1, read as the reverse complement.
CAAGCGAACTTGGACGCATGAGCAAGGCAGAATCTACCGATTTGCTTGTTGTTGATTTCGAAGAAGAAACCAAGCTTGAAGGCGGGAGTGCCGATGACGCAGAAATCGAGGCTTCTTTTGAGGGCCGTATAAACCGCTATTTCGGTATTTTTATGCTTGAAAGCCGTCAAGCATTTATGCATTCGGTTGGTTATGGGGAAAACGGCGAGCCAAGTAACGCCATTGAGCGTCATCACGCTATTCTTCCGAGTCCTTCGCAAAAGATTGCCTCTTTTGCGATCATCGATTCCCGCTCTTTAGAGGTTGCGTTCCAGGATAAGAAACGCACCATTGCCGGAGAAGATCGTTACCTTATTCCTGATGGGTTGCTCCAATGTTCAATGGAGGCATCCAGTAAAGAAGTAATCGACGAAATCACCACTATTGTCGAAGAAGTTGCTGAAGAGTACGGCGCTAACGCCACTGTTGCGCTCACGCGTGCCAAAGCGTATGTTTCGGAAGCCGCTGAAGAGGGTAGGGGAGTCGCCCCTCATGAGCTTGCTGCTGAGGTTTTCGAGGATGAGCCACTGCAGGAGCGTTTTGTGGAAACTGCAGCAGAAGAAAATATTCCAGAGCGTGTTCGCGTTGATAAAAAGGCCGCTGAACGGATAACTCGCAATCATAAGATTCGTACCGACACTGGTATTGAGATTACGTTTCCGTCCGAATACGCCCATAATCCCGAGTTCATTGAGTTTGCAAGCATGCCAAACGGTCTTATCTCTATCGAGTTGAAGAACATTACTCAGATCGAGAACAAGTAGGTCATTTTTGCCCAAAATCATTTTTGATTCTAATTAGACGTGTATAAAAAAGAACCCCTGATTATCAGGGGTTCTTTTTTATTTATGCATGCTTTCGATTTAGAAAACAGGTACTACAGCGCCCTCGTAGGTGTTGTTGATGTAATCGCGAACCTCGTCGGAATTCAATGCCTCAGCAAGAGCCTTGATCTTGTCGGAATCCTGGTTGCCATCCTTTACTACAAGAAGGTTGGCGTAGGTCTTAGCTGCCTCGGAATCAGCGCTTTCAACGGCAAGTGCATCGGTGCTTACCTTGAAGCCGGCAGCGATAGCGTAATTGCCATTGATGATTGCAATGTCAACGTCGTCTACAACATTGGGAACGTTTGCGGCCTCAAGTTCGTTGAAGGTGAGGTTCTTGGGGTTGGAAACGATATCGTTTACAGTAGCGGTTACGCCAACGCCATCCTTAAGGGTGATCAAGCCCTCCTGCTGAAGAAGAAGCAGAGCGCGTGCTTCGTTGGTTGCATCGTTGGGAACAGCAACCTTAGCGCCGTTCTTCAGCTCCTTGAGATCGGAGATGCTCTTGGAGTAGATGCCCATGGGCTCAAAGTGAATTGCGGTTACGGAAACAAGGTGAGTGCCCTTTTCCTCGTTGAAGTTCTCCAGGTAGGGGCCATGCTGGAAGTAGTTTGCGTCAACGTCGCCGTTCTCGGTTACATCATTGGGCTGAACGTAGTCGGTGAATTCCTTTACTTCGAGCGTATAGCCTTCCTTTTCGAGGATGGGGGCAACGGCGTTGTTCAGGATTTCTGCATGGGGGGTGGGAACAGCTGCGACGGTGATCTTCTTGTCGTCGGAGTTGCTGTTGTTCGAAGAAGAGCAACCAGTAAGAGCCAGTGCCGCAAGTGCGAGGGCCACGATACCGGCGAAAAGGGCAATTGCTGCCTTCTTCGTGGTGAGGGAGTGAGTCATTTCGGTTCCTTTCATTCTACGAGGGCAGTAACCATCTGCCCAAAAGCGATGGGTTTTATATTAGGGATTTATGACGGTTTGGCAACGTGGTTGGTTATTGCCAAATTTGAGTACTGGCTATAAAGATCCTGTGTTCGATCTGTGAACCTCGTATTTTGAAAATGATCTAGCCACCGAAAAACCCTAAAGAGCTGGTTATTTATCCTGGATAATCCCCTGAACAGCTGTACACTGTTCAAGATGTTGTCAACGAAGAATTTGGGAGAGAATCTCTTATATGAATGGCTCCAATAAGCAGGGCTCCAATGAGGCTTATCAGGGTAAGCATGCTGTGAATTCTCAGGGTTCGGCATCAAAAGGCTATATGCCGATTCAGCAGGATGAAGTTGTGGTGGATGGCACGGTGCTTCAAAAAAAGATGGACAAAAAACCATTTCTCATTGCTGTAATTTCTGTCTTCGCAGCTTTGCTCGTAGTGTACGGGGCTGGTTTCCTCTATTTCTCGAGTCATTTTTTCCCGAATACCAATTTGAACGATGAAGATCTTTCGATGCAGTCTAGCGATGTTTTGGCTGAAAAGATCCAAAATCAGGCTGATTCCTATGCGCTTACCATTTCTGGTCAAGGCTTTACTTATTCGTTCCAACCGGGCGAAACCGCAATTGACATTGATGCACATCAGATTGCCGAAGACGCAGCCAAGCGTCAGGATGTGCCTTTGTGGTTTATCGAGATTTTCCGTCAGCACGATGTTTCCGATATTGTAGTTGCCAACTACGAAGAAGGTGCTTTGGATTCGATCATCAATGAGCAAATCGATGCGTTTAACGAAGGTAAAACCCCTTCTGCAGACGCTACGGTTACGTACAATGAATCGGTGGATTCTTTCGTATTGAAGCCAGAAGTGTATGGTACTCAGATTGACGCTGAAGCGGTTTGCATTAAAGCTGGTGAGTGCATTAAAGCAATGCGTACAAATTGCGAACTGACCGAAGATGATCTGATTAAGCCCAAGGTGCTGAGCTCCGATTCGCGTGTAATGGATGCGGTGCAGCACGCGAATGAGTTGTTTCCAAGCTCATTTTCACTGATGCTCAATGGGACTGTTAAGGCTGCCACCATTGATAAAGCAACTTTTGCAGGCTGGCTCTCTATTAACCCTGAAGACTATTCATTGAGCATCAGCCAGGACGGTGTTGCATCCTGGGTTGATGAAAAGGCTGCAGGCATGAATACCGTAGGGACCACGCGAACATGGACTCGCGAAGATGGTAAAGTTTGCACCGTTTCCGGCGGTACTTATGGCTGGAAGGTCGATACCGACTCTCTATCTCAAGAGGTCTATGATGCTCTTGTTGCTGGTAGCGCAACATCTGTCGATGTTCCCTGCAGCCAATCTGGCGATACCTACAATGGCGCTGGTGCTCGTGATTGGGGCGCCTATGTGGATGTTGATATCTCTGAGCAAACGGCACGTTATTATGATGCAAGCGGCAATTTGCTTCATTCATGCGGTGTTGTTACGGGCAAGCCCGTCAAAGGCCGTAGCACGCCCACTGGCGTGTACTATCTCAACAATAAGCAAAGTCCTTCTACTTTGATTGGCTATAAGCCTAACGGAGAGAAAGATTACGAGACGAAGGTTACGTATTGGATGCCCTTTATCGGCAATTCGGTTGGTCTTCACGATGCCACCTGGCAATCCTCTTTCGGTGGTACACGTTATCAAACCAATGGCAGCCATGGGTGCGTAAATCTTTCTTCCGGTGATGCGCAGTGGTTCTACCAAAATTTGAATAAGGGAGTTTGCATTATTACGCACGACTAAGTTTTAAGAAGCTGTCTTTTTTGGGCAGCTTCTTTGTTTTAGCTAAGTGGGTTATAATCATTTGGCTGTGCGCCCATAGCTCAGCTGGATAGAGCAGCGGACTTCTAATCCGAAGGTCGTAGGTTCGAATCCTACTGGGCGCGCCATAGTAACATCGGTCATCGCGGAAGCTTCCGTGATGACCTTTTTCTTTGTTGGGCCGCTATCTCGCTCCTTGGTTTATCGTTGCTAGCCATTACGGCTCCAAGGGCTGGGTCAGACGTTACTTCGAAAATCTGATTTGCTTTTATTTTTTTTTCACCTTTATGTTATGCGTACTTTTTGGGATTGCTGGTAGACCGCTCTGCTTTCACTTCAAGACGTTATGCTGGACATAAGGCATTTATCATATGCCGTTATAAAGGAGTGCTTTGTGGATTTTGATAACCGGCCTATCGGGGTTTTCGATTCCGGCTTTGGCGGATTGACGGTAGCGCGCGAATTAGTTAAACGTTTGCCCGAGGAAAACATCATATATTACGGGGACACCGCTCATTGTCCGTATGGCCCGCGTGATCCAGAAGAAGTTCGTTCGTTTGTTCTCAATATCTGTTCTTGGCTTATTAGCCAGAATGTGAAGATGATCGTTATTGCATGCAATACCGCTACAGCGGCGGGCTTAGAAGCTGCGCAGAGGGCATTTGATGTGCCTATTATCGGTGTAGTTGAGCCAGGAGCTCGTGCAGCCGCCAGAGCAACCCACAATCGCCGTGTTGGGGTTATTGCTACTCAGGGCACCGTTGATTCTGGCGTGTATACTCGCGCCATTCGCAATATCGATGCGGGTATTACGGTTTTTTCTACCGCAACACCTCGTTTTGTCGAAATAGCGGAGCTAGGCATTCAGATGGCAAAGGGCCCTATTGAAAGCTATACATCACTTGCATCTAAAGTGTTCATCCGTCCCGCTTTTCAAGAGATTGCCCAGGATTATCTTGATCCTTTGCGTCGCTGTGATATCGATACATTGGTTTTGGGATGCACGCATTTTCCTCTGCTGAAAGCGTTAATTGGCGGTGTCATTGGGTCTCAGGTAAAACTTATATCTTCGGCTACTGAGGTATCTCTTGATTGCGCGGATTTGCTGGCAAGGCAAGAATCGTTGGTTGAACCGGGAAATGTAGCTATCCGTCGTTTTGCGACATCGTCCGACAATCTCGATGAGTTTTGCTCGTTTGGCGAGCGGGTGTTGCGCATGCCGCTCGGTTCCGTTGAGCATATTGTTTTGTAGCTCGTTATTAAAAAGGAGGAATCTGTGGCAAAGACGGTAGTTATTGCGACCAATAATGCTCATAAAGTTGAAGAGATAGAAACTGCCCTTGATTTTGAGGGTTGGGAATTCAAAAGTCTTAAGGATGCGGGTTTGGTATCCGATCCGGATGAAACTGGTTCTACGTTTCTTGAGAACGCGCGTATAAAGGCACGTGCTGCGCATGATATAGCGGGCACGGCGGTGCTGGCAGATGATTCCGGACTCATCGTTGATGCCCTTGATGGAGCTCCAGGCGTTTTCTCGTCCCGTTATAGCGGTATTGATGGAGACGATCGTGCCAACAACGTTAAACTGCTGCAGGAACTCGGTGCTGTACCGTATGAGCAACGTACGGCTCGTTTTGCCACTGTATTGGTTTTTATCGACGAAAACGGTAGCGAAACGGTTGCAGAGGGCTTTGTGGAAGGGCATATCGGTTTTGCGGAACGTGGCGAACATGGCTTTGGATACGACCCGTTGTTTTTCCCGGATATCTATAACGGTGATGTGACAATGGCAGAACTTACCCAGGGCCAAAAAAACACAATATCTCATCGTGGAAATGCTTTGCGAGAATTAAGAAAGAAGCTACACCCAGGCGATTAGTTCTGGTATACTAACTTACCGTTGCGTTCGGGATGTGGCGCAGTTTGGTAGCGCGCCTGCTTTGGGAGCAGGATGTCGCAGGTTCGAATCCTGTCATCCCGACCATTTTTTGCGGGTGTAGTTCATTGGTAGAACC
>URJE01000001.1 GCA_900547965.1 uncultured Eggerthella sp. | reverse complement strand
GCTGCCTTTTTGCTGGCGGCGGTGTTCACGCTTATGGCCTGCGCGCTCGCCTCGCTGGCCATGCTCGCGATCACCGACGGCGATGGGGACATGGTGTCGGTGGTGCTGTCGCTTTTGGGCGGCTGGTCGGCGCTGACGGGCAACGGCGGGGTGGCCTCGTCGATCATGGGCGTGGCGAATGCCCTCGTGTCCGCCGCCTACACCGTGGGGCTGGCGTTCCTCTCGCTGACGCTGGGCGCTTGGTGGGCGCGGCGGCATAAGGTGGCTGCGGCCGTGGCGCTGTATGTGGGAATTGGCTGGGTGATCTCTCTTCTGTTCTCTATTGTCGGCGTTCTGGCCATGGTGGGGGACACGGGAACGGCGTCGTTTATGCTCGGCGTGGTGTCCGTCATGCAGACGGTGGTGAACCTTGCCGTGGCCGGTGGCGGTGTCGCCCTGTCCGCCTACCTCGTGCGCGCCAAGGTCGACCTGAGCTAGGGAAAATTTGCGGCCGCCTTAGCTGGCAGCTAATGAAACGGTTAACGAGAACGGATACCCTTCTTCCTTGTCCGTTAGGAATAGCGCGTTTAGAAGAAGGGAATCATCTATGGAAACGCAACCTCGCTCGGCTATGGCCGTGGCTTCTCTCGTATTGGGAATCGTGGCACTGGTCACGTCGATTCTGCCGATTATCAACAACCTCTCCTTCCTTTTGGCCATTCTCGGCATCGTCTTCGCCATCATTGGATTGGTAGGTATTTCGAAGGGGAAGAAGAGCGGCAAGGGCCTAGGGATCGCCGGCCTCGTGCTTTCCGTGATCGCCTTCATTCTCGTGCTCGTAATGCAGAGCGCCTTCAGCGCCGCCCTCGACCAGGCCATGGAGGAGAGCGGCCTGGATACGGCGACAGCGCAGGGTGCAGCGGTCGAAGATTCCGGATCTGCGACTGAGCCCCAGGCGGCCGAGCAGAGCGCATCGGACGCGGCCGCTTGCGGCGTGACCATCGACGGCTGCCGGGTGACTGAGGACTACCAGGGAAATCCGGCTGCCGTGGTGACCTACACCTTCACGAACAACTCCGACGAGGCGACCAGCTTCATGGTGGCGCTTTATCCCAAAGTGTTCCAAAACGGCGTTGAGCTGGGCACAGCCATCGGCAGCGATTGGGATTCCGAGAAGTACTCGAGCGATGTGAAGCCTGGTTCCTCTACGACGGTGGAGATGGGCTACGCCCTGGAGGACATGAGCGACATCACGGTTGAGGTCGAGGAGCTTTTGAGCTTCAGCGACGCCGTCTTGGCCGAGCAGACGTTCTCGCTGAGCTAGCGTGCCTGATGGCGCACGTCTCGGGCGCCCGTCTCCGAAGGCGGGCGCTCGAGGCGCTACAATAGGGGCTTCGTGATATGGGTCGAAGGAGAAAGAAGCGCGTGGAGGAACCGCTGACAGAGGATATGCTGGCCGAGCTCTTGGACGCGCCGGATCCGCGGGCGTTCATCAAACGGCGCGAGGTGGGCGAGCGCAGCTTGGCGGAGTACCTGGACGCCCTTCTGCTAAAGAAGGGGCTGAAGCGCTCAGTGGTGGTGAGAGAGGCCGGTATCAACGAGACCTTCGGCTACCAGATTTTCACCGGCGCTCGGCGCGCCTCGCGGGATAACTTGCTGAAACTTGCCTTCGCTATGGGATGCTCGTTGCGCGAGACGAACCGCCTTTTGCAGGCGGGAGGCGCCAACGAGCTGTATTGCAAGAATCGGCGAGATGCCATTGTCATCTTCGCCATCAGCCATGGCTATACACTGCAGAAGACTGAGGAGGAGCTTTACCGGTTCGGCGAGGCGACCATTAGCTAATTTTGGTACCATGGCATCTATGGAAAACGACCCTCTTGCCGCATACCTTGACGCCCTTGCCCGCGACGTGTGCTATCGCGTCGATGAGGTATTGAAGACGGCGCCCCACGAGACGACCGAGGTGGTGTACTTTGTGGGGGCCAACGCGGCGGAGCTCGGACCGTTCGTTCGCAAGCGCATCGCGGTTGATGCGGCCATGGGGGATGCCTACGGCCACTTGTTCCAAGCGCAGCGCGACGGGCGTCGCTTCCGACATTTGCCGCGCATCTACGATGTTCATACCACTGGCAACGAGCTGGTGGTGGTCATGGAATACATCCAGGGACGCACGCTGCGGGACGAGGTGTACGAACGCGACGGATCGGTCGCCCTGGCGGCGCAGTGGTTTCCACTCCTTTGCGACGGGGTGATGGAATTGCACGAGCAGTTCTCGCCGCCTTTGATCCATCGCGATTTGAAGCCAACGAACATCGTGGTGAGCGATGCGGGTCTCACGATCATCGACTTCGGCATTGCCCGGGCCTTTCGCGAGGGGGCTGCGGGGGATACGGCTCATTTCGGCACGCGCTGCTACGCGCCGCCCGAGCAGTTCGGCTTTGGGCAAACTGATGTGCGCAGCGATGTGTATGCACTGGGCATGCTGCTTTTCTATTGCCTTACCCAGCGCACCGCCACCGCACAAGATCGCGCTGCTGCTTTTGCTTGCAGTGGGGTTCCATCTGAGCTTCAGGCGGTAATTGCCCACGCCTGTTCGTTCGACCCCGATGGGCGCTTCGCTTCAGTGCGTGAGCTTCAGGCGGCATTTGCCAAAGCGGCAGCGCGCATTCAAGGGCGAAAGGCCCCAAGCGAAGGAACGACAGCCGGTTCTTCGTCCAAAGGAAAGGAAACAGCAGGGAAGGGCTTTTTCAGCAAAGTGCGCAACTTGCCTATGCATATTCCGCAGGGCGTTGGCATAGCGTGGAACGTGGTTGTTGCCCTATTCTGGCTTCTGGTCGTGGTGGCTTCGGTGAAATCATGTTTCTGGCCCAGCTCGGATATGGCTGAGGTGAACTACCCCATGTGGTTGCGCGTGGTGGAATACTTCGTGTTCATGATTCCCTCTATTACCTGTATTTGTTACGAGGTTTCGGATAGACGAAGGGTGCGCCGGCGTTTCCCCGTGCTTGCAAAACTACCGTTGTTTTTGGAATTCATAGTGGTTGCCCTTGTGGTTCCGTTCGGGTTGGCGGTGGTGATGACCCTTTGCTACAACATCATTGCGGTATAATCCCATCTGCCTTGCGCTTCTGCGCATAATAATTTTGTGAATGTCGAACTTCCCGCTTTACAAGGTGGGAAGGAATGGTATTCTACATAAGCTGTTTCAAGAGAAGCCACATGCTTCCACCTGGTTCGGCGCCGCAAGGTTGCTGATGGGTCATATGAATATACTCTTGCTAAGCAAGAATTCGTGTGGCCTGCAATCATCTGATCGCAGGTTTTTCTTTTATCAGCGTATAAAATGGTTCGTGCATGGTAGCACCAAAACAAAGAAAGAAGGAGGTGGGCACCATAGCAGCTCAAGAACCAAGGCTCAATGAGGCTATCAGGATCAAGGAATGTCGCCTGATTGGCTACGATGGGTCGCAGTTGGGGATCTATCCTATCGAGCAAGCCCAGCGCATCGCCGATGATGAGGGCTATGACTTGGTTGAGATCGCACCTCAGGCAAAGCCGCCAGTATGTCGCATCATGGACTACGGTAAGTTCAAGTACGACCAGGCTATCAAGGCCAAGCAGGCGCGTAAGAACCAGAGCAAAATCGAAACCAAGGAAATGAAGTTCCGTCCCAAGATTGATGTGGGCGACTACACCACCAAAAAGAAGCATGTTATTCGCTTCTTGGAGGCAGGTTCCAAGGTTAAGATCACCATCATGTTCCGCGGTCGTGAAATGTCTCATCCCGAACAGGGTCTGAGCATTCTGGAACGTCTGGCGGACGATCTTAAGGATGTAGCGGTCATCGAAAACCAACCTAAGATGGAAGGCCGCAACATGCATATGCTAATTGCTCCGTTGCCTACGACGGTGAAGAAAAAGAAGGACGAACAAGGGAAGGACAACTAATGCCCAAGATGAAGACTCATTCCGGCACCGCTAAGCGCTTCCGCGTAACCGGCTCCGGTAAGATCATGCGCGCTAAGGCTTACAAGTCTCACATCATGACCAAGAAGAGCCAGAAGCGTAAGCGTAATTTCCGTCACGAAACTGAGGTAGCTACTGCAGATCAAAAGGTAGTAGCTCGTAACCTTGGTCTTCGCTAATCGATATAAGTAATAGGAGGAAACAAGTATGCCTCGTGTAAAGCGTGCTGTATCCGCTCATAAGAAGCGCCGTACCGTCCTGAATCGTGCAAAGGGTTATTACGGTGCAAAGTCCCGTTCCTATCGTGCTGCTAAGGAACAGGTTCAGCATTCGCTGCAGTACCAGTACCGCGATCGTCGCAACAAGAAGCGCGAAGTTCGTCGTCTGTGGATCACCCGCATCAACGCTGCTGCTCGTATCAATGGTCTTTCTTACTCCGTTTTCATGAACGGTCTTAAGAAGGCTGGCGTTGAGCTCGACCGCAAGGTGCTGTCCGATATGGCCATCAACGATCCCGAAGCATTTGCTTCCCTTGTTGAGGTTGCCAAGAAGGCTCTGTAATGCCAAAGCCCGTCATTTGACGGGCTTTCTTTTTGCCCCGCTGAACTGCGGGGCTTTTTTGTTTGGATGACTTAAATGCGGTCAGCGGTTCTTCACGGATGCTCTTTGAGATGTTACAGTTCAGCTTACGGGAGCTTCGATGGAGGAAAGGACTCGCCTTGAACTCGCTTGCGAATCCGCCCACCAAAGTATCCGAAGATGGCTCTAGCATCCGCGAGCCTATGACTTGCCGTCATTGGCTGATCATTGCTGCAGGGGTGCTTATTGCTTTTGGTCCTTGTGCGCTGGTGTACAACGTTTGGTCTATCTTCGTTGTCCCTGTCTCTTCTTCGCTTGGTGTGGCATCGAGCCAATTCACGTTCTTTATCACGTTGGTATATCTTGTTGGAGGCATCGCGGCTCCGTTCGCGGGGAATCTTCTTCAGAAATATGATCTCCGCATCGTTCTTTCGGTGTCGGTCGCAATGGTCGCATTGGGCTTGTTTCTGTGTTCATTCTGGAACCATATTTATCTGTTCTACGTATCTGGAGTTATGGTTGGCTTCGGGATCGTTTCTTTGATGTTCCTTGCTATTCCCACCCTGATAAATCGGTGGTTCTCGCAACGCGCTGGCTTGTTTATGGGCATTTGCTTTGCCATGTCCGGAGTTGGGGGAGCGGTTTGGAGCATGGTCGGTGGCCTGATTATCGACGCTTCGACGTGGCGCGTTGCCTATCAGGTATTTTCTGCCCTGGTTCTCGTGATTGGCCTGTTCGCCACACTTGTCTGCGTTCGTAGCTACCCAGAAGAAGTCGGGTTGCGCCCATTTGGGGCACAACCTTTACAGGAGAGTTCTGCATCAGCGCATGGCGGAAAGGGACTTAAACTGCGCGGCGTTTCTGCATCGGTCATGTTCCGTTCGCCTGTATTCTACTTGCTGATCTTTTCGATGGGCATATTTAACGCGCTCACGGTAACGGTGAACCTGTATGCAACCTACATCCATCATCTTGGTGCATTGGGATTAGCTGGTATCACGCCCGATGGGGCGGTGATCATGGCATCCGTTGTCGCATCTTGTTTAATGGCTGTTTCTGCTGGTAGCAAGGTTTTGCTCGGAGCGATATCTGATAAGAGCATGATAGGCGCGCTTGCTATCGCCTTTGTCGGTGGTGTGGTCAGCATATGCTGCATGTGGCTCTGGGCGTGGTCGCCGGAGGTTATCGTGTTTGGCGGTGCTCTTGGCGGTGTCCTCTATGCCGCCATTGATGCCTTGGCGCCTTCCATTACTCGTCAGATAGTGGGACCTAGGGATTACACCATTATTTACTCGCGTGTGGCAATTGTGGTTAATCTCGCTGGTGCCGTTGCCGCAACCGTGTTTGCGGCGGTTGCTGAGGCCAGCTGGGAAGCTGAATGGGTGATGTCGCTGATTCTGCTGACAGTTGCTTTTGCAAGTTGCGTTGCAGCGGTGCGTTTTGGGAAGAATCTGGAGCAAACTCTTGAGTAGCCAAACGTTTATCTATGATTTGGCGTTGCCCTGAGATTGGCATATATCGTTATTGAAATTTTCGGTGCTTGCCTTCGATCGAGGGATAGGCGGAATTCTGATTGTCGGATGTCGTTCGATGATGCCTGCTTGTCGAATTTGTTTCTAGTGCGGCTGAACCCTAGTTGGTCGCACGATTATCGCCAAGGGTCCTTTTCGAACTCGGCGGCTTTTAACGTGCCGTCGTGGTAATCCGAGTAGGGGTCATACAGATCGTCGTCTTCATTCGCTGCGCGTATAACGCTCCTTAGCGAATGCTCATTGCTACCTACTTTGCTTTTAGTGGCAGTTGCTTTTGTTCCGGCATCGGTTTCGGCATTTTTAGCGCGTTGGGCATCCTTGGATTGGGGGAGAGGCGTGAAAGTAGGCCTCAAGGTGTAGCGCTTGGTGCTTGTTTCGCTATCATTGAATGTCACGGAATTATTCCTCTTTGCGCTCGAGTTGCTTTAACAGGCTTTGCTTCCGTATCGCAGTAGCAAAGCGCTTTTGGGTTATGGGGGATTATACGATTGTGGCGCTCGGTTTGCGAAGCGCTCTTTTTGGAAAGGAGACCTATGAAGGTCGAGCAGATTAAGGACAATGGTGAAGAGGTGCGTTTGCGCGTTTCTGCTTCGGCGGCTGAAATGAGCAAGGCTTTCACTGATGGTTTGGATGCCTTTGTTGTGCAATATCAAATGGATCAGCTCGAAGGCGAAACCTCGCTTGAGAAGATCAATAATGCATTGGGTGAAGAAGATGGGAAAGCTGCAGTGTATAACGCGGTAATCAACTATCTTGTTCCTTTTGCGTTGGAAAAGCAGGGTGCCATGCCCGTTTCGACGTATGGCATTGAATCTGACGAAACCCCCGAACCTGACAAGATGTTCTCGTTCGATATGACGGTTCTGTTGAAGCCTGAATTCGAGCTTTCCAGCTACAAGCCGGTACGGGTTGAGATCGAGCCTAAGCCAGAGGTTAACGAGGCGGATATCGATGAACAGATCAGCATGCTGGTTCGTCAGTTTTCCGCTGCCCAGCAGGGTGTTCAGCCTGACGATGCTTTGCTTCAGGTCCCCGAGGTCACCGATGAATGGGTTGCTGACAACATGAGCCCCATGGGAATCGCAACAGTGGCTGAACTGCGCGACCGCTTCCGCGCAACTTCCGAAGAAGAGCTCGAGAATCGCTATGCACAGGCGAAGATGGCTGCGGCTATGGATGAATACGCTAAGCGTTTCGAGGGTGAAATCTCCGAGAAGATGATTGAGGTTATGACGCAGGAGCTTTATGAGACGTTCTTGGCTCAGCTTTCCCAGGAGGGCATTACGTTGGATGCCTTCTTTGCTCAGCAGCATCTGACTGAAGAAGAGGTGCGCGCCAATTTGGCTACACAAGCAAAGATGCAGCTGCTGCAGGGCTTCATTCTCGATGCGGTATTCCGTCATGAGGCATTGAAGCTTGAGCCGGGCGATATGATTGCCGCTATGCGTAATATCGCTCCCGGTCGCGAAGAGGAGGCTTTTGAGGCTATGCAGAAATCCGGCCGGAGCACCCTTCTTAAGGAAGGCGCCTCTCGCATGAAGGCGGCGGGTTGGATTATGGCTAACACGGAATTTGTTGTTGCTGAATAGCGTTCTAACTTCCTGTTCAGATGCCAGATACAAGCAGGGCTCCCCTTTTGTTGAAAACGGGAGCCCTGCTTTTTGCTGTAGCTGCGTTTTATGATTGCTTCGTTCCGGAAGCGGCTTGAGAGAGTAGAACCGATTTATCGTTCGGGGCTGATCCAGCTTGCCTCAAACAGGATATCCATATCGACGTCGGTCTTGATTCCGTTCACTTTGCCAGTATGAGAGTACTGCCACATCACAAAATCATGGTAGGTGCTGGTGGGATGCGTATCTGTGTATTCGGCATACCAAACTGCAGCATTGATCTGGTCGATGTTAAGGCGAGAGAGATCGTACTGGTTGCCGTACACCATAGGGGTGTAGCCGGCTTGTTCGATTCGTTTGCAGAAGGTTTGCGCATTCTTGGTAAGCTGATCGGCAGAAAGGTTGTTCGCCCGACCAGATGAATCGGTGACGGGTTCCTGGTCATACACTACCGGGTACGTTACGCCAGCGCCGTTGATAAGGTTCAGTACGTACTCCGCTTCCTCTAGAGCTTCCTGTTCGTTCGTAGCTTGCGAGAAGAAATACACGCCGTAGGGGAGCCCCACGCGGGTGGCACCTTCAACATTCTCGTAGTAGTTTTTGTCGGTGTAGAGCTGGCCTTCAGTTGAACCTCGCCTGCCGCATCGCAGCATGGCGAAATCGATGCCATCATTCTTCACGGCTTGCCAATCAATGGAGCCCTGCAGGTCGGATACGTCGATGCCGGTGGTGGAAACTGCGTTACCGTCTTCGTAATAGACCATGCGACCGTTTTCTAGTTTAAGGTTGCTCCAGTCATATTTTGTTTGGCTTGAGCAGCTCATGGCGACTGAGGCGAACAGCGCCACTATCGCAACGATGATGGCAGCAATGACAACGGGAAGCCTGATGCCCGATGATCTCTTGGGGTGATTTGAGGGGGCGGATTGTTCCCGCGATGTCGAAGTAATCATGTTCCCATCGTAGCAAGCGCCAGCAATGGGGTCTCGTTGGTGCTTCTATTTCCATCAGAGACGCTTAATTTGAGCGAAGCCGGGTTTTCGACTTGCCGATTTGCCTTATGCCTATAGAGAGGGAATCGGTCTCTAGATATTTGCGATGCGATTCGCTTTTTGCCGTTTGACGCCTTGTGTGCCCACATGAGTTAGGAAAAGGCAGAATCGATTCGATTCTATCGCCACGAGTTTATGGAACGATAGTGCCCTTATGGGGGTCTGAAACGCGTATACGGTAAAATAAAACGGTTTAATTGATCTATTCCTCTTCGTTAGGAGTTCCTATATGTGCGGAATCGTTGGTTACACGGGCACCCTTCAGGCAAAAGGTGTTTTGCTCGAGGGCTTGAAGCGTCTTGAGTACCGTGGGTACGACTCGGCGGGTATTGCCGTTGAAGACGGCCAAAAAATCAATGTGGTTAAGCGCTTGGGTAAGGTTTCTGGCCTCGCTGAAGCCATTCAGGACGATATGTGTCAAGGAACGTGTGGCATTGGCCATACTCGCTGGGCAACTCATGGTGCTCCCAGCGAGCGTAATGCCCATCCGCATACAGACTGCACCAATGAAATTGCGGTTGTCCACAATGGCATCATCGAGAATTTTGCTGAGCTGCGCGAAGAGCTGATCGAGAAGGGTCACACGTTTACTTCCGATACCGACACTGAGTGCATTGCTCATTTGGTGGAGGAAAACTATCACGGTGACCTGTTCGAGGCGGTTCGTGTGGTGTCTAACTCACTTTCTGGGGCTTACGGTTTGGCGGTAATGCACCATGATCATCCTGGTGAAATTGTGGTAACTCGCAAGGATTCTCCCATTGTGCTGGGCGTTGGCGAAAATGGCAGCTACTTGGGCTCTGATATCATCGCGCTTATCGATGCAACTCGTGATGTGGTTATTCTCGAAGACGGCCAGCTTGCGGTTATGCATTCCGATCGTATTGACTATTTCGACGCCGAAGGTAATTCGGTGGTTCCCGAAACCACTCACGTTGATTGGGACATAGATGTCGCCGAAAAAGGCGGCTATCCTGATTTCATGTTGAAGGAAATCCACGAGCAGCCTCGTGTTGTTCGCGATACACTTGCCGGTCGTATGTCCGGTCACGAGATTTCCATCGATGAGCTTACGCTTACTCGTCAAGAACTTAACTTCATCGACCGCGTGTACCTTATCGGCTGCGGCACTTCCTACCATGCGGGTCTTATTGCCAAGAATCTTATTGAAGGCTGGGCTCGCATCCCCACCGAAGTGGAAGTTGCCAGCGAATTCCGTTACCGCAATCCCATTATCACACCCACTACCTTAGTGGTTGCCGTTTCCCAGTCGGGTGAAACCGCAGATACGCTTGCCGCTATTCGCGATGCGCGCATCAAGGGCGCTAAAGTGTTTGGTATTACCAACGTAATTGGTTCCCCGGTTGCGCGTGAGTCGGACGGTGTGATTTACACCAAGGCGAACAAAGAGGTTGCGGTTGCTTCCACCAAGTCATTTATCGGCCAGGTGGTAAGCCTTACGCTTTTGGCTCTTCTTCTCGGTCGCTCTAAGGGCAAGCTTACCCTGAACCAGACACGCATGCTCTTTACCGAGCTTGCCGACACCGCTGATCAAATCGAGGAAATCCTGCAAGATACTTCCGCTATTGAAGAGGCTGCGCACTTCTTTGACGGTCGCCAGTCGACTCTTTATATCGGCCGTGGCTTGGGTGAGGCAACTTGCTATGAGGGTGCGTTGAAGTTGAAGGAAATCAGCTACATTCATGCTGAGGCGTATGCCGCTGGCGAAATGAAGCACGGTCCTATCGCCCTGCTTGATGAAGGGTTCCCGATTGTCGCAGTCGCAACGCAGAGCGCCACCTACGACAAAACGGTTTCCAATCTTGAAGAGTCTAAGTCGCGTGGTGCGAAGATTATTGCCATTGCTACCGAAGGCGATGAGGCTATCAAGAAGGTCGCCGATCATGTTATCTACATCCCAAAGGTGCGTGATGCCTTCATGCCCATTACTGCAAGTGTCCCATTGCAGCTTCTGGCTCGCGCGGTGGCGGTTGCTCGTGGCTGTGACGTCGATCAGCCTCGTAACTTGGCAAAATCGGTAACAGTTGAATAGGTATGCTCATGTCTGATCCTTCGAAAGGAAATCGAGGCATGGTTGAAGGCGGCACTGCTCAAAAGGGCGGTGCCGTTTCTTCTGCCGCTCTCAATGAAACGTCCGCGATATCCGCTATGCATGAAGCAACTCAAGATGCGCAGAAAGCGGGCATTCTGCCCGAATCGGTATCGATGGGCGTAGATATTGTTGAGGTTGCGCGTATACGTGCAATCATGAAGCGTTCGCCTGCTTTCATCGAGCGTTCGTTTTCGTGTGAAGAGCGAGCCTATTGTGATGTAACAGCTTCACCCGAGTTTCATTACGCTACGCGCTTTGCCGCAAAAGAGGCCGTGGTTAAGGCCTTAGGAACGGGTTTCAGACACGGTATCAGGCCTAATGATATTGAGGTGTACCTCAATGCCAAAGGCAAGCCTCGCGTTCGGCTTCATAGAGCCGCCGCGAAGATGGCCGCTTATTTAGGCATCGAAGAGATTCCGCTTTCGCTCTCATACACGCACAACGAAGCTGTTGCTTGTGCGCTTGCCTTGACTGAGGATTCTCGCACGAAGGCAAAAGCGCGCGTTGCCACGCCAGCTCAGGATTTGTCGCGTCGATTCAAGGAGGCTCGTTCCCTTTTGGATGACCTGCCGACTGCCAATGGGAAAGAAGGAGCGTAAACCCATGGATAGCAACACGGACTATGCGTCGCTAGTACCTATTCCACCTGCTGATTCCCATAAGTATTCCCGAGGTAAAGCGATAGTTGTCGCTGGCTCCGCCGCTTATCCGGGTGCCGCATGCCTGTCGTCTTGCGCGACGCAGCTTGCTGGTGCGGGCTATACGCAGGTTTTCACAGCGAAAAGCAACATAGCACTGATCCAGGCGTTTCGTCCTTCGCTTGTGGTTGGCTCTTTCGCCTCATTGGATGTTGCCTCTGCTCTTCCCGTGCAGCATCCTGGCGCCTTTGTGGTTGGGCCGGGGTTTGATTCCTCGGATGCGGATGCCGAAAATGTGGCTCGCCGTGTTCTGAAGCAGGCGTCGGCGCCAGTGTTGGTGGATGGCGGCGCCCTTTCGTTCATGTCCTCGCTGAAAATGCGCAAAGTGTTGCGTCGTCGCACTGAGCGGGGGTGTGCAACCGTCCTAACTCCGCATAAGGGTGAAGCAGCGCGTCTCGGTGCCCCTTTTGGACTAAACTTGGACAATATGTCGCAAGAAGAAGTAGCCTATTCTCTTGCATTGGCTTATGGTGCCGTTGTTGTTCTTAAGGGGTCCGATACGGTAATCGCTTCGGCAGAGCATAGCTGCAGGGTAACGAATGGCACCGTTGCACTTGCAAAAGCCGGTACGGGCGATGTGCTTGCTGGGGTAATTGGTGGCTTGCTTGCTCAGGGTATGGACGCTTTCGATGCTGCTCATCTGGGGGTATATATACATGCAGAAGCAGGCAACATTGCCTCTGAGCGCAAAGGTGTTGTTAGCGCCTGCGCCGAGGATGTGCTTTATGCTGTGCCCGAGGCGTTTATGCGTATAGGCAATAGAACAAATTAGCGCTATTGCTGTTGTCTTGGCGTGATGCATCTGATGCTAGCTTTTGCTTTGTTGGGTTGTTGGTAGGTCTATGTTGCGTTCGCTGATTGGCTTGTAGAGCATCAACGTTGTGAGTAAACGAGAGGATTACTTTCATGTCCAACGAACAGGGTTCCGTGCCCGAAGAAACACTGGCACAACGTGTTTTACGTCTGCGCCGCGAAATCGAATATCACACGCACCGTTATTATGTCCTCGATGATCCCGAAATATCAGATGCTGCGTTCGACTCCCTTATGCGCGAGCTTCGTGACCTGGAGAACGAGCATCCTTCATTGCAAGATCCTTCGTCTCCAACCCAGCGCGTTGGTGGAGCCGTGGGCAATCAGTTTTCCCCTGTAGTTCACGAACAGCGCATGTATTCTCTCGACAATGCGATGGACTTGGACGAGCTTGATGCATGGATGGATCGGACCGAAGAAGCTTTGGGCACGCTCCCTTCTTTGGTCTGCGAGCTCAAGATTGATGGCTCTTCTCTGGCGCTTACCTACGAAGACGGCAGGCTGGTTCGTGCGGCTACTCGCGGTGATGGCACCACGGGCGAAGACGTTACAGTCAATGCGCGCACGGTTAACGACATTCCTTTGCGTCTGTGGGATGAAGGGGCCGGGGATGTTCTCGAAGGCGTTTCCTCGGTTGAGGTCCGTGGTGAAATATACATGTCGAAGGCGAGTTTCGAGGCGCTCAATGAACAAGCTGAGGCATTGGGGAATCGCACGTTTGCCAATCCTCGTAATGCTGCCGCAGGATCCCTTCGACAGAAAGACCCCTCTGTTACGCGCGATCGCGAGCTGTCTACTTTCATGTATGCAATTGCGCGTGATCAGTCTATCCAAGCTTCAGGGCAGTGGGAGCTGCTGCAGTGGCTTCGTAGTTGCGGCTTTCATGTAAACCCCGATGTTAAGCGCTGTATCACGCGCGAAGAGGTACGAAGGTTCTGCCAGGATTGCCTGGAGAAGCGTGCCGATTTGCCCTATGAAATCGATGGCGTGGTCGTGAAGGTGGACTCTTTTGCCTTGCAGCATGAACTTGGTTTCACGGCACGCGCTCCTCGCTGGGCTATTGCTTACAAATTCCCTCCAGAAGAAAAAACCACTATCTTGCGTGATATAACCATTCAGGTTGGGCGAACAGGCGCGTGCACGCCTGTTGCCGAGCTTGATCCAGTTCTGGTGGCCGGTTCTACGGTTGCTCGAGCAACCCTCCATAACGAAGATGAGGTTTTGCGTAAGGATGTGCGTATTGGCGATACCGTTATTGTCCGAAAAGCGGGCGATGTTATTCCTGAGGTTCTGGGTCCTATCCTTTCGCTACGGCCTGAGGGTTCTCAGCCTTGGGTTATGCCGAAGGTTTGCCCTAGTTGCGGCTCTCCCATCGTTCGAGAGAAGGGCGAAGCGGCTTATCGATGCGTATCTATCGATTGCCCCGCTCAGGCCCATGAGCGGCTAACTCATTGGGCAAGTCGAGGTGCGCTTGACATTGAAGGCATGGGCAATGAGATCGTTGCTCGCCTCATTGAATCGGGCAATTTAACCGATGTTGCTGATTATTATGATCTTTCGCTGGACACGTTGGAGCATTTAGATACTGGCCGGACCACTACCAAGGGCGACCGGATTGAGTTGGGCCCTGTTGTGGCATCGAAGCTGATGCTTTCAATTAACGAAAGCAAGAAGCGTTCGTTGGCACGCGTTCTTTTCGGATTGGGTATTCGCCATGTTGGTAAAACCACGGCAGAAGCTATTGCAAAAATGTACCCTTCTGTGAATTTGCTTCGTGACGCAAAGGTTGACGATCTGGCGGCAATCGATGGCGTTGGATCGATTATTGCGCAGAGTATTTGTGACTTCTTTGCAACGGAAGATAACCTAAAGGTAGTTGACCGCTTGGCTGCTGCGGGCGTAACCATGGAAGAAGAGCTTCATAAAAACACGTTGCCCCAAACCCTTGCAGGTCTGACATTTGTGCTTACTGGTAGTTTGGTTGAATCGGGTATGACGCGTACCGAAGCGGGCAATAAGTTGAAAGAGTACGGGGCAAAGGTTTCTGGAAGCGTTTCTAAAAAGACCAGCTACGTTATTTGCGGCGAGGCTGCAGGGTCAAAACGCTCCAAAGCTGAAAGTTTGGGCGTCCCGATTTTGACAGAGCGTGATTTTCTCAAATTGATTGAAACTGGGTTGATTCCAGCTCCTGAAGAGCGCGGGGGAGAAACCGGGCTGTTTGCATCATCTGCCGCTGTTTCTGGTGAAGAACTCGGTCTACAAGGCTCAGCTGTTCCTATGGAAAGCGAAACGGACTGATTATGGCAAAGATTCGCGTAGATGATCTGCTTGTTGAGCAGGGTTACTTTGCCGACAGGGATGCGGCTTTGCGTGCGGTTATTGCGCGCGAGGTACGAGTTGACGATGTGTATGTGTCGAGCGCCGCTTTAAAGGTTCGTCCCGATGCTGATCTTTTCGTCAAAAATACCAAGAAATTCGTTTCCCGTGGTGGGCATAAGCTCCAGGGTGCGCTTGATCACTTTCGGCAGGATGTTACGGGCTTTCGTTGCATTGATGTGGGGTCTTCTACGGGCGGTTTTTCGGATTGCCTGCTTCAGGCGGGGGCTGCCAGTGTGGCATGCGTAGACGTTAACTACGGTCAGCTCGCTTGGAGCTTGCGTCAAGATCCTCGTGTGAGCGTGTTTGAACGCACCAACATCCGCTTAGCGAGCCCCGAGAGCCTTGGCGCTCCATTCGATATGGTGGTATGCGACTTAAGCTTTATCGGATTGGCCCAGCTAGCTGATGTATTTGCCAATCTTTGTGAAAAGGGCAGCATCTTTTTGGGGCTTATTAAACCGCAGTTTGAAAGTCAGCATGAGGAAACCGATCATGGCATTGTTCGCAGCGAAGCGGTTCGTCAACGTGTCGTTGATGAAGTGACCCAAGCGTTGCGCGAGGTGGGCTTTAGGGTGAATGGAGTAGTGGAGAGCTCGATTAAAGGTGCTGAAGGAAATGTGGAGTACCTTGTTCATGCTACGTTTCTAGGAGGCGAAGCGTGAGGCGAATAACCATCAGCGCTTCCCAGAAGCTTATGGAATATATGGATCGCAGGGGTTATCACTGTATTGCCGTGGAGCCTCTTAGCCCAAAAGGCTGCTGCGCCGACATGACCGAGCTCCATTCACGTTTTGTACGCGATAAAGACGTGCCTCGACTGAAAGCAAAACGATGCGGCGTGTTTGATGCCCCGTTTGGTGAGATGCTTGTGCTGGAAAAGGGTTTGGAAATCGACGATGAGGTCTATTTCGATCTGCGAAGTTTTTTCGGCATGAAAGATATTACGGTAAAAGGTATTCGACCGTTCTCTCTTTAGCTCAATGCAATCATGCCGAGCTATTGCTTCACTGGCCAGAAACAACATGGCCCCCAATTACAATTGGGGGCCATGTTTCATTTGCGGTGAAGCTGCTGCTAGTTCTTCAGGGAATTGAGCGGAGCAGGCATGCGGCCGCCGCGATGGGCGAATACCGTACCAGCATGTTCGTTTACCGGCATTACCGGCGCATAGCCAAGCAAGCCTCCGAAATCGAGCTTGTCGCCAACCTTCTTGCCAATAGCGGGAATAAGGCGAACTGCGGTTGTTTTGTTGTTGATCATGCCGATAGCGCATTCATCGGCAATGATGCCGAAGATTGCTTCGACGCTCGTGTCTCCGGGGATGGCGATCATATCGAGGCCGACGGAGCAAACGCAGGTCATGGCTTCGAGCTTTTCCAGGCGGAGTGCGCCTGACTCCGCTGCGCGAATCATGCCAGCGTCTTCGGATACAGGGATAAATGCGCCGGAAAGACCGCCTACACTGCTGCTTGCCATAACGCCGCCCTTTTTGACAGCGTCGTTGAGCATAGCGAGGGCTGCCGTGGTACCTGGGCCGCCACATTGGCCAACGCCAATAGCTTCCAGGATTTCTGCAACCGAGTCGCCTTCAGCAGGCGTGGGCGCAAGAGACAGGTCCAAAATGCCTTTCTGTACGCCCAGGCGTCGGCTGGCTTCGCGGCTCATGAGTTCGCCTGCTCGAGTGATCTTGAAGGCGGTTGCCTTGATGGCTTCAGCGATGGAGGTCATATCGGCATCTTTGGGCATGTTGCGCAGGACATTGTTTACAACGCCAGGACCCGATACGCCAACGTTGACTACTGCATCGGCCTCACCCGAGCCATGGAATGCGCCAGCCATAAAGGGGTTATCCTCGACGGCGTTGCAGAATACAACCAATTTGCCCGCGCCAATGCACTGTTTGTCTTTGGTTGCCTCTGCGGCCTGTTTGATGATCCCGGCCATTTTGAATGCGGCATCCATATTAATGCCGGCGCGTGTTGAGCCAACATTTACCGATGCGCATACATTATCTGTTGCGGCAAGGGCAGCGGGAATTGATTCCATGAGGTTGTTGTCGGCACGAGAGGCACCCTTGTGAACGAGCGCGGAAAAGCCGCCAACGAAATCGACGCCAACTTCTTTGCCTGCCTTATCCATTGCGATAGCGATGGGGGAAAGGTCGGTAGCTTGGGTTGCAGCGCAGATTTCGGCGATGGGGGTTACGGAAATACGCTTGTTTACGATTGGGATGCCGTATTCGCGTTCGAGCTGTTCAGCGGTGGGAACAAGCTTTTCGGCTGCGGTGGTCATGCGATCGTATACCTTGCGAGCCATAACGTTCACATCTTCGTGAGTGCAGCCGCGCAGGTTCAAGCCGAGGGTGATGGTACGAATATCGAGGTGCTGCTTGCTTACCATTGCAAGCGTTTCAGCGATCTCTTCCGGGGTGATCTGCATGGAAACGATCCCTTTCGTTGTGGTTTCAGCAATTCAATAATTCTATCACTGCCGTCAGCAAGCGCAGTTGCGAACGCATAGCTTACGTTATAGATACACTATCGTTGCATGGTGCCGATCAGGACACTCTAGCAACCAACGCGTCGATTTGTTTGAGTGATAGAAGTGCTTTGATTGTCACAATGCTGCCGTTTTTAGAGTCCATTTCTTGCCCGAGTCGCAGCCCCTTGGTACTATGTTATTGCACACTGTGTTCATTAACGATCAGTGTGATTGATGTAACGTCGGGGAAGTTGTTTGCGATCATGCAAGGGGAAGGGGCTAACGTGCCAGCTGGTATCAGTATGCACTCGCGTAGCGAAAACGCTATTACGGCCATTGAGCCTTGCCTTGAGGATCGCCGTATTACGCGCAGCAAGAGAGCACTGCGCGGTGCGCTCATCTTTCTGATGGAGGAAAAAGGGTTTGACTCCATTACGGTCAACGACCTGTGCTCTGCAGCTGACCTTAATCGCGGTACGTTCTACAATCACTTTCGCGATAAAGAACACCTGCTTGAATCGTTCGAAGATGAAGTGATGCGCGATTTAGTCGCTATTCAGACCCAGATGGAATCTATCGATATAAAAGAGGTAGTTGCGGCGCGATTCGCAAAGCGTCCGCTTCCTTTTTTGGTGGATCTCTTCGATTACCTGAGCAAACAAGGCGCTTTCCTGCATGCAGTATTGGGTCCTGGGGGCGATATTCGTTTTGGTCCTCGCTTGCGAGATTCGGTATGCGCTCACCTTATTCAGAGCGTGCTTCACGAGCAGTATCGCAATGACCCCAGTGCATTTGTTGATTACTATCTTGCCTTCTATGCTTCAGCATATTTAGGCGTTATAACCCATTGGATTGAAACCGGAATGAAGGAAAGCTCGGAGGAAATGGCGCTTATTGCTATGCGTTTGCTTTTCATCAAACCGGGAGAACCTATTCGAATGTGAGGAGATTCACCATGGCAACCGAAGCTGGAGTATCTAAGCTCCATCTGGGTATCGACGTGGGATCAACCACGGTAAAAGTTGCAGTTTTGGACGAAGACGATCAGATCGTTTATTCAGTCTATCGACGCCACCACGCGGATGTTCGTGCGACGGTGTTGGAGGTATTGCAAGAAGCGGCAGCGCAATTTCCTGATAAAGAGGTAACGGTGGCCATCACTGGCTCCGGCGGTCTGTTGCTTTCCCAATGGCTCGGAATCGAATTCGTTCAGGAAGTAATCGCTTCCAAAACGGCAGTTGAGACATTTATCCCTAAAACCGATGTCGCTATCGAACTTGGTGGCGAAGACGCAAAGATCATCTACTTCGATAATGGCATCGAACAGCGCATGAACGGTACGTGCGCTGGTGGTACTGGCGCATTCATCGATCAGATGGCCGCGTTGTTGGATACTGACGCAACGGGATTGAATGAGCTTGCTCAACATCATACGGTGCTGTATCCGATTGCTAGCCGTTGTGGCGTATTCGCCAAGACCGACGTACAGCCCCTTTTGAACGAGGGAGCTAAAAAAGAAGATATTGCCGCATCGATTTTCCAGAGCGTTGTCACGCAAACCATTTCCGGTTTGGCATGCGGTCGTCCGATTCGCGGTCATGTTGCGTTCCTCGGCGGTCCGCTTCAGTACTTGCCTGAACTTCGCAAGCGCTTCTATGAAACGCTCGAGCTTGATGACGAACATATTATCGTTCCTGATAATGCTCATCTTTTTGTGGCAAGCGGTTGCGCGTTGGCTGGTTCTGAAGCTAAAGCTGAGTTGCTTTCTGATGTTGTTGAGCGTCTTGAAAATCTGGGCGATGTGCAGGGCAGCGAAGTGGTTCGTCTCCCTCCCTTATTTAAAGATGAGGCCGATTATCGCGAATTCAAGCAGCGCCATAATAGCGAAAAGGTTCGTCGTGCCGACCTTTCAGCCTATGAAGGGGCTGCTTTTCTTGGCATTGATGCTGGCTCTACTACATTCAAGAGTGCTCTTATCGGCGAAGATGGCAGCCTTTTGTGGAGTAGCTATGTCAACAACAAAGGCGACGTTTTGGGATGCGCGAAGCGTGCCGTTGCCGAGCTGTATCAGCAACTTCCTGTCGATGAATTGGGCAAGCCCAAGGTGAACATCGCCCATGTTACGGTTACTGGCTACGGCGAGGCATTGCTGCTCGAAGCTTTGCGTGTGGATTCCGGCGAGATCGAAACGGTTGCGCATCTCCGCGGTTCTCAGGAAATGCTTCCAGGCGTTGAGTTCATTCTGGATATTGGCGGTCAGGACATGAAGTGTCTGCGCGTTAAGGACGGCGTGATTGACCACATCATGCTGAACGAGGCGTGCTCCTCTGGCTGCGGTTCGTTTATCGAGAGCTTTGCATCGGGTTTGAATCTTGACGTGTCCGAATTCGCCCAGAGCGCTATCAAGGCTGAAAATCCTGTTGATTTGGGCAGCCGTTGTACGGTGTTCATGAACAGTCGCGTTAAGCAGGCTCAGAAGGAAGGTGCCACGGTTGGTGACATCGCTGCTGGCTTGGCACTTTCCGTTATCAAAAATGCCTTGTTCAAGGTAATCAAAATCCGCGACCCCCACGAAGTTGGCAATAAGGTTATTGTCCAGGGCGGCACGTTCTTAAACGATGCTGTTTTGCGCGCATTCGAGCAGCTGGCTGAAACCAATGCAGTTCGTCCCGACATTGCTGGAAACATGGGTGCATATGGTGCGGCCCTACTGGCGCGCGATCGCGCTCATGCTAAGGAAGTGGCCTCGGGCGTTCCTGCTCAAACAACCATGCTTGGACTGGATGCCTTGCGTGCGCTTGAGCCTACGCATCGCAATGTGCGCTGTAAAGCATGCTCGAATCACTGCTTGCTCACTATCAACGATTTTGGCATTGATGAGGAAACGGGTAAGCACCGTCGCTTTATCACGGGTAATCGTTGCGAAAAGGGCGCGGGATTGGCAGAAGAAGCCGCCAAGGTTCCAAACTTGTTCGAATATAAGACCCATCGCCTATTCGACCATTATCAGCCTCTGTCCAAGGAAGAGGCAACTCGTTCCACGGTTGGCATTCCTCGTGCCTTGAACATGTACGAAAACTATCCGTTCTGGTTCACGTTCTTTACCGAACTTGGTTTCCGTGTCGAGCTCTCCGATCCTTCGACTAAGAAAACATACGAAGCAGGTATCGAGTCTATGCCTTCCGAGAGCGTGTGCTATCCAGCCAAGCTATCTCACGGTCATATCATGAACTTGCTCGAGAAAGACATCGATTTTATTTGGATGCCGTGTGCTAAGTATGAGCGTCAGGAAGACGAGACCGCAGGCAATCATTTCAATTGCCCTATCGTAATGAGCTATTCCGAGGCGTTGAAACTCAATGTTGATGCACTGAACGAGACGGATATCCAGTTCCTGAATCCTTTTGTTCCCTATCACATGAAGGACAAACTGAAGGAGCGCTTGTATGTCGAGCTTGTTGAGAAGCACCCCGAACTTATGGGCTCCGCTCCTGCTCCCACGCAGGCTGAAATTGATGCTGCAGTAGATGCCGCATGGGCTGAAGACGAGCAGCTTCACGAAGATATCCACAACAAGGGTATGGAAACCCTGAAATGGATAGAAGAGCATGGGGTGCACGGCATCGTACTGGCTGGCCGTCCGTATCACGACGACCCCGAAATCAACCACGCAATTCCCGAATTGCTTACCAGCTTTGGCTTGGCTGTGTTTACCGAAGATTCAATTGCTCATTTGGGTCAGGTCGAACGACCTCTTCGCGCTGTTGACCAGTGGATGTACCATACGCGTTTGTACCGTGCCGCAAAGGTGGTAACCCAGCGTGATGATCTCGATTTAATTCAATTGAACAGCTTCGGATGTGGTCTTGA
Organism: uncultured Eggerthella sp.; assembly: GCA_900547965.1. Lineage (GTDB taxonomy): Bacteria > Actinomycetota > Coriobacteriia > Coriobacteriales > Eggerthellaceae > Anaerotardibacter. Next base: position 31,453 of record URJE01000001.1, on the reverse strand, counting down.
TGCTGTTACCACCGATCAGGTTCAGGAGATCCTGGAAGGTTCGGGCAAGATCTATACCGTCCTGAAAATCGATGAGGTTTCCAATTTGGGCGCTGCTCGTATTCGAGTTCGCTCTTTGCTGGCTGCGTTGAAAGACCAATCCGACGAGCGCGCTGAGCAGAATGCGATTGAGGGTGGCTGTCCTGTTTGCGGCATTGATGCCGATAAGCTTGAGGCGGATGTCGCTGCACGTGAGGCTGTTATCAATGCCAAGACCGGTGCTCGTGAAGCCGAGGCTGGCGCTGCGGTTGCCGCAGAGATTGCCAATGGCCAAGGAAGCACCTGTTCGTGTGGGACGATTGATGAGCATGATAACCCTCATATTCGTGAAGCCGAATCCACTGCATTCCCGAAGGTTCAGTTCACTCAAGAGATGAAAGATGCCGGGTACACTATTCTTTGTCCCCAGATGGCTCCTATCCATTTCGACTTGCTTGTACCGATCTTCCGCTCAAATGGCTACAACCTTGAATTGCTACCAGCGGTAGACCATGGTGCGGTGGATGCTGGCCTGAAGTATGTGAACAACGATATTTGTTACCCATCCATCCTGGTTACTGGCCAGATCATGGAAGCGGTTACATCTGGCCGTTATGACACCGATAAGCTTGCGGTGATCATTACCCAAACAGGTGGCGGCTGTCGTGCAACCAACTACATCAGCCTCATCCGCAAGGCGTTGAAGGCGGCGGGTCTGGGTCATATCCCTGTTATCTCGCTCGCATTCAAGAAGCTGGATGAATCAAATCCTGGTTTCAAGGTAACTGCCACCATGCTGTACAACGCTATATTTGCGTTGTTCTACGGCGACTTGCTTATGCAGTGCCTGTACCGTACGCGCCCGTATGAGATCGAAAAGGGTGCGGCAGAGCAGTTGTTCGATTACTGGATGGAAAAATGCAAGCTGCAAATCGCCGAAGGCGAGAAATTCGGTCGCTACAAGAAGACGGTTCGCGCCATTGTAGACGACTTCGATAACTTGCCGCTGCAGGGCGAGGGAACCAAGCCGCGCGTCGGAGTTGTTGGCGAGATTTTGGTTAAGTTCCATCCCACGGCAAACAACCAGGTAGTCGATGTCATCGAGGCGGAAGGCTGCGAAGCGGTTGTGCCTGGATTGGTTGACTTCTTCTTGTTCGGTATTGCTGGCTCGATCTTCCAGCAGGAAGGTGTAGGCAAGTCGAAGAAGGGTGCGATGGGTGCAAAGGCGGGCTTGGCCGCCATTGCGAAGCTGCGCAAACCTATGAATGATGCCTTGGCTAAGTCAACGCGCTTCGAGCCGCCCACGGATATCTTTGAGCTGGCAAGCTATGCCGAGGAGATTCTGTCTCTATGCAATTCGATGGGTGAAGGCTGGCTTCTTACCGCTGAAATGTGTGAGCTCATTCGCAACGGTGCACCGAACATCGTGTGTGCCCAGCCTTTCGCATGCTTGCCGAACCATGTTGTCGGCAAGGCGGTTATTAAGGAACTGCGTCGTCGCTATAAGGGCACTAACATTGTTGCGGTTGATTATGACCCTGGTGCTTCCGAGGTTAACCAGCTCAATCGCATCAAGCTGATGATTTCGGTTGCGAAGGCGAACCTCGCCGAAGAGCTCAAGGCCGAGCAGAAGCACTTGGAAGAGAGAAGTACTACCGAGTTTCATACCGAAAGCGAAGTGGAGACTACGCGCGCATAATACTCGTGTTTCGCTCATGACGCTCTTTAGCTGACCCTTCAATCTGAGGGTTCTTTAAAGCGGCAAAAAGGTTTTGTTTCCTTTTTGCCGCTTTCTTTTTTTTTCGAAATCGCTTTAGTACGGTGTAGAATCCATACGCTATGGATATGATATTTGAATTGATCTCTAACGTTTTTGGAATCGAGCCCCTAGGTTTAGCAATTGTCTGTGGGCTTGTTTTTTTGGCCGGCTATGTCGATGCTATCGCTGGGGGCGGCGGGTTGATTTCCCTTCCCGCTTATCTTATTGCCGGTGTTCCGACGCATGCCGCTATAGCTACAAACAAGCTTAGTTCTTGTATGGGCACTACCGTGGCGACGTTTCACTATGCCAAATCGGGTTTCATCAATGCGCGCCTTGCGTTGCCAAGCATTGTCTTTGCTTTCTTGGGGTCGTTTTGTGGTTCCAATGTATTGTTGCTCGTTGATGATGGGTTTCTGCGCCTATTTCTTTTGGTGGTGCTTCCGGTAACGGCGATTTATGTAATGAAATCAAAAAGTTTTGACGCAGCGGGTCTTCAATCGTTTTCGGTGCGTAAGACTACTTTGCTCTGTATGGGAATTGCCTTTGCAGTTGGTGTTTATGATGGCTTCTATGGTCCGGGAACGGGAACGTTTTTGATGCTAATGCTGACCGGGATTGCCCATTTGCGTTTGGATTCTGCGGCAGGTGTTACGAAATCAATCAATCTCACCACCAATTTAGCGGCATTGATCGTGTTTTTGTTCCATGGCCAAGTAGTCATACTTCTCGGCATTTTGGCCGGCTTGTTCAACATGATTGGTAATTATCTGGGTTCTCATAGTTTTACCAAGAACGGGGGTGCCATCGCGCGCCCCATTACAATAGCGGTATTGTTGATTTTCTTCGTGAAAGTCGTTTGGGATTTCATGGCATAGAGCCAATTGACAACGTGATAAATGGGAGCTTGCTTAAGCTGCCTTCTGAGCGTTATTTCACGATTGAGCGATGGCGCATTAGCTGCTCTCATGCGGTAGATCGATGCCTCAAAGCTTCACATTCTGCATCTTTTGGCGCTTTGGATTTTGTGCTTTGAAGCCTGCTTCCGAATCGGGACCAGTTGGTGCATTGATTGATTTACGATGGCGTATTCTCTATGTGAACGTGTTCATTCTTTATTGGGAAAGCGTTATAGTGAGGTCGTTGTAATTATGAACGTGTTCAAACTTGCCGTTATCGAAGAAACGGCAATAAGGCGGGGTTAGCCCGTACATGGAGAGGCGGTATTGCCATGAGTAAGATTCCAAGCGTTGAAACCATGGGAACTTGTCCGAAATGCGGAGTCCTGTTGGATCTTACCGTCGAAGTTGCCCCTGAAGAAGTCATATACCATGGCGTTTGCCCTGAACATGGGGCATTTGTTCGTTCGGAGCCTCGAGTTGATTTGTCGGAACTTGGCGTTAAGATTTCTTCTACGGTTGGCATACACGGTCAGCAAGCTTCTGTTGCGTAAGTTTTTGGTTGCAGCTTTAATCAAACTCGGAATCAAATAGGGGCTGCGCTGAAGACAGGAACGTTTAGGGTTGCACTTCATAGACTGCGACCCGGCATAGACCTCGCTGGTTTTAAGCGGGGTCTATTTGCGTTTTGTGGGACTTGGACAATCTACCCATCTCGAACAATGAGGCTCTGTCGTTTTGGGCTTTGGTAAGCGTCATGAGGTTGCTTGCCGTGCTTTAGCTTATGAGACCTTTGCGATAGCGCATTTCGATTGTTCGGTGTCACCGTAACGAATTGCAGCAGTGGGGCAGAGCCTTAGGCAGCCGAAGCACATAAGACACGTTTCTTTTATCCAGACGGGATGCCCATCTTTCATCTTTATTGCTTCGGCGGGGCAAATTCGGCTGCATTTGCCGCAGCCAATGCAGCTTTTGCATACAGAAAAATTGTCAGTATAAAGAACCTCGTCAAGATCGACACGGGTATAGAGGCCTGCGGCGCTCTTGGTCTTCCCATCGTTCATGACGCCCTCCTTGCCCTGGTCCCTTTTTTGTCCATTGTATTGCTCGGTTAATCGAGAAAACAATGCAATCTGAAACAGCATGTATGAGTCAAATTCATGCATGAACCGCCAATTGTTTTCATCTTTTTTAAGGTGTGGTTTCTACTGCGCGTCTTTCGAGATAGCGACTCGGCTTAGCGGGCTGCGTGTAGTGTTGCTGCTCATATATCTAGCAGATTATTATGCAGCCGAAACGTGATGATTTAAGGTCGATGGGCTGCTTAACAATTCAGCTGCTTCGCTATTTGGTCAAGTTCGGTATAATTTCATGGTTATACAAAATACAAGGATGAAGAAAGGGTGCATCGTGGCCAACAGCTACAAGCAAACCATGAATCTGCCGCGCACCGACTTCGCGATGCGTGCGAACTTGCCTGAAAACGAACCTAAGCGCCTTGAGTATTGGAATGACATCGATATTTACGCAAAGGTGCTTGAAAAGAACAAGGATAATGCACCCTTCGTCCTGCACGATGGTCCTCCGTATGCAAATGGCCCCATTCATATCGGCCATGCCTTCAATAAGATCCTTAAAGACTTCATCGTTAAGTACAAGTCTATGCGCGGTTTCTACGCACCCTATGTTCCCGGCTGGGACTGTCATGGCCTGCCTATTGAAAATAAGGTTGAGGAACAGCTCGGCGAAGAGAAGATGGCCAAGATCGATACGGCTACGTTCCGCAAGATCTGTCGCGAATACGCTACTAAGCAGCTTGACGGTCAGCGCGAGGGCTTCAAGCGCCTTGGTGTGCGTGGAGAGTGGGATAATCCTTACCTTACCTACTTGCCTGAATATGAAGCAGGCAACATTGAGATTTTCAAGAAGCTCTATCTTGATGGCAGTGTGTATCGTGGCCGTAAGCCCATTCATTGGTGTAGCCACTGCCACACGGCACTTGCTGAAGCTGAAATCGAATACAGCAACGAAGTAAGCCCTGCCATCTTCGTTCGTTTTGAAATGACGACTACCCCTGCTGGCCTTGAATCGTATGAAGGCAAGATGGATGTAGCCATCTGGACCACTACGCCATGGACGCTCCCCGCAGACCAATGCGTCATTCTTCACCCTGCGGCAGAATACGTAGCTATTGTTGTCGATGGTCGCGCCACCATCGTTGCCCGTGATTTGGTTGAGAAATGCTGCGAGCGTTTTGGCTGGAACAACGAACTTGCTTGTTGCGCTGACGGTAGTGAATGGTCTATGACCGGCGCAGATCTTGCTGGCAATGAGTACAAGCAGCCTATTTTTGCCGACCAGGGCGAAATCGGCAAATTTATCTATGCCGACTACGTAACGCTCGAAGATGGTACGGGTATTGTTCATGGCGCTCCTGGCCATGGCGTCGACGACTACAACGCTGGCATGAAATTCGATATTCCCGTTATTATGCCTGTCGATGACGACGGAAAATTCTATGTTGGCGAGGGTATCGGCTATGGTGGCCCTTGGGGTGGAATGGACGTCAATGAGGCCAACCCCGAGATCATCAAGTGGCTCGACGAAAAGGGTCTTCTCATCCTTCACGAGGATATCGATCATAGCTACCCCCATTGTTGGCGCTGCCACGAGCCCGTTATTTTCCGTGCAACCACCCAATGGTTTGTTTCCATGGACAAGACTGGTATTCGCGAAAAGGCATCTAACGCTATCAAGGAAGACGTTGCCTGGTATCCTTCCTGGGCTTCCAATCGCATTGGCGCCATGGTTGCCGATCGTCCTGATTGGTGCATTAGCCGTCAGCGCTATTGGGGTGTTCCGATTCCGGTATTTACCTGCGATTCCTGCGGCGAAACCGTAGCTACCGAAGCAACGTTCGATGCGGTTATCAATCTCTTCAAGACCGAGGGTGCCGATTCTTGGTATCGCAAGACGCCCGCCGAATTCCTGCCAGCAGATACCTGCTGTCCTAACTGCGGTGCCGGCGTTGATCACCTGGAATCCGATAAAGACGTATTGGACGTTTGGTGGGAGTCTGGTGTAAGTCACACTTCCGTTTGCGAGGCTCGAGAGAACCTCCATCGTCCCGCCGATGTGTATCTGGAAGGCTCCGATCAGCATCGTGGCTGGTTCCAGTCTTCTTTGCTCACAAGCATTGCGGCATATGGCATTCCGCCTTACAAGAGCGTTATCAGCTGCGGTTTCACACTCGATAAAGATGGCAAAAAGATGTCCAAGTCCCTGGGCAATACCATTGACCCCAGTGACGTGAACAAGACCTTGGGCGCTGAAGTGCTTCGCTTGTGGACTAGCTCGGTCGATTATGGCCAAGATGTGTCCATTGGCGATGAGATCCTCCAGCGAACTTCTGAGACCTATCGTAAGTTCCGCAATACCTTCCGCTTCCTGCTTGGTAACTTGGACAACTTCGATGATCAAGCCGACTTCGTTGCCTGGGATGAGCTTGAGCCCATCGACCAGTACATGATGGTAAAAACTGCCGCCATGCTCGACGATGTTACGAAGGCATTTGACGAATATCGCTTCCATCACGTTTATCGTCTGGCGTACGATTTCGTTACCGATCTCTCCAACGTTTACATGGATGTTGCGAAGGACCGCCTGTATTCCGAGGCTCCGGAAAGCTCTCGTCGTCGTGCGGTTCAGACTGTCCTTATGAACATCCTTGAAGTTATGGTTCGTGTGCTTGCCCCCGTTCTTACGTTTACCACTGAAGAAGTTTGGCAGCATTATCCCGAAGCAGCTCGTGGTCGCGAGGGCCGTGAATCTTCTGTGCAGCTGTGTGATTGGCCTACTCGAGAAAGCTTTGTTCCCGCCCTTCCTGCTGAAACGGAACAGCTTGAGGCTCAGTGGGCAACCATCATGGAAGTTCGTGATGTGGTTACCAAAGCGCTCGAAGAGGCGCGCGGTGCCAAGGTCATCAAGAAGAGCCAGGAGGCTAGCGTAGAGGTTACTGTTCCTGCCGCCGCCCTAGTTGTATTGAGTGCTTTTGATGCAGCTGTATTTGAAGAACTCTTCATTGTTGCGGGCGTTCGCTTCGTTGAGGGCTCTGAGCTCTGCTGCGAAGTTGTTGCAGCGCAGGGTGAGAAGTGTCCTCGTTGCTGGAACTTCCGCGAACTGGGTGGCAACGCAAACCATCCTCATGTATGTAAGCGTTGTGGCGACGCGCTTGATGCTATTGGTTTCGAAGGCGAAGAGTAAGGCTCTTGCCTGGGATGACCAACGCTTCTAAAAAAGATACGGGTGCCGCCAAAAACGGCGGCACCTGCCTTGCGCGCAATCTTGCCTTATGGGCGGGTTGCGCGTTTTTGTGGTGTGTTGTAGATCGACTCACAAAAGCTTATTTTGATAGCAACTTCCATGTTGGGCAAATTGCGGTTCCCGATATCTTCGGATTGGTTCAGCTCAATTTGGTCCACAACAAGGGCGTTGCTTGGGGCGCCTTTGCGGGGAATATTCCCATAATCGCAATTGCGACTTCCTTGATGTGTATTGGCATTGCTGTCTTTTCTCTATATTGGGCGCGTCGTTCCTCGGCTCCTGAGATGATCGGTCTTGGATTGTTGTTTGCAGGGGGGATAGGCAACTTGTACGATCGCATAGTGCAGGGGTATGTTGTCGATTTCATTACGCCGCTCTTTATCGATTTTCCAACTTTTAATATTGCTGACATTGGCGTTACCTGCGGAATTGCTTTGTTGGCAATTTGCTGGATAGTTCAGATTGTTCATGAGGGAAAGGATCCTCATGAAACCTCTTCAATTAAGGAGGAATAACGTATGGCGCGAAGCCTTTCAACGACGGTTACTGAAGCATATAACGATATGCGCCTTGATTCCTTTTTGTACGAATCGGGGTTGTACGAATCTCGCAGTAAAGCGGTAAAGCAGATTGAGGCAGGCAAGGTTTTTGTAGGTGGGCAGTCTCCGACGAAAAAGACTTTGGTGCATACGGGCGATTTCATTGTTTATGAGGAGTTCGAAAGCAACGACCGAGTGTTTCTCGAGCCTCAGGACATTCCGCTTGATGTGTTTTACGAAGATGAGGATATGGCAGTCATCAACAAGCAGGCTGGTTTAATCTGCCATCCTTCTCCGGGACATCCTGACGGGACCTTGTCAAATGCGCTCATCTATAAGTATGGGCGTGATCATTTGGCGCATATCCAGGGTGACGATCGTCCGGGTATTGTGCATCGTTTGGATGGCGACACTTCTGGACTTATGCTTGTTGCCAAAAACGATGAAATTGGCTTTGAGTTGCAGGATGAGATTCGTTCCCGCAATGTTAATAGGCGTTATCTGTGCCTGGTGCATGGAAATATTGCCAGCGACACGGGCCTTATCGATGCACCTATTTTCCGTAGCGATAAGGTTCGCACTCGCATGCAGGTTTCTGATAAGCCTCAAGCACGTTCTTCTGTAACTACGTTTAAGGTGCTGGAACGCTTTGAGTCTTCCAATAAAGACAATGGCTTTTCGCTAATCGAATGCAAATTGTACTCTGGGCGCACGCATCAGATCCGTGTGCATATGGAATACATTAAGCATTGGTGCGTTGGTGATCCTATGTATGGCACTCCCGGTAAAGCTGACAACCTTGGTTTAACGCGTCAATTCCTTCATTCCTATTTTGTAGAGTTCGAGCATCCTCGTACGGGTGAGGTGATGGAATTCTTGGCTCCTGTACCGAAAGATTTGCAGGATACTCTTCGCAGACTCCAGAACCGTCGCATTGGTCTTACGGATGCAGGCAGGGAAGTGCTCTTTAAGTACTGCAGCGAGGGTCGAGGCATCCGGATTCCTGAAGGCAAAACCGCTGAAGAGGTTGATTCGTTTACGTTTCTGTAAAAGGGGTTCAAAGCTGCAGTTTCTTGCGGGAAGATTGCGCATGCGCTTGCTGAACAGCTATAGAGGTCGCCATTGCGCGGCCTCTATTTGATAACTATTGGGCGGAAGCGGGAGTGCTCTCAGCCTTCTTATCCGCTGTTAAAAGCGGAGCGATTATTCTTGTAAAGAACACGAGCCAGATAAGCGAAAGACAAAATCCTCCTATCACATCGCTTGCGAAATGAACACCTAGGTAAACGCGGCTAATTCCGATCATGGCGATAATCACGCAGAAAGCAACGATGATCAGTGCGCGGCGCACCCTGTCTTTTTCATAGCGCCACACGAACCAAACAAGTAAGCCAAAAAATGCCATAGCAACCATTGAATGGCCAGATGGGAAACTGAAACCGCTGGCTTCAGCAAGACGAAAGCCCTCAGGTCGAGGGCGTTGTACGATTGCCTTCATCGCCTGATTTAAGGCAAGAGCCAGTATCAGATTCACTCCTGTGCATAATCCAACTCTTCTTCCCGGCGCAAAGGCGGTTACGAGAACCCAGAGCACAACGATGGTGACAGGTGTTGCCAAATTGGAAAAGCTTTCCATGATGGGTGTAAGCCAGGGTTGGCGAAGGTTTTCTACGATAAGCCAATACGCCGCTTCGTCGAGTTTCATTGTTTCGCTTTCGAGCACATTATCCAAGATGCCCAGATACGCGGTGGTGCAAACAACAGCGACTACAAGCAGTTTGTTGTCGAGAAGCAGACGCTTAAATTGATTCGCGGTAGCTATAAGGCGTTCGTTGCTCATGGAATTAAACCCTCTCTATGGCGAACAAAACGCATCATATTGTAAAACCGAGGTTGTGCTCGATACGTGAGATTTGATGTTTGTGGGGAAGAAGTAAGGCGCAAATAGCATCATTTTTAAATCAGCTTAGCCGTCCTGTAGACGATAGCCTGATGGGGATTGATCAATTCGTTTAGTGGCAGCCGCATGAGTTGTTGTTGCAGCTCTTGCAATTGGAGCATCCGGACGCAAGTTCGATATCTTTGTTTTGGATCTTTAGGTACACGCATATGCCAATAGCGATTATGGCGGCAGCGGCAAATCCGATAGGGCTCAGTTGCGCTATGCTGCCCGTTGCGAGCTGTCCGACGGCGTATACGGCGAATGAAACGATCCAAGCTATGCCGCATTGCAGCACTATCATTTCGAGAGCTGCACGAGTGCCGCCCTGCTCGCTACGAATCGTGGCAATAGCTGCCACGCATGGTGTGTACAGCAAAACAAAGGCCAGGAATGCCAGTGCGGTTACCGGCGTGAAAAGCATCGTGAGATCCACTCCTTCACCCATTACTTGCGTCAGGGTGGACACCACGCTTTCTTTGGTCATAAAGCCCGTCATAAGGGCGGTAGACACACGCCAGTCCCCATAGCCGAGCGGGGCGAAAAGCGGTGCTATAAAGCCGCCTATGCATGCCAGGAGGCTAGCATTCACATCTTCCACGACATTTAGGTGAGCGTCGAAGGTCTACAGGAACCAGATAATGACGCATGCGGCAAGAACGACGGTGAATGCCTTCTTGATAAAGCCCTTTGCTTTATCCCAAACCAATCGGGCAACGCTTTTCGCTGCAGGCAGACGATAGTTGGGAAGCTCCATAACAAAGGGCACGGGCTCACCTCTAAAGCGCAGGTGCTTTAGCAAGGCGGCAAAGCTAATACCGCATATTACTCCGAATGCGTACATGCTAATTGTTCCATAGAGGTAATAAGCTCGTCAATGGAAGACAGGGCGCTTTTGGGCAGACCGAGCTTTTCCTTGATAAGCTCATCGCCTTCAACCATTTTGGTTGCGGCGAATCGAAGGGGCACGGAAGCCTGTTCGGCATAGGGCTCGATTAGATGAGCTGTTGCGTGGATGCAGCGATGCACTGCTCCTAATGGGTTGTGCTCTTCCTCGCTTGAGGGGCAAAAATCGATTTGTTCCGGCAGCTCGTAAAAACGAGCAACATGAAGAGCGTGGTCTACAAGCTCGTCTACGCCCTGGTTTTTTGCAGCGGAAATGGGGACAACGGGGATGCCGAGTTCTGCTTCGAGCTCGTTGACACGAATGGTTCCACCATTCTTTTCAACTTCATCCATCATGTTCAACGCTAGCACCATAGGAATGCCCAGTTCCATAATCTGCATAGTGAGGTACATATTGCGTTCAATATTGGTGCCATCGATGATGTTGATGACGCCATCAGGCTTTGATTCAAGCAGGAAGTCGCGCGTTACGATTTCTTCATTTGAGTACGGAGAAAGCGAGTAGACTCCAGGCAAGTCGGTCACAGTGGCTTCTGAATGGCTGCGAATAGTGCCGTCTTTCCTGTCAACGGTAACGCCGGGGAAGTTGCCGACATGCTGGTTGGCTCCGGTTAGTTGATTGAACAAAGTGGTTTTGCCGCAATTTTGGTTTCCGACCAGAGCGAAGGTCAAGGGGCCTGTTTTGGCGGTTTCCCTTTGGGTGTGGCGTCTGTAATCGCCTGCTCCAGAAAGTTCGCCTAGACCGGGGTGGGCGATGTCTTGGTGGATGTGCTGGCTTTTATGAAGGGCTGCTGGCTTGTCCGAGAGGGTAACCTGTACGTTATTTGCCTCTTCGAGACGAAGGGTTAGCTCGAACCCGCGTACCGTGATCTGGATAGGATCTCCCATGGGAGCAACTTTCTGCAGGGTGATCAGAGCGTTGGGGGTGAGTCCCATATCGAGCAAATGACGTCTAATGGCGCCTGATCCGCCCACTGAATCCACTATGGCGTTTTGTCCTGGCTCAAGCTTGCTAAGAAGCATATGCTTAGATCCCTTTCAATTGGCCTATCGTACCGTGCTCGATATACAGAATGATAATCCTCACAATAAATCAGCTAGTGATGGAAGCAGAGAAGAAGACGATATAACAAGGATCGCTAAGGCATCACCAGTTAGCTTGATCCCTAATGCAAACAAAAAAGCAGGTCAGAAGAAATCATTCCTCTGACCTGCTGATTTAGCTGGTCGGGTTGACAGGATTCGAACCTGCGACCCCTTGACCCCCAGTCAAGTGCGCTACCAAACTGCGCCACAACCCGTTCGGTTACTGCCCGAAGCAGCTCCGCTATAATAACCTAAACAACTTAGCGATGCAAAGGGATTTTTCAAAATATTTTTCGAAATTTCTTTGCAACAATTATTATCCCAGGTCAGAACAATTATTTAAACGATTTTCTCAATCCAGTTTTGTTATGGAAAGGGCTTTATCGAGAATGATATGAGCCAGTTCGGTTTTAGGGGCAGGGTTGATATGCTCCGCGCCAGATTCGGTTACAAGCCAGATTTCATCGTCGTCTTTGCCGAAAGTTCTATTGGCGCCAACTTCATTTGCGACAATCATATTCGCGCCTTTTTTGGCCAGTTTCTTGCGGGCATTCTCGATTACGTCATTCGTTTCAGCGGCAAACCCAATTACAACCTGACCATCCTTCTTATTGCCAAGCGTTGCTAGGATGTCGGGGTTTTCGGTCAACTGAATAGCGGAAAGCTCGCTGTCGTTCGTGCCTTTTTTGAGCTTCTTGTCAGCTGGATTTGCGGGGCGCATATCGGCAACTGCTGCGGCGAACAGGGCGATGTCGGCATTGGCAAACGAAGTTTCTGCAGCGGCAAGCATGTCGCAGGCGCTTTCAACGTATCGCATTTCTACGCCAGCGGGTGCCGGAAGTGCAACAGGACCGGAAATCAAGGTGACCTGAGCCCCTCGGTTGGCGGCTGCCGTTGCCAGCGCATAGCCGAATTTGCCGGACGAGCGATTGGTGAGGTAACGAACTGGATCAATGGGCTCTACCGTGGGGCCGGCGGTGACCATAATGCGTTTGCCTGCAAGGTCGTTATCGATTTCCTCTTTTCCGTTGAGCACTTCTAAGACGGTAGAAACGATACGTTCTGGTTCGGCAAGGCGGCCGCGTCCAACGTCCCCACAGGCAAGATAGCCGTCGTCTGCTTCAACGAAATGAAAGCCACGTGATTTGAGGGTTTCTATATTGGTTTGCGTGGCGGCATTTTCGTACATATGGACATTCATGGCAGGGGCAACAACGATAGGCGCCGTGGTGGCAAGAAGAGTGGTTGAGAACAGATCGTCCGCGATGCCATGTGCTGCTTTAGCCATGATGTTTGCTGTGCACGGCGCAAGAAGCACAAGGTCAGCTTCAGCCGCTAATGAAATGTGATGAATTGGATCAGAAGGGTCATCGAAGAGGCCTACAGCAACTGGCTCATGGGTGAGGGAACGGAAGGTGAGCGGGTCGATAAAGTGCGTGGCATGTTCGGTCATCATCACTTTAACTCGAACGTTTGCTTTTTGGAGTCCTCGTACGATTTCGCATGATTTGTAGGCTGCAACGCCCCCGCTGACTCCTATAAGTACAGTTTTTTGTTCCGCAGTATCCATCAAATTCGCTCCTTCGGCGATAAAAGGTACAAAAAAGCGCTGCCGCTATTGTACGGCAGCGCATGGGGTCTTTGCTGAGGTATTGGTTAGTCGTGTTCGCTGTTTATCTTGGCTGGTTGTGTTTCTGGAAATTCGCCTGCACCCTCGTTTCTTCCGTTGTCGACCACAAGTGGTCCTTCTACGGTTGTATCTCTCGGAAGGGCGAAAGAGAGCACAACGGCAGAGAGGAACGTAAGGGCGACGCTGTTGCCTACGAAGATGTTTTGGAGAAGCTCGGGGAAGTAAACGAATATCTCGCCAACTTGCGTAAAGCCGATTCCCAAAGCCAATGAGATGGCAGCAATAGTAATGTTTCGTTGAGAAAACCCTGCGCTAGCAATCATCTGAAAACCGCTCAAAATGATGTTGCCGAACATCATGATGGTGCATCCTCCCAAAACGGCATCAGGCAGAGAGCCGAATACTGCGCTAATTACCGGAATAAAGCCAGCTAGCACCAGTACTCCTGCACCGCAGGCGATGGCGCGGCGGTTAACGACTTTGGTCATTGCCACAAGACCAATGTTTTGAGCGAATGTGGTGAGCGGGGAGCAGCCGAAGCAACCAGCAATAGAGCTGGTAAGGCCGTCGGCCGCTACCGCGCCAGAGAATTCCCGTTCGGTCGGGATGCGCTTGAAACCGATGGCGGCGAGCGCTGCGGTGTCACCTAAAGTTTCGGCGGCGCTAACAAGGTATAGGAGAGCGACGGCGATAATTGCTCCAGGATGAAACTCGGGAACGAACGGCATGAGTTGAGGCATGCTGAACAAGCCAATTCCCTCGAATGCCGAGAAATCAACCTTGCCCATGATAAGTGCCAAAACGTAGCCTACGCATAAACCAAACAATACCGAGAGCTGCTTTGCGTTGCCTTTCACCAACCCCTGAAATACCAAGCAAGAGATAAGAGAGACAAAACCCAACGTTAGATTCTCTGGAGAGCCAAAATCGGGTGCCCCAGAACCTCCGCCGAACGATTGGGCTCCAACTGATAGCAGAGAAAAGCCGATTGAGGTTACGACTACGGCCGAAACGATAGGTGTGATGAATTTGCGCCAGTATTTGGCAAATAAGCCCAACACACCTTCGAGCAAACCGCCGACTATGACGGCTCCCACTGCAGCAGGATAGCCATAATTAACGGCAATTCCGCAAAGCACGGTTACGAAGGTGAAGCTCACACCCATGACGATGGGCATTCGGGCACCAACGCGCCAGATAGGGAAGAGCTGTATAAAAGTGCCGATGCCCGCAACAATCATTGCATTTTGAATGAGCATTGCGGTGGTTGCATCGTCGAAGCCAGCAGCAGATGCAATGATCGCGATCGGTGCTAGGTTTGCGACAAACATGGCAAGCACATGTTGCAGGCCGTAGGGGAATGCGCGCGCTATGGATATCTTGCCGTCGAAGTCCTCTAGTTCAGATTTGGGATGCGAAGTGGTTTGAGGGGACGGGGAGGATTGTACGCTCATCGAAAAGTTATTTCACCTGATTCGGGGTCCATTGCATCAACAATGGCAAGAGATTCTAGCTGATAACCGCGTTGGCGAAGCTTCGCGCCGCCTTCCTGGAACCCTTTTTCGATAGCAATGCCAATGCCCTCGATCGTCGCACCAGCGTCTTCGCAAACTTCAATGAGTCCGTTCATAGCGCAACCATTCGCCATGAAATCGTCGATGAGCAGCAGGTGGTCATCGGGTCCAACGAATTTCTTTGAAACTATGACATCGAAGATCTTGCCATGAGTGAAGCTCTGAACACGCGTGGCATATACCGTTCCGTCAAGATTGATGCTCTGAGCCTTCTTTGCAAATACCACAGGAACATTGAATACGCGGGCCACAATTGCCGCGATGCCTATGCCGGAAGCTTCGATGGTGAGAATCTTGTTAATGGGCTTGCCGTCGAAAGCACGCTTCCATTCCAAGGCCATTTCCTCAAACAAAGCCACATCCATCTGATGGTTGAGGAAAGAGTCAACTTTAAGGACGTCACCGCTTTTCACGATGCCGTCGCGTTGGATTCGCTCTTCGAGCAGACGCATAGGGCGTCATCCTTTCTGGTGCCAGTGGGGACTAGCTTTGGATTGCGTATAAAGATGTCGTTAGTCTAACTCACTTTTCTTTTGTTCTGTGGCAAGGTGGGGCATTTTGCTGAGGGGATTGGTATTATTTTGACTCTTTCGGGTAATAGACTGAGTTCAAGCGCGTTGCTTTGCTATAGTCCTTTTATATGTTTGAGCAACACTACACACCACAAGAAAAAGGCCGCGAAAAGCCCTTACCCGCAGAAGCTGATTTCGCTGCTGCCCTTCGTCGAGCCGACGTATGCGACGAGTGTCCTTCTGAGCAGCCCGCTAAGAAAAGTAAGTCTTTGCATGATTTTGGGGGGTTCCTGCTTGATTCGACGGTAGTACGCTCATTTCGCGCCCAGCTTGCTCCAGGGTACCTAAATCTCAGTTTCCTCCTTCTATTCTGGGTATTTGTTTCAGCTTCGGTTTTGGGGCTTGCTTTAGAAGATGTCTTCCATGTCCTGGTATATGGTGGTTACGAGAGCCGTGCTGGCTTCGTGTGGGGTCCATTTTCTCCGATTTATGGCGTGGGGGCAGTGGCGCTGACCCTTTTTCTTAACAGGTTTTATTACACTCATGATCTGATTATTTTTCTTGTTGCCATGGTGGTTGGCGCATCCCTAGAGTATGGCGCCAGTTGGATGATGGAAACCTTCTGGCATGCCATTGCTTGGGATTACACGGGAACATTCGGCTCAATCAACGGCCGTACCAATTTCTTTTTTGGTGTCATGTGGGGTACGTTGGGGTTATTCTGGGTTCGTTTTGTTCTGCCTATCATCAAGGGTGTTCAGAAGCGCTTTTCCAATAAGAGCAGCAGGGCTTTCAAGGTCATAAGTTGGCTTTTGGTGGTTTTCATCCTGGTTGATGCCGTTATGACTGTTTTGGTTTTGCATCGCGAAGGTCAACGTGCACAAGGCATCCCACCGGCAACTCAAATTGACGTGATGCTTGACGAGGTTTTTCCTGATGAATGGCTTCAAGAGCGTTTCCACAACATGACGGTTTCCGCTGACGTGGGTATGCAGGAGCAGGATCAGAGCCAGTAGACCGACGATCGAAAGACGATTTCTGGTTTCTTTGTTTTGGAACACTCAACTCTTGCCTTATATCGCTAGGTTCAAGGTTGGAGCGAAAAAGAATAGGCTATGGAGGCATTCGCTATGGCGAAGCAGGCTGAAAAGAAAACCAACGCAATGCGTGAGCTCGAGCGTGCAGGTCAGTCCTATGAAGCGCATTCGTTCGAGTGCCCAGAGGCGATTTCAGGTGTTGAGGTTGCTCGGGCTCTAAAAGAAGATCCTGATTGCGTTTTCAAAACACTCGTAACCGTCGGCAAGAGCGGGGAGCATTATGTGTTTATGATTCCCGTTGCTATGGAGCTTGACCTGAAAAAGGCTGCCGCTGCGGTTGGCGAAAAATCTGTCCACATGGTCAAATCAAAGGAGTTGCTCGGTCTTACGGGCTACGTTCATGGGGGATGCTCGCCATTGGGGATGAAGAGGCTTTTTACCACCACCGTTGATGAGACGGCGGCGTTATACGATCGCATTTATTTTTCCGGTGGCAGAATTGGCTGCCAGATTGAAACGAGCCTTGATTCGCTGAAAGCTGCCATCCCCGTTAAGGAAGCTGACATTACCGCATAGCCTTCTTGTGCTGCCTGTGTTTTTGCTCAAGGATTTTTGAATTGGAATAAAGAGGTCCTGTGTTTTCTCGTGGGAAAGCACAGGACCTCTTTGAGTTGAAGTTGCTCTATAGATCGCGAGGGATTGTTGCCAATTCGGCTTCGGTGAACACTGGACCGTCAATGCAGATGTATCGGCCTCCGATATTGCAGCGACCGCATTTGCCCACGCCACATTTCATCCGCGCTTCGAGTGTGGTAATGATGTCTTCGGGCTTGTACCCAAGCTTCGTCAGCGATTCACGGCAGGTGCGGAACAAACTTGGTCCTCCGCAAAGCGTTACAGCAGTGTTTTCGGTCGAAAGACCTTCGTTCGCGACGACCTGTTCCAGATAGGGTGCCGTGTAGGAAACAGGCCCAGTCCATGTTTCGTTACCGTGGTACAGGCTTACATGGACATGGGTATCGGGTTGGCTGGGCCAGATCTTGAACAACTCCTCTTTAAATACCAGGTCATCATAGGTGGATGCGCTGTACACCAAATCGATGCGCCCATAATCCTCTCGATGGCGTAAGCAGTGCTCCAAGAATGAGCGTACTGGCGCCATGCCGATGCCGCCTGCAATGAAGAGCATGTTGCGACCGCGGGTGCTTTCATAAGGGAACCAATTGCCGTACGGTCCGCGAAGCCCTACCGAATCGCCAACTCGGAGTTTGTGCATTTGCTCGGTAACTACGCCGACTTTCTTTACAGCCATCTCAACGTAGTTGTCTCCTCGCGAGGTGATGCAAAACATGCATTCGCCAAATGGGGGTACGGAGAACATGCCTAGTTGTCCAGGTTTGCTGGAGAAAGGTGCATCTCCTTCGGGGGTTTTGAAGGTGAAGAGCTTTACGTCGTGGGTGAGTTCCTTAATGCCGGTAACCACAACGATGTTCGGAACAAGCGAGGATCCTTCGCAGATTCCCGCACATCCGTGTTCGACTACGATATCAGGCATGGTCTTCTCCCTTCTGTGCGGGCTCTGCATTTACACGGTCGATAATCGCGGTGATGTCCATGGATGCAGGGCAATCGACCAAACAGCGCCCGCAGCCCACGCAGAGCGGTTCTCCGTATCGTTCCTCGAAGAAACATAGTTTGTGCATGAAGCGTTGTCGTACACGATTTCGCTTTTGCTCGCGGGGGTTGTGATTGCCTGCCATGAGCGTGTAGTCCTTGAACATGCAGCTATCCCAGCAGCGGAAACGGGCGTTTTCTTCCTTTTTTCGCGCTTGACTGAGATCGAAGCAGTGGCAAGTTGGGCATATGAATGTGCAGCTACCACACGTGAGACAGGCTGTAGAGACCTCATCCCACAAAGGGCTGTCGAACATTCCATGGAGCTTTTCGGCTATGCCCTCCATGTTGACTTTGGTAGCGCACTCAATGGGCCGACGATCGACCTCTCCATCTTCAAGGAATGGCTTCCAGGCATCTGCAAGCGCTTGGCCGCGTTCGGTTTGGATGCGAACTTCAAAGGCGTCATTGCCTTCGAGAAGCAGGATATCGGCTTCAGGAGCGGCGTTTGGACTCTGCCCCATCGAATCGCAGAAGCACGCATCGCTTGTGCGGGGGCATGCCATTGCGACCAAGGTTAATGCGTTTCGCTTTGCCTGGTAAAACTCGTCGATATAGCCCTTCGATAGAAAAACTTGGTCCATTCGCTCGATTGCGGCTGCATCGCATGGACGAACGCCGAAAGCAACGAAGGGGCGCGGCGTTTCTAGGGCGCTTTCGATAAAGGTGCCATCGGGGCCTTTGCCCCAGGTGTAGAGTTTTTCAGTGGAGGGGAAGAGAAGCCCCTTTGGGGGAATCTTCGTGTTTTGCAGCTGGAAGTTCGGCTCGGTTACCTCTCCTTGCTCACCGTAAAGGGCAAAACGAGAAGTCCCATCCACTATGGCCGGAACAAAGACGTCCATGGATTCCGAGGTGGTTTCAAGCACTTCGTTCAGATTGCTTTTCTTGAACAGCATTGTGGCCCCTCCTACATGAATTCTTCGATGTCGTCGGTCTTGAACGTGCGCAGTGCATCGGGGGCATCGAGGGAAAGGCCGCCTCCTTCGTAGGGGCCGAACAGCTCGTTAATGTCCTTGATCTGCTTATGCATCAGTGTCATTAGCGGGAGACCCATAGGGCATACGCGTTCGCATTCGCCGCATTCAATGCAGCGATCCGCAACATGGAACGAGCGGGTAACGCCGTAGTAGCGAGCTTGCTCTACATCGAATTGTTTACCTTGCCACCCCTCGCGCTCTTGCTCCGCAAAACACACTTTACAGGTGCAGCAGGGACACGCTTGGCGGCATGCATGGCAGCGGATGCATGTCTCATACATCAGATCAAAAAATGCGCGACGTTCTTCGCGGGTCATCGCTTCAAGATTTCGTACGTCAGCGAAGCGGTCGTTTTTTGGCTCAGGAGCAAGTTCCCCTACCAGTTCATCGTAGATAACCGGGTTGCGGAACTGGCATTCGTAGCAGCGCTTGAGTTCGGCGCCATCTCGAGTAGTGCATCCCGTGCAAGGGATGCCAATGAGATATACGTCTTCGCGCTTGAGTTGGTTGTCAGCGATGAGACGGTTGATTGCGCGGCTTTCACACCCGCGGGTAATAAGGCCAACGCGCCCCTTGTCTTTCTGTTCGAGCGCATATTTCCCCAATGCGTGCTCACAATGCTGATCGCATACAAGGAGTGCAGCTTGTTCAGTGCTGTTAGCGCAAAACGGTGTGCGTTGATACTCGAAACGGCCCGCCGTCCAGCCAATCACGCATGCGACGGTACCGTCTTCGATAAGTTGTGTGGCGCGTTCACGCACTATATCAGTGAAGTTCATCATTGCAGTCCCTCCCTTGCATTCTTGGGAGTTGCCAGCCATTCGTATTTTGCAGAAATGGGGTGAGGAGTATCTTCCGGTGCAAGGTTGGGTAGATCGTTTGAAAGTGGCCCAAGCTCACGGATGCGTTCAGTGACCTCCATTACGGTATCGCGGAATTTTCCGGCCTCGGAGCCCGAGATCCAACGAACTATGAAGCGATCAGGCTCAAGACCCAAGAATTCCAACAAACGCTTGTACACCATCATGCGGCGCTTAGCATAATAATTGCCGGTGGCATAGTGGCAATCGCCAGGATGGCAGCCACACACCAAGACGCCATCGCAGCCGTCTTGATATGCCTTCAAGACATATTGCGGGTTAACTCGTCCGGAGCAGGGAACGCGAAGAAGGCGAATGTCAGCGGGGTATTCCATACGATTCAGCCCCGCTAAATCGGCGCCAGCATAGGTGCACCAATTGCAGCAGAATGCCAAGATTTTCGGTTTCCATGTTGTGTCGTTGGCGCTTTGCTCGGGGGAGCGGTTCGCGCTGGTTGTAGTCTCGTTCATCGGAGCAATGCCTCCATTTCGCGCATGATTCCCTCATTGGTGAAGCCCAGCAGATCGGCGGCACCTGAACGGCAGGCAACGGTGCATGCACCGCAACCTTGGCACAGACCCGGATTGGGCTTTGCAACGGTGCGGGTAACTTTCTGCGAGTTTTCGCGCAGGGTGACCTCAACAAGCTCAAGAGCCCCATAAGGACAGATATCGGTACACGCACCGCATCCGGAGCATTTTGCATTGTCAACGTGGACGATCATGGGATTTGACTCGATCTGGCCACGTGCCAGAAGGCCGATAACTTTAGATGCGGCGGCACCTGCTTGGGCGACCGTGTCGGGAATGTCTTTGGGTCCTTGAGCCACGCCTGCAAGGTAGACGCCTGCGGTATTTGTTTCCACCGGCCGGAGCTTCGGGTGGGCTTCGGTGAAAAAGCCTTCGGGGCCACGTTGGGCGTTGAGGACGCCAGCGATCTGTCCAGCACCCTCATTGGGCACCATGGCCGTTTCGAGAACCACCATGTCGGCGTCTACTCGTACTACCTGGCCAGAGAGTGTGTCTTCCCCCATGCAGATCAGTTTGCCGTTTTCGGGATAGATCTTCGAAACGCGACCACGCACATAAACCGCTCCATCGTGCAGGGTGTTCATATAGAACTCGTCATATCCCTTGCCGGCACAGCGAACATCCATGTAGAACACATAGCAGCGTCCATCCTTGACCTTGTCGAGGTATTGGTGCGCATGCTTTGCCGAATACATGCAACATGCACGGCTGCAGTAGGAAACGCCTTTGTGAGGGTCACGGGAGCCTACGCATTTGATTATTGCGATTGTCTTTGGTTCCTTGTTGTCGCTGGGACGCTGGATGTGGCCTTCGGTGGGGCCAGATGCGTTTACCAAGCGTTCAAACTGAAGACCCGTGATTACATCGGGGTAGTTTCCGCCGCCATACTCTCCGTAGATTTTTGTCCAGTCGATAAGATCGTAGCCAGTGGCAAGGATAATGGCGCCGAACGTTTCGGTAGTGGTACGATCGGTATCGTCGTAGCGGATTGCGCCGGTGGGGCAGATTTTTGCGCATACGCCACATTTACCCTCGGTAAGTTTTCGACAGGAATTGGGATCGATGGTTGGCTTGCTGGGAACAGCTTGAGCAAATGGCTTGTAGATAGCCTTTCGCAGAGATAGTCCCTCGTCGAATTCGTTCGTTGTTTTGCTGGGGCATTTGGTTTCGCAGGCGCCGCAACCAGTGCATAGGTTGTAGTCGATGTACTTGGCTTTTTCACGGATAGTGGCCTCGAAGTTTCCGATGTAGCCTGTAACTTTTTCAACTTCAGAAAGCGTTTTGATTGTGATGTTGGGGTGGCTTCCCGCCTCAGACATCTTAGGTGTGCAGATGCAAGCGGAGCAATCCATAGTGGGGAAGGTTTTGTCCAGTTTGACCATTTTGCCGCCGATGGAGGGATTCCGCTCGACCAAGGTAACGGGGAAGCCAGCATCTGCGACATCGAGAGCTGCCTGGATGCCGGCGATACCTGCGCCAACAACTAGTACCTTGCGGTTTACCGGAATAGTTTGTGTGTAGAGGTTTTTGTCGGTATCAACCTTTGCCACAGCCATTGCAACGAGGTCGATAGCCTTAGGGGTGGATTCCTCCTTGCTTTTGTGAACCCATGAGCATTGTTCGCGAATATTCGCGATTTCAAGCATGTAAGGATTGATGTCGGTCTTTTCAGCCAGCATCTTTCGGAAGGTCTGCTCGTGCATGCGCGGACTGCAGCTGGCAATAACGAGCCTGTCGAGGTTGTGCTCTTTGATGGCATCGACGATTGCTTGTTGGCCGGGGTCAGAGCAGGTGTATTTGTTTGTTGTTGCGAATGCTACGTTCGGCATTACCCTTGCGGCTTCCGCAACCGCTTCAACATCGACGGTTGCGGCGATGTTTGTTCCGCAGTGGCATACGAAAACGCCAATTCTGCTCATGCGATCACCTCCTTCGATGCATTGATTTTGGGCTTCGTTTCTGATTTCGCTTTTGCGGCTCGGGCAGCTGCACGTGCTTTCCGTTGCGCTTCTTTGGCCAGTTTTTCAGCTTCCTCGGCTTCTTTTTCAGCGGCACGCTGTTTGTTCCATGCCGCTAATGCCCTTTCGTGGAGATTCCCTGCTGGATAGAAGTGCCGATTGATGCCGGATTTAGATGCAGGAGCACCCATACTTGCAGCTAAAAGCTCGGTAAAGTAGTAGATGGGTATATCGAGAGGTGGCAAACCCTCTTTTGCACGTGTTGCGTTGATTTCCGCTTCACGCATGTCGAGATTGAGCATGCACAATGGGCATGCGCAAGCTATGGCATCGGCGCCATTTGCTGCAGCGTTTTCTAGGATTCGACGAATCATGGTTCTGCCGGTTTTTGGAACAGAGATTTGATGCGATGCGCCGCAGCACTCATTCTTGAAATTCCATTCGATGGGGGTTGCGCCAGAAAGAGCGACAAGATCTTCCATGGTGTGGGGCTGCTCATCGTCATCGAAGTTGCAAACCTCAGTGGGGCGTAGCAGAGCACAACCGTAGTAGCATGCTACTTTCAGCCCATCCAGGGGAAGGCACACGCGCTGGGCGAGCCGTTCCTGCGTTTCGGCCGGAAGGAAGGGCTCCAGGCCGTTGGCCACATAAGCCGACGCATTCCAAGGTCGATCGATGATGTGCTCGAGCTTAATTCGGGCTTCATCGTTTTCTTGGGCGTGGGCGGTGGCTGTTTTCAGGTGCAAATAGCAGCCAGCACAGGGTGCCAGCACAGGAGCATCGCCGAATGCTTCTTCCGAAAGAGCGAGCGAACGTGCAGGAAGCGCATCTCCCAATAGCTCGCTTTCGGCATGCGCAGCTGATGCGCCACAGCAGTTCCAGTTAGGGATTTCTGCCAGTTCCACGCCCGCTGCAAGGGCGACGTAGTTGTATGAATTGGTGTAAGAGATACCCGTTGAATGCGCCGAGCATCCTGGGAAATAGGCATACATCATGGCTATGCCTCCTTTTCGGGGGAAGGCGTGCTTTGGGAAGTGGCCATACGTGCGCGGTCGATGAGCTCTTTAAGCTCGTCGGCATTTGCCTGCTCCTTGCTGGTTGGGCCGAGCATTCCGCGCACCACCATCTTCGGTGCACTCAATGCATCCTGCAGGAAATGGCCCGTGGTAAGGTTGAAGCGCATGGCGAGGGCGGCTTCGTCCGAGATGCCTTTTTCGCGAACGCCGTCGACAAATAGCTGGTTGAAACGAGCGACTTCTCCGATGGGTGTGACTCCTTGCGCTTCGGCTGCGCGTCGGCAGGCGAGCATGAGATTGGGAAGATCAACGCTTTGGGGACAGCGAGCTAGGCACATACCGCATCCAGCGCAAAGCCAGGGCATGTTTGATTCCAAAACCGGCTCTATCTGGCCTAGTTGCAAATGGCGTAGTACTTCGCGAGGAGTCATGTCGGCATCGGATGCGACGGGGCAACCGGCTGAGCATTTTCCGCATTGGTAGCAATCCTTTGGATCGACCTGCGCATCATCCAGGATGTCGTGAAGCTCATTGTCGGATAATGGTGCCTGAGTGAGATTTCTTGCTTCCATGGAACCTCCGTTCTTAAAGACGTTCGTTTTGGTCTTTCTGGAGCTTTGTCGCTGCGTTTTGGGGCCGCGATGTTTGATCCAGGGCTCGTTAGGAAGAGTCATGTTTCGCTCTGGTTACAGCAAACACCCCAGAGAGCGAAGTTACCTATAGTGAACTCGCGCTTTGGCGTAAACAGGTGGCTTAACGGCTTTCATGAAAGCGGTTACTGAGAGCATATTGCCGCTTGCGGAACGGTTGTCCCAAAATCGTAATATGGCAGCTTTTGTTGCGAAAACTGTGCTATCCGATGTATCTCTCAATCACTGGCATCCAACTGTGATATTTGGGCTACTGCAGTTGGGAATCAGAGTGTTTGAGCTGGATAGCTGCATTTTCGGTTATGGATGAGACGCGCCGAATCTTATGGATGCATTTCATGCGATTGTATTTTTCTTGCTGTCGACTTCACGCAGAACCTCGACCACGTAGACATTTTCCGGGAGCTCGCTGTCCCATACTTCGGTGATCGAATAGAGACCAGGGTTCTTTTCGATGTGGTTGAAAGCCTCGTTCATACATTCGGTGATCGACTGACCTTCTATGCGGAAGCCCAGACTTTTGCATCGTGGGAGTGTTGTCTGCATAAAAGGCTGTTTTGGGGCGGTATGAGCCATCCTGCCTACTTCCACGTAAGCATTGGTTTTCGTCTTGCTATTGGATGAGGCGACGATAAAGCCTTGAAAGTAGAGCGGGGTTGCACCAGATTCTTCCGCCGTCCGGTACAACTCTGACATCGCTTTTGTATATGCCTTTACTGAGAACGCTTTTTCGTTCCAGGAGGATGTGAAGATGTGCCTTATTTCCAGATGGCGTGTGTAAGGGGCATCTTTTTGCCTGAGGATTTCCTGCTGGGCGATCTCATCGATGCATGAATCGATGCGCATGAGGGAATCTTCTGCGCGACGGATATTGGCAAGAGCGGTATCGCGGCCCGATATCAGCAGTTCTTTTAGGTTGAGTGATCCTCGGTTTGTCTTGTGGTCTGCCAGGGACTTCAAGGGAATGCCAAGTTCAACGCAGGTGAGTATTACATCGAGGTCAATCATTTGATTGGGGGAGTAATAGCGATAGCCGCTAGACGGGTCTACGTAGGTGGGCTTGAGGATGCCGATGGTTTCGTAATACCGGAGCGATTTAACGCTAACTTGCTTGAGCTTTGCTGCTTCGCCTATGGAGAGCAATTCATTTTTCATCGTGTCTCCTTGACTCTGCCCTTATGGCAGAGTTTAGCATGTACAACCGTTGTAGCATCGAAGGAAACACATGACCGCTTCGTGCTTCTTCTGTCTATTTCTTTGAGAGGTCCATATGCTCCCTTATCTAATGATTTGCGTGTCGGTGATATTTGAAGTGTTTGCTGACACCATGATGAAAGTTTCAGATGGCTTTCGACGCAAGCTACCCATTATCGGTGTAGTGGTTGGCTATGCTGTTTCTTTCTGGATGATGTCGCATGTACTACTTCAGTTGCCGCTTGGTCCTGTTTATGCAGCGTGGACAGGACTCGGTATCGCATTGACCGCTGTAGTAGGCCACATTCTGTGGAATGAAGGCTTTAACACGAAAAAGATTATTGGTCTTATTGCCATCATTGTTGGCGTGGCATTGCTGAAGTTGGGGGTTTAGTCATGAGCGTTGCTGAAGAAGAAAAGCAGCTTGTCCGCGAAAAAGCGAAAACGAAACGTTTTGCTTTTGTCCTGCTGGGTGTAGCCATTGTCGCCGAAGTTGCTGGAGCCATTTGCCTGAAGGCATCAGAGGGTCTGACCGTTCCGCTGCCCACATTGGTTACCGTGATTGGGTACCTTATTGCTTTCTCGCTATTGGTAAAGATCCTGCAGGACCTTCCACTTGGTTTGGTGTATGGCATTTGGGGCGGCGTCGGTTCTGCTGTAACTATGCTGGTTGGTGTGGTGGTATGGCACGATCCTTTTACTGCCTTTACCGCAGTAGGAGTGCTATTGGTCATCGGCGGTGTATATCTGCTTAACAAAGGCACCGATGAAATTGAAGCATCACGCGCTCAGCAGCATTAAACAAGTAGTCGATGCTCTTTAGCCTAGGGCGGCGCACTTCGTTGCTTGGTATGTTTCGGTGATGTTTTGCGCGCTTCAACAGGTTGCCATTCTGTGGGTTTGAACCGCCGCTCCCTAGCTTCTTCTTGCGTGATGGCGCATCTAGCTTCACAATCACTAATACAGATTCGATGCAGGGGTGCCTGCGGCGCGTACAGATCGCGTTGGCATGGCTGAGAGGGCATTCGGCCTAACTCTTTGAACCTGTCAGTTAGTGCTGGCGTAGGGAGCATCTCAGGTTCATTCTGGGGCGCCCGCTATGGCTGGCGTCCCTTTTATTTGCGCGGAAGGAAAACGCATGACAGAGATGGACCAGTTAAAGAGCGGCATCATTGAAGCGGTTGAGAAAGTTCGGTCCGAAAACCCGTTGGCGGGTTCGGTGACCAATGGTGTGACGATGGATTTCGTTGCCAACGCTCAGCTTGCTGTGGGCGGTAGTGCCGCAATGGTGTATTTGCCTGATGAAGGGGAGTTTCTTGTTGCGGCAGGCGGAGCGGTTTATCTGAACATGGGTACATTGCTTCCCATTTACCGGGAAACGCTGCCCCGTACGGCTGCTGCGGCTTTCAGCAATGGCAAACCTTGGGTTCTTGATCCTGTTGGCATTGGCATTGGCCAGCTTCGTACCGATTTGCTCCAAGAGCTGAAGCAGTATAAGCCCTCTATTGTGCGCGGCAATGCGTCCGAGATCATTGCATTAGCGAGCCTGTGGGGCATTGAAACTAACGCTTGCGAATCTTCCCGTCCTCGCGGTGTGGACACCACCGATACGGTGGAATCTGCCCGTGATGCCGCTGTTGCTCTAGCTCGTTTTACGGGAGGTGCTGTTGCGGTTTCTGGTAAGAAGGATTTGGTTGCCGATGGGGAAAGAGTTGTATTCTCCGAGGGCGGTTCCGAACTGATGGAAAAGGTAACGGGATTCGGTTGCTCTCAGGGCGGTGTTCTGGCCGTGTACGCCACGGAAACCGATCCATTCACGGCAGCAGTGGCGGCAGTGGCTCATTACAACATTGCCGGTTCCCGTGCAGCTGAGATCGCTGATGCCCCCGCTTCCTTCAAGGCGGCATTTATCGATGAGTTGTATCGTGCAACAGCTCAGGATATTGCTGGTAATCCTTGCAGCGTTGAAGAGGCATAGTATGAATACGCTCATTGCTGTAGCAATAGCTCCTTTTGGTGTGGGCGATGAACTTGCCCCTGAAGTGGCTGAAGTCGTAAAAGTGATTCGTGAATCGGGTCTGCCTAATCACACCTATTCCATGTTCACCGAAATCGAAGGTGAGTGGGATGAGGTTATGAAGGTGGTGAAAGACGCCACCTTTGCATTAGCTGAAAAGGGAATTCGGACCGAAGTGGTTTTAAAGGCTGACGTTCGCCCTGGTCGTACTAATATGATGGACCGCAAAGTAGCTGCCGTAAACGAGATTCTGGAACAGGGTGAATAGCATGCGTAGGAACCTTGATATTTCTGCTTATTTGGTTGTTGGTCCTGAAAATACAGAAGGGCGTCCGGTTGGCGATGTTGTCGCTCAAGCGCTGCGAGCTGGCTTTACCTGTGTGCAAATTCGCTCAAAGGAGTGTTCGGCTCGCGATCTTATTGCGTATACCATCGACGCAGCTGACGTTATTGCCGCTGCGGGGAAAAGCGAATCGGTTGCGCTTCTGGTGGACGACAGGCTGGACGTTGCCTTGGCTGCTCGTGAAGCGGGGGCAAAGGTCGACGGCGTTCATGTAGGCCAATCCGACATTCCGGTTGAAGTATGCCGCAAGCTTCTCGGCCCCGATTCAATCGTGGGGCTTTCCGCTCGTGCCGATGAGATGCTTGAATACGTGAAAACCGCTGATATGAGCTTGGTCGATTACCTGGGAGTCGGTCCTTTGCGTGAAACACCTACAAAGACCGACTGTGGTTTGGCAGCTGACGGAACCATTATCACTAAAAGCATCGACGATTTGAGAGAGTTGGCCGAAGCGAGTCCTGTACCTATCGTTGTGGGCGGTGGCGTAAAACTTGCCGATATTCCTTTGGTTAAGAGCACCGGTGTCGATGGCTTCTTCGTGGTTTCTGCTGTATGCGGCGCTGACGATCCCGAGGCTGCAGCACGAGAATTGGTGGGCGCTTGGCGTGATTAGTATCGATTAACGGTTTCGATTTGGCTGGAATGCAATAGATACCTATTTTTTTCAATGGGCCCGCATATGCGGGCCCATTGAGCATCATATAATTCCCCAGAGATTTCCCGTTGCCGAAAGCAGGGCAAACCAGATGGGTGGAATGAAAAGAGCAGGAAGCAGATTCATAGTGGAGATCTCTTTGAGTTTCAAGAGATTTATGCCGCTTGCAAGAATGAGCAGGCCTCCAATAATGGCATTTTCCGTCATCATCCCATCACCCATGAGCGGGGCAAGTGCGCCAGCGAGCAAATAGATAGCGCCCTGCCAACAAAAAAGCACAACAGCGGCAATGGCGATGCCGAAACCAAAGGTGGCTCCAAAAACCATAGAGGAAACAAGATCGAGGGTAGCATTGGTGAGCAAGTAGGTTTCGTCGCCGTAGAGTGCGCTGTTTATCGGACCCAAAATAGAGAGTGTTCCCACGCAATACAACATAATTGCAGTTGATAGGCCTTTTGCGAATTCGTTACCGTCCTTTGAACCTCTCAACACGGCCTTTTTGAAGCGGGTTTCTAAATCGAGCGCTGTTCCGATCACGGCGCCTATGGCCATGCTGACGATGAACAGTACGGGATAGGAGCTGTTGGGCATGTTTTGAGCGACGGCGTTGAGTCCCATGCCGACCGTGGCAATACCAAGAGCGGTGAAAATAGCTTCCTGAAACTTTGGCTTTAAGCTTTTCTTTGCTATCGATCCAATTGCGCTACCTAAAAGAATGCAGCAGGTATTTACGATGGTGCCTAGCATGCGAGCTCCTAACAAAAATGCCCTTCAACGGTAAAAGCTGAAGGGCGATTGCGCAAGACGCGAGTTGCGGAAGGTCTGCAAAAAGATGATTCTTGTGAGCTGGAAAATGTTTATCAGTTTTGATTTTGTTATTTTGTCAGGTCGTCGCTATCTAACCAGATTGTAAAAGGACCGCTATTGGTCAAATTTACTTCCATCATGGCACCGAACCAGCCGGTTTTCAGCTCTACACCCTCATCTCTAACGAGTTGCGCGAAGTGCTCATATAGATGGTTAGCTAGGTCAGCGGAGGCTCCTTTGGTGAACGAGGGGCGGTTGCCCTTACGGCAATCAGCGTAGAGCGTGAATTGAGAAACCAAAAGCACGGCACCATCCACATCGCGTAGCGATAGGTTGGTTTTTCCATCTTGGTCTTCGAAAATGCGTAGTTTAGCGATCTTTGACCACAGTTTTTCGGCGATCTGTTCTGTGTCGTCGGGGCCGACACCTAGAAGGATGCAAAAGCCTTGGTCGATGCTGTTGACGTTTCCTTCTCCTGTGGATACTGAAGCTGAGGAAACGCGCTGGATTAATGCCCTCATGGTTGTCCCTTTCGATGACGTACGGCATGGTAGCTTAGGCTCTACTGGTATGATGAGCTTAACAAGCAATGATATCGCGGCAAAGTAACATGCTGAATGGGGGTATTATGCTCGATCCGAGGATTTACGCATATTGCGAAGAGGACATCGTCAACATCAGCGGCTTTGATCGATCGGAACTCATTTCGGCCGAAGAGGGTCGTTTTGTTATGCATGCCCACCCAGGCCCTGACTGCGGTAATAACATTGGCACGGTGCATGGGGGCTTCTTGCTTGCTTTGGCCGATACGGCTGGCACGGGGGCGATCGACACGCTCGGGCGGGAAAATGCCACCATGTCGGTGAATTCGAATTTTCTTCGCCCTGCCTATACCTCGGATGAATATCTCGAGGTGGTTGGTACGGTCCTCAAACGAGGGAAGAGGGCCGTTGTGGCCGAGGTGACTATTTCACGTCCAAATGGCGAGCTCTGTTTGAAGGCAACCTTGACTTCTGCTGTATTCGATTCGAAGATAGTCGACCTGCCCCGGCTTGCCGATATGTAGTTTTCAATACCCTTGAAATATTCTCGACATATTGCACTTCTAAAATATCCCCGATAAAGAGTAGCTGGCGTTTTTGGCCGGCTTTTCATGGGTCTAAGGAGAATATTCGTGGCTAAAGTCAACGAGAACTATGCAAAGTTGCCTGGCAGCTATCTATTTGCTGAGATTGCGCGCCGTACTGCGGAGTACTCAGCAGCGCATCCTGATG
Organism: uncultured Eggerthella sp.; assembly: GCA_900547965.1. Classification (GTDB taxonomy): domain Bacteria; phylum Actinomycetota; class Coriobacteriia; order Coriobacteriales; family Eggerthellaceae; genus Anaerotardibacter. The sequence goes on along the minus strand of URJE01000001.1, from coordinate 1,276 downwards.
CAAAACTGATAAAGATGGGCATTGGGGATGTTACTCGACCATTAGCACCTGCTGTAATTGATGCAATGCATGCGGCCGTTAACGACATGGCAAGCATCGAATCTTTCCATGGTTACGGTCCGGAGCAGGGTTACGATTTTCTCCGTAAGGCTATCGCTGATAACGATTTTAGATCTCGCGGTGTTGAGGTTGACGAAGATGAGATCTTTGTTTCCGATGGCGCCAAGAGCGATTGCGGCAATATTGGAGACATCCTTTCCACCGATAATGTTATTGCTGTGTGCGATCCTGTGTATCCCGTATACGTTGACACCAATGCCATGGCTGGACGCGCTGGCGAATACGATGAAGAATCTCAGGGCTGGACGAACATCATCTATATGCCCACAACCGCTGAGAATCATTTCGTCCCAGAGCTTCCGGAAAAGGTTGCTGATGTAATTTACCTGTGCAGCCCCAACAATCCTACTGGTACCGTGCTGAATGCCGATCAGCTTAAGGTGTGGGTTGACTACGCTAACGAACATGGATCTATCATCATGTTCGATGCTGCTTACGAGCGTTTTATTGCCGAAGAGGGAGTCCCTCATTCAATTTACGAGATCGAAGGTGCAAAAACCTGTGCGATCGAATTCCGTTCTTTCTCTAAGACTGCAGGTTTCACGGGTGCTCGTTGCGGCTATACCGTTGTTCCTAAGGCTCTCGAGCGTGATGGCGAGAGCCTGAATGCTATGTGGAACCGTCGTCAATGCACCAAATTCAATGGCGCTTCCTACATCATTCAGCGCGGTGCTGCCGCTATTTATACCGATGAGGGCAATAGGCAGGTCGAGGAAACGCTCGATTACTATCGAGCCAATGCGCGTGTAATCAAAGAAGGTTTGGAGCGTGCGGGCTTTGAAGTGTACGGTGCGGTAAACAGCCCGTATGTTTGGTGCAAAGCGCCCCAAGGAATGGGATCGTGGGATTTGTTTACCTTGCTGTTGGAAAAGGCGAACGTCATCACTACGCCTGGAGCTGGATTCGGGCCTTCTGGTGAAGGATACATTCGCCTTTCGGCATTTGGTGATGCTGATGCTACTAAAGAAGGGGTTCGTCGCATCGAGGAATTGTTCGCCTGATTATCCACTTTAACGTTGAGGGCTCTGCCGTTTTCTTTGGCAGAGCCCTTTGTTTTGAGTCTTTAATTTCGGTTAGTGAGCGTCTTTTAACGAGGCGTGTTTTTGTTAAAAGCGGGCTGTAACTGCCTCTGGTTCAATTAGAGAATCGGCTGCGG